>DRPN01000117.1 GCA_011374625.1 Bacteroidota bacterium
CCGGCAGACTTTGCAAAAAATTGAGGAGTTGGAACTGAAGAACATGCTTCGCCGTGAGGAAGACAAGTTGGGAGCCCTTCTAAAGATCAACTCCGGCGCAGGCGGCACCGAGAGCCTCGACTGGGCTGAGATGCTGATGCGGATGTATATCCGGTGGGGTGAGAAAAACAACTATAAGGTAAAAGAGGTAGAGTATCATCCCGGTGACGAGGCCGGCGTAAAATCTGTCACGCTGGAGTTTGACGGAGAATATGCCTATGGATACCTGAAAAGCGAAAATGGAGTGCACCGTCTCGTCCGTATCTCTCCCTTTAATGCCCAAGGCAAACGGCAGACTACCTTTGCTTCAGTATTCGTATCACCGGTGATTGATGAGAAGATCGAAGTTGAGATCAACCCGACGGATATTACGTGGGAGACTTACCGGTCAAGTGGCGCCGGAGGACAGAACGTAAACAAGGTGGAGACAGCTGTGCGTCTGCGTCATATTCCAACGGGGATCGTCGTGGAGAACCAGGAGACCCGCTCACAACTGAAAAACAAAGAGAATGCCATGCGTATACTCAAATCGCAGTTGTATGAGTTGGAGCTCCGTAAGAAAAAAGAAGAACAGGCAAAGATCGAAGGAGAAAAGAAAAAAATTGAGTGGGGATCGCAGATCCGCAGTTATGTGTTGCATCCGTATAAAATGGTGAAGGACTTGCGTACCGGCTATGAGACCTCCAACGTGCAGGCTGTGCTGAATGGGGAGCTGAATGATTTTATCAAAGCTTTCCTTATGCAGTTCGGGGCTACTGTTTAACTCACATAATAAGACAGAGTGTGGCAGGAAAAGTATTACAGATGAATTAATACAGATATGGGTCATTATAGAATATACAATTAAAACCTTACGATCATGAATGTAAGAATTGAACATGATACGATGGGTACTGTTGAGGTGCCAGCCGATAAGTATTGGGGGGCGCAAACCCAGCGTTCAAAAAACAACTTTAAGATCGGCGAACCGGCTTCGATGCCGATAGAGATCATACATGCTTTTGGTGTGTTGAAGAAAGCGGCAGCCATGGCCAATATGGATTTGGGGGTATTGCCCGAAGAAAAAAGCAAGCTGATCATACAGGTGTGTGACGAGATCATCGGGGGAAAGCTGGATGACCAGTTTCCGTTGGTGATCTGGCAGACCGGTTCGGGGACACAGTCCAATATGAATGTCAACGAGGTGGTGGCCAACCGGGCCCATGTGCTGCACGGAGGCAAGCTGGAGGACGATAAAAAGTTTATTCATCCCAATGATGATGTGAATAAGTCACAGTCTTCCAACGACACCTTCCCCACGGCCATGCATATTGCTGCTTACAAGATGTTGATGGAAGTGACCATCCCGGGTGTAACGAAATTGCGGGATACCCTGGCGAGAAAATCCGAAGAATTTAAGGATATTGTCAAGACGGGACGTACCCACCTAATGGATGCCACGCCACTGACCCTGGGACAGGAGTTTTCGGGTTATGTGTCCCAGTTGGATCATGGGCTGAAGGCCCTGAAAAATTCGCTGAATCATCTCTCCGAGCTGGCATTGGGAGGTACAGCCGTTGGAACCGGACTGAATACCCCGAAAGGGTATGATGTGCTGGTGGCGAAGAAGATTTCCGAATTGACAGGTTATCCTTTCAAAACAGCTCCGAACAAGTTCGAAGCGCTATCGGCACATGATGCAATCGTCGAGTCGTCAGGGGTTCTGAAGACACTAGCTGTGAGTTTGATGATGATTGCCAATAATATTCGTTTCCTGGCTTCCGGACCGCGATGCGGCCTTGGCGAGCTAAATCTGCCGGCCAACGAACCCGGGTCATCCATCATGCCGGGGAAAGTCAATCCGACACAGAACGAAGCGATAACCATGGTGTGCGCCCAGGTGATCGGCAATGATACTGCCATCAATGTAGGGGGTATGCAGGGACATTTCCAGTTGAATGTCTTCAAACCGGTGATGATCTATAATTTTCTGCAGTCGGCCCGTTTGCTGGGTGATGCCTGTGTGTCCTTCGCAGATAATGCCATAGCCGGCGTAGAACCTAATCTTAAGAATATAGAAAAGCATCTGAAAAACTCCCTGATGCTGGTGACAGCCCTGAACCGTTATATCGGCTATGAAAATGCTGCTAAGATTGCCAAAAAAGCCCATGCCGAAGGCAAGACGCTGAAAGAAACTGCCGTAGAACTGGGATTGGTAACCCCCGAACAGTTTGACGAGTGGGTAGATCCGAAGAAGATGATCGGTTCGTTCTGATAAAAAACAATAAATAAAAAAAGCTGAGGAATGCGGCTTTTTTTATTGTGATACTTTTATATCTTTTATATTGAGCTGAAGGGTTTTTGTACCTCTGAACTCATTTTCCGTAATGGTATAACAGATATCAAAAAATTTCCCTTCGCGTATCAGTTCGTAACGGTGTGACTGGTTAAAGGCGATAGCCGGGAAAGGGTGTGTGGTCTTTCCATCCTGGATGAGGTCAAGCTTGAGATGGCCTGCGTTGTTACCCACCACTTTTCCGGCGCCGGCATCTCTGACATTACGGGTAACAAATACGGGTGGCATATTACCGGGACCGAAAGGTTCCATCTGATTCAGGATATCTGCAAACTTATCCGTGATTTCATCCAGGTCCAGCTCGTCATCAATATCTATGCTGGGGATCATTTGTTCGCGGGTGATTCTGGCATCCACAATCTCCTCAAAACGGGAGCTGAAAGCTTCAAAGTTTTCCTTTTTCAGGGTCAGTCCGGCAGCGTACATGTGCCCTCCGAAAGTCTCCAGCAGATCGCTGCAGGATTCGAGTGCCTGATACAGGTCGAAACCCTGTACCGAGCGGGCGGATCCTGTCAAAAAGCCGTTCGATTCGGTCAGGACGATGGTGGGACGGTAGTAGGTCTCGATCAGGCGGGAGGCTACAATGCCTATCACTCCTTTGTGCCATTCTTCGTTATATACCACTGTACTTTTTCTGTTTACCTGCATAGGATCTTCCGAGATCATGCTCAGTGCCTCTTTGGTGATTTTCTGGTCTTCTTCTCTACGTTCTAGGTTGAAGTTGTTGATCTCGCCACTGATCAGGCCGGCATCTTTACTATCCTCTGCAATCAGAAGGTCTACAGCTTTACTGCCCGACTTCATTCTGCCGGCAGCATTGATACGCGGACCGACGCGGAAGACAATGTCTTCGACTGTCACTTTTTTGTTATCCAGACCGGCCGAATGCATGATAGAACGCAGGCCGGTGCGAGGATTGTTGTTCAGTTGTTTCAGCCCGTGATATACCAGGATCCGGTTCTCGCCGGTGATAGGTACAATATCCGAAGCGGTACTTACGGCCACCAGGTCGAGATAAGGGATCAGGTTCTCAAAAGGCACATCGTTGATACGGGCATATCCCTCCATCAGTTTGAAACCCACTCCGCAACCGGAGAGTTCTTTATAAGGATAATCACATCCGGGTTGTTTGGGATCGAGAATGGCCGCTGCATCAGGGATGGTGTCTGCTGGAAGGTGGTGATCGCAAACAATAAAATCAATTTTTTTCCGGCTGGCATATTTAACTTCTTCCACAGCCTTGATTCCACAGTCCAGGGCAATGATCAGCGAGTAATTATTTTCTTTGGCATAGTCAATGCCCTGGAAAGAGATACCATACCCTTCCGAATACCTGTCCGGGATATAGTATCCCAGATTGGTGTAGAACTCCCTGAAAAAAGAATATAACAAAGCTACAGAGGTGGTGCCGTCCACATCGTAATCTCCGTAAATCAGGATCCGTTCGTTTTTGGTGATGGCTGTCGTGATGCGGTCGATAGCCTTGTTCATATCTTTCATCAGAAAGGGATCATGCAGATCCTGTAATGAAGGGCGGAAAAAAGCTTTGGCTTCTTCATAGGTTTTTATGCCCCGTTGTACCAACAATTTGGCGACATGAGGATTTACATTTATTGCGGCAGAGAGCTTTTCAATATCCCCGGTGTCGCCATGTGTTTTAATATGCCATTTTTTTTCCATCATTACTGTCCGGTTAAATGAACCTGAAAAACTTCTCCGAATTGTTTCCGTACCCGTTGCTTCATCTCTTCAAAATTCCACTTCCGGCCGGTTTCCTTTTCGACAGAGGTGACTCCTTTATCTGTAAATCCGCATGGGTTGATGTAATCAAAAAAACGCAGGTCGGTGTTGACGTTGAATGCAAAACCATGCATGGTAATTCCTCGGCTTACGCGTACACCGATAGCACATATTTTTTTCGGCATCTGGTTCCCGTCGAGGTGCATCCACACACCGGTGGCATCTTTCAGTTTTCCTGCTCCCAGACCGATCTCAGCGAGGGTGCGAATGATGGTCTCTTCGATCAACGCAATATATTTTTTTACACCTATCTGCAAAAGATCCAGGTCAATGATCGGATAACCCACAATCTGGCCCGGGCCGTGATAGGTGATGTCTCCGCCACGGTTGGTATGGAAATAGGAAATATGCTCCTGGGGCAGCCTTTCCGGGGGAATGAGCAGGTTATTTTCCTTACCGCTGCGTCCCAGAGTATATACATGCGGGTGTTCACAGAAGAGCAGATAGCCACCGTCCGGGATATCTTTTTTCCCCTCCGTAAGATGCAGTTTCTTTTCCTGCAACTGTTTCAGCAACTGTTCCTGGTAGTTCCAGGCTTCTTTGTAAGGGGCAGGTCCCAGGTCTTCAAAGACAACTTCCGGTTTCATGATCTTCCGTTTACGGTTACGACAGCATGGATATGCTTTTCGGCATGATAGGAAGAACGTACCAACGGACTGCTTTCCACAAACTGAAAGCCTTTGTCCAGGCCGATTGTCTTATACTCGGAGAACGTCTCCGGCCTGACATATTCTTTTACGGGATAATGTCTGGGTGATGGCTGCAGATACTGGCCGATGGTCATCACCTGGCATCCGGCATCCAGCAGGTCATTCATTGTCTCCAGGACCTCTTCACGGGTCTCTCCCAGTCCCAGCATGATCCCCGATTTGGTGATTACCCCGTGGGAAGAAATGTATTGCAACACTTGCAGGCTGCGATCATAAATATTTTTATTCCGTACCTCCGGAGTCAGTCTTCTGACGGTCTCCACATTGTGGGAGATCACTTCCGGGCCGGCATCTATCACCTGTTGCAGCAACGCTTCTCTTCCCTGAAAATCCGGGATAAGGGTTTCCATAGTTATCTGCGGGTTGACTTTTTTTACGGTACGTATTGTTTCTGCCCAGAAGGAGGCACCCAGATCGGGCAGGTCGTCCCGGTCGACAGAGGTGATAACGCAATGCCGGATACCCATGAGTTTTACAGTCTCAGCCAGTAGCCGGGGTTCTTCCGGATCGGGTGGCAGAGGTCTGCCTGTTTTTACGTTACAAAACTTGCATGCCCGGGTGCAGATATCCCCCAGAATCATAAAGGTAGCTGTCCCTGCATTCCAGCATTCTCCGATATTGGGACAGTTTCCGCTGGTACATATGGTGTGCAGATGATTTTTCTGAACCAGATTTTTCACCCTTGAGTAAGTCTCTCCCCGGGGCATCTCCATTCTCATCCAGTAGGGCAGCCGTCTTCTCCTTGTTCTTCCTTTCTCCATTTACCTGATCTTTTAAGAATACAAAAATACATGAAATAAATCAGCCCGCCTCATTTTTTTTATCTTTGCAAAAATTAATTCCCCATGAATAATATGCAATTATCAGAACAAGAGATTATTAGAAGAAAAGCGTTGGAAGAATTACGGGCATTGGGTATCGATCCATATCCACCGGAGGCCTTTCCGGTGACTGCATACTCGGATGAAATCCTGTCACAATATGACCCGGAGAAAAATAATTTTCAGGATATAAGCCTGGCAGGCCGTATTATGACGCGTCGGATCATGGGCAATGCTTCCTTTGTTGAGTTGCAGGACAGCCGGGGACGGATACAGGCTTATTTCCGCCGCGACGATATCTGCCAGGGCGAAGACAAAACCATGTATAACCGGGTGTTTAAAAAACTGCTGGACATCGGTGATATTATCGGTATCAAAGGCTTTGTGTTCATTACCAAAATGGGTGAGATCACGGTGCATGTCAAGGAGTTCAGGCTCTTGAGTAAGTCGCTGCGCCCTCTGCCTGTGGTCAAGGAAAAAGAAGGAAAGACCTATCATGCTTTTACCGATCCGGAGCAGAGGTACAGGAACCGTTCGCTCGATATGATCGTTAATCCCGAGGTGAAACAGGTCTTTATCAAACGCACACAGATTGTCAATACGATGCGTGAGTTTATGAATGCCCGGGGCTATCTGGAGGTGGAGACACCGATACTTCAGCCTGTTTATGGCGGAGCGGCAGCCCGCCCCTTCAAAACACACCATTTCCGTCTCGACCAGACCCTGTACCTGCGTATTGCCAACGAACTGTACCTGAAAAGACTCATCGTGGGAGGCTTTGACGGGGTGTATGAGTTTTCCAAGGACTTCAGGAATGAAGGGCTGGACCGTTATCATAACCCCGAGTTTACTCAAATGGAGATTTATGTAGCATACAAGGATTATTACTGGATGATGGATTTCTTCGAAGAGATGATCGAGAAGGTGGCGGTAACCTTGCATGGGACCACCAGGGTGAAGCTTGATGATCAAGAGGTGGATTTTAAGAGACCCTGGACACGGATGACCATGTTCGAAGCCATTGAAAAACATGCCGGAGTGGATATCTCACAGATGGAGGAGGAGGAGCTGCGCAAGACGGCTGAGAAACTGGGGGTAGAGACCGATCCGACCATGGGTAAAGGGAAGATCATTGATGAGATCTTCGGGGAAACTACAGAACCTAACCTGATTCAGCCGACCATCATCATGGATTATCCGGTGGAAATGTCACCCCTTTCCAAGAAACACCGGTCCAAACCCGGATTGGTTGAGCGTTTTGAGGTGATCGTCAATGGCAGGGAACTGGCCAACTCTTTCTCCGAGCTGAATGATCCGATAGATCAGCGCGAGCGTTTTGAACAGCAGATAATGCTGGGTAAACGGGGGGACGAAGAGGCGATGATGATGGATGAAGATTTCCTGAAAGCTCTGGAATTGGGCATGCCCCCCACATCAGGCCTGGGTGTGGGAATAGATAGACTCACAATGCTTATGACAGGAGCACACTCTATCCAGGATGTGATCTTCTTCCCCCAGATGCGGCCGGAGAAAAAACAAACGGTCGATCCCAAAGAGAATTACATAACCCTCGGGATTCCGGAAGAGTGGGTGCCCGTGTTGCAGACTTTGGGGATACTGCAGGCAGAACAACTGAAAGATCAAAAACCCGGGAAACTGTTTAACGACCTGTGTGGTTATAATAAAAAGCATAAACTCGGACTGAAAAATCCTACGTTGGAAGTGGTAAAAACCTGGGTGGGGAAGAGAGAAATGAGAGGAGAGTGATGAGTGGTGAGAAGGGAGGAGAGAGAAACGAGAGGAGAGTGATGAGTGGTGGGAAGGGAGCAGAGAGAAACGAGAAGAGAGCGATGAGCGGTGAGAAGGGAGAAGAGAGAAACGAGAGGAGAGTGATGAGTGGTGAGAAGGGAGAAGTGAGAAACGAGAAGAGAGCGATGAGCAGAGAGAAGGGAGAAGTGAGAAATGAACAGTGAGAAGGAAAAAGAGAAATTAAGAGAATGGTAGATACGAAATAATATACATTATGATGAAAAAAGCATTTGAATTGAATATTAATCACGTCAGGTCTTTTATTTCTGAAGACCAGATACAAAAACTTTCTTCTTCGGTGAAGGAAAAACTGGAGATGGTGCATCAGAAGAGCGGTCCCGGAAGTGATTTTCTGGGTTGGGTGAATCTGCCATCCTTCATAACGGAACAGGATTTTGAGAAGATCGAACAGGCGGCCACCGGTATGCAAAAAAAAACAGAGGCAGTTGTGGTAATCGGTATCGGAGGATCGTACCTGGGTGCCAAAGCAGTGATTGAAGCTTTGTCACATGGTTTTATAAGCCGTTCCTCCGGGAGAAAGTATCCGGAAATCTATTTTGCCGGTAACAATATATCTGAAGATTACCTGTCAGAATTAATGGATGTGTTGGAGGGTAAAGAATACGGATTGGTGGTGATCTCCAAGTCGGGGACGACTACCGAACCGGCCATTGCATTCCGTATTCTGAAAGATCATCTGGAAAAGAAGGTGGGCAAGACAGAAGCCGGAAAACGGATTATCGCCATCACGGATGCGCATAAAGGAGCTTTGCGTTCGCTGGCCGACCGGGAGGGATATGAGACTTTTGTGATTCCCGATGATGTGGGAGGGCGTTATTCGGTGCTGACACCGGTAGGGCTGGTGCCCATTGCCATAGCCGGTTTTAATATCAGAACGCTGGTTGAAGGCGCCAGGGAAATGGAAGAAAAAACCAGTGCGGAGCATGGGCTGGATGACAATCCTTCGGCCCTGTATGCGGCAGTGCGTTATCTGTTGTATCGGTCGGGCAAAAAAGTGGAAATCCTGGTGAATTACCATCACAAACTGCATTTTTTTGCAGAGTGGTGGAAACAGCTGTTTGGTGAGAGCGAAGGGAAAGACGGAAAGGGGATCTTCCCGGCAGCCGTGGATTTTACTACGGATTTGCATTCGATGGGTCAATATATTCAGCAGGGAGAGCGGATCCTGTTCGAAACAGTAATCTCCGTTAAGCACCCGGAGCGTACGCTTAAAATACCGGAAGACCCTGCCAACCTGGACAAGCTGAATTACCTGGCCGGCAAACGTATTGATGAGGTGAACAAAATGGCTGAGCTGGGGACGCTCCTGGCGCATGTGGACGGGGGCGTGCCGAACCTGAAGATATCCCTGGAAAGACTGGATGAAATGTGTCTGGGGCAACTGGTTTATTTCTTTGAGAAAGCATGTGCCGTCAGTGGATACCTGCTGGGCATCAATCCTTTCGACCAGCCCGGAGTGGAAGCTTACAAACACAACATGTTCGCCTTGCTGGGAAAGCCGGGATTTGAGAAAGAAACAGAAAAGATAAGAAAAAACTTATAGAAAACGGGTTTTTCAGGATAAAACTAAGGGTTTTTTATGAATTTTCCCTGAATTTGGGGAAATAGCAAACATTTTATTATCTTGCAAATGCCCAAAGTGGAGATTCTTAGAGCGACACGGGCATCATTGTTCCATTTTATCTATTATCTCATGTTAGTAAAAACTTATGGGAGTGCTGTTTACGGTATACGTGCCATTACGGTTACCGTGGAAGTGAATGTTTCTACCGGCATCCGTTATTTTCTGGTGGGGTTGCCGGACAGCGCCGTAAAAGAGAGCCAGCACCGGATACAATCGGCCTTACACAGCAATGGTCTGAAATGGCCGGGGAAACAGATCGTGATCAATATGGCGCCTGCTGATGTGCGCAAGGAGGGGTCGTTGTATGATCTGACCATTGCCATAGGGATCCTGGCTGCCTCCGAGCAGTTGCCTTCCGCCAACCTGGGACGTTACATGATCATGGGCGAACTGTCGCTGGACGGGGGGCTGCAGCCAATCAAGGGAGCGCTGCCCATAGCCCTGCAGGCCCGGGAAGCCGGCTTCGAGGGGATCATCCTGCCGAAGAAAAATGCCTTGGAAGCAGCCGTGGTGGAAGGACTGAAAGTATATGGAGCAGACAATCTGAGAGAAGTGGTGGCTTTTGTGAGTACGGGAAATACCCTGCCGGAGACCCGGGTGGATGTGAAAGGCCTGTTCATGTCGAAGATGAACCGTTATCCGTTTGATTTTGCAGATGTCCGTGGACAGGAAACCGTAAAAAGGGCCTTGGAGATTGCGGCCAGCGGGGGGCACAATGTCCTGATGATCGGGAGTCCGGGGGCGGGAAAAACAATGCTTGCCAAACGCCTGCCCACCATCCTGCCGCCCCTGTCGCTGGATGAAGCCATAGAGACCACAAAAATTCACAGTGTGGCGGGGAAGATCGGTGATACCACGTCGCTGATGACATGCCGACCTTTCCGCAGTCCGCATCATACCATTTCCGATGTCGCTCTGGTCGGTGGAGGAACTTATCCGCAGCCGGGAGAGATTTCCCTGGCTCACAATGGCGTGTTGTTTCTTGATGAGCTTCCCGAATTCAAGAGGCAGGTGCTGGAGGTGTTGCGGCAACCCCTGGAAGACCGGGAGATATCGATCTCCAGGGCCAAATTTACCGTGAAGTATCCGGCCAGCTTCATGCTGGTAGCTTCTATGAATCCCTGTCCCTGCGGATATTACAACCATCCGACCAAGGCCTGTGTCTGTACCACCGGCATGATCCAGAAATACCTGAGTAAAATCTCAGGACCATTACTTGACCGGATTGACATGCACATCGAAGTAATCCCCGTAGAATTTGATAAATTGGCAGGTGCCAGACCGGCTGAGACCAGCGAGATGATCCGCGAAAGAGTAATACTTGCCAGAGATATCCAGGCCCAAAGGTATGCCTCTTATCCCGGAATTCACAGCAATGCCCAGATATCCAGGAAAATGATCGAGAAGTTCTGCCGGATTGATGAGCAAGGTCAGCAACTGCTGAAGAATGCCATGGAAAAACGGGGGTTGTCGGCCCGGGCCTACGACCGGATTCTGAAGGTTGCCCGTACCATTGCCGACCTGGAAGGGTCGGAAAATATACAAAATAACCATCTGGCCGAAGCCATTCAGTATCGAAGTCTGGATCGCGAAGGATGGGGAGGATGAAAAAAAATGATTGATGAAGGATGAGAAAGTGAAGGTATTACTCAGCGTAGATGTCACTTGAAAGGAGGGGGTGCTTAAAAAATATAAATATTTAAATATATAATTAAATATTTATTTAAATACATATATTGCGAATTAAAAATTTTCAGGTGGGTTATTATTTTTAGCAAAATATCCCCGGTGCTGTGTATATTTGTGATGATAAGATAAAAGGTATTTTGTTATTAAAGGGATGCTATGAGTTTTAGAAAAGCAATGCGATTTAAGAGGCAGTTTTATTCTGTTTTGGTGTTGCTGCTTTTGTTTCCCGGGGTACGGACAGAGGCGCAGGGTTTGCGTTTTATTCTGGATTTTACGCCTCAATTGAATTGGTTTCAGTCTAATAACCCTACCAGGGTGCATACCCAAGGGAGCACTTTCGGTTATGATGCAGGACTGCAGTTTAATTATTTTTTCAGTCAAAATTATGCTTTTGTTACCGGAATCAAAATTTTTCACACGGGGGGTAAGTTATCCTATATGGATACGATTGATCTGGCTGTGAGCGAAAGGACTCTTACGGTACCTGCGAATACGTCGGTTACATACAGAAATGAATATGTGCATGTTCCCCTGGGTATTCACCTGGAGAGCGTGGAGATCGGATATCTTTCCTTTTATTTTGAAACGGGAGCAGGTCTGCTGTTTCATTTCAACTCCTGGATTAACGTGGACGGTATTACGGATATCAAGGAAAACGGGACTGAAGATATAAACATGTTTAATTTGGCTTACTTTGCACGTGGGGGAGTGATGTATTCGCTCGGGGGGAAAACAGCTATCACAGGAGGGGTCTCATATGTCCACGGATTGGTGGATATGACAAAAGATCCCGGAGGAGGGCCGAAGGACCGCTTGATTTTTCATTCACTCGGGCTCCGGTTGGGTATTGTTTTTTAAAACCAGAAATATGAAAATCACACTTGCCCAGTTGGATTATTTTATCGGTGATTTCAGGGGAAATGCTGAAAAAATCAAAAAGACTATTACGGCTGCCCGGGACAGGGGATCGGATCTGGTTGTTTTTTCTGAGCTGACGGTTTCGGGGTATCCGCCGCTGGACCTGCTGGAACGAAAAGAATTTGTGGAGCAATGTCTCCAAACGGTGGAAAAGGTGGCTCCGTTGTGCCGGAATATTACAGCCATTGTTGGCAGTTCTTCCATTAATCCGGCCCCGGAAGGGAAAAATCTTTACAATTCTGCGTTTTTGTTGTATGACGGCAAAGTACAGGATGTGATACACAAGTCTTTGTTGCCCACATATGATATTTTTGATGAATACAGGCATTTTGAGCCCAATACGGATGTTCATGTGATTGTTGTGGGAGGGAAAAAGATTGCCCTGACAATCTGTGAAGATCTGTGGGACGAGCAGCCTATTGAGATGGAGTATGGTAAAAGCCGGTTGTATACTTTCTCGCCCATGAAAGAGCTTGCCAAATCAAAACCGGATCTGATCATCAATATTGCTGCATCACCGTTTGCCTATAACCGTATCGGCGTAAAAAGGGAGATTATTACAAAAAAAGCTAAGGATTATGGCATTCCTGTATTTTTCGTCAACCAGGTGGGGGCCCAGACCGAGCTGATTTTTGAAGGAGGGTCCCTGGTGGTAAACCCTCGTGGAGAGATTGTGGCTGAGCTAAAACGCTTTGAAGAAGATGTCAGGGATTTCGAGTTGGAAGAAGTGATAAAAACGGCGAAGGTCGTTTCAGTTTCCGATCCTGATGATTATATCCCGGAGGTTTTTAATGCCATTGTGCTCGGGTTAAAGGATTATTTTGGCAAGATGGGTTTTACCGATGCCATTCTCGGGTTGTCAGGAGGGATTGACTCGGCAGTGAGCGTGGTACTGGCCAAAGAGGCGTTAGGGGCTGAACATGTTCACTCGCTCCTTTTACCCTCCCAGTTTTCTACAAATCATTCGATAACGGATGCTGAAAAACTGTCACGTAATCTGGGTGTGCCTTATCACATTATCCCGATCAAAACAGTCTATTCGGAATTCGAGAGGATTTTACATCCTTTCTTTCAGGATCTGCCCTTTAATGTGACCGAAGAAAATCTGCAAGCCCGTATCCGTGCTGTATTGTTGATGGCTTTTTCCAATAAGTTCGGGTATATCCTGCTGAACACCTCCAACAAGAGTGAGGCTGCCGTGGGGTATGGTACCCTGTACGGGGATATGTCCGGGGGATTGTCGGTGTTAGGAGATATTTACAAATCGGATGTATACAAACTGGCCCGCTATATTAACAGGAATGAGGAGGTGATTCCTGAAAACATCTTGGCGAAGCCACCTTCAGCCGAACTGAGTCCGGGTCAAAAAGACTCGGACACACTGCCGGATTATTCTTTACTGGACCAGATCCTGTACCAGTATATCGAATTGCAAATGCCGGTAAATGAAATCACAAAAAAAGGTTATGATGCCGAAACGGTAAGGAGAACGATCCGTCTCGTCAACAGAAATGAGTATAAACGTTATCAGGCTCCGCCTATCCTGCGTATCTCTTCCAAAGCTTTCGGAGCAGGCCGCCGGCTGCCCCTGGTAGCGAGTTATGATTAAGAAGCAAAATTTGATGTGTTATAAAACATTTTTATCTTTGCTTTATTCTTAAGTATAATAATATTCATCACCCATGGTATCAAGAAAATATGATGTAGCATGTGATTATTTTCTGAATAATCCAAATTCGGTATTTTATCATTTAACTAACGAAGAGAAAAAGGAATTATTTAATAATCACGTCTGTACGATGTATAAAAAAGGAGGGATTATCTTCAAGGAGGGAGATAAGCCCACAGGATTGATCTGCCTGGCAAACGGGAAAGTTAAGATATTCAAGGAAGGCATAGGAGGACGGGAGCAGATCGTAAGGATGGCCAGTCCTTTGGGATTTATCGGATACCGGGCGTTATTTGCTGAGCAGAATTACTCGGCTTCGGCAGTGGCATTGGAAGATTCTATGGTATGTATTCTTGAAAGGGAGTCTCTTTACAAGGTGATGCGTTCCAATGTCGATCTGACCATGAGGTTGATAAAAAAAATGGCCACCGAATTGGGTATTGCCAACACGCGTACCGTAAGCCTGACGCAAAAACATATACGTGGCCGTTTGGCTGAATCACTTCTGTTGCTTGTGGATACTTATGGGCTCGAAGAAGATGGAAAGACGATAAAAGCCTATCTGTCGCGGGAAGATCTGGCCAACTTGTCGAACATGACCACTTCCAATGCCATACGGACCCTTTCCTCTTTTGTTACGGAAAACCTGATCTCTTTGGATGGCCGTAAAATCAGCATCCTTGATATGAAGAGGCTGGAACGGGTGAGCGATATAGGGTGATAATATAAAGACAGAAGGGATTCGTTACCTGAAGCCCGGATAAAGAAAAAATACCTTTAAATTTTTATAAAGAGCTTTCGCTTGTACATCCACCAGGTGATGTACCAAAGGGAGATCCATACCGGTATGGCGGCGAGAATGTTCTCGACGGGCTCTCCGGTCCAGGCAAACAGCGCATGAGTAAAAGGATAAAGAATGTGCAGGATAAAACTGCTACCACCCACATGAGCGAAAAGATAGATAAACAAGGGATTCATGCCCACAACGGCAAAAAAGATAACCCACCTGCGGGATTTCTTGATATCGATCAGCCAATAAGAGAAGGCCAGTACCAGTAAGGCATATCCTCCGCTGACGATCACAAAAGAGGAAGTGGCAATTCTCTTGATGACAGGAGTTAACGGGCTTAGTGCATAACCGGTCAGAATGCCGATCATTCCTGCAAGGGCCAAAATCCGGGTACCCGGAAAAACCGGTATATGAGTTCCGTAACCAGCAAAAAAGAAAAAGTTTCATTACATTTCTTTTTTTGTTTGGAGGAGGAAGTCCTTCAGTTCTCCGTAGTCATTCCCCATACGGATGGTCTGTTTTTCCCGGTTCATACATTTTGCGAGTCTTTTAGGGATATCAGGGAGTTCCCCGGTTTCTTCGGCCACCACGTCATTGAATTTAGCCGGGTGGGCTGTGGCGAGGAATATGCCGGGAGTATCTTCATCTTTTTGTTTGGTTATCAGTCCCAGGTATCCGATCGCACTGTGAGGGTCCAGCATATATCCGGTATTCAAATAAACCTTTCTGATGGTATTTCTTATTTCTTGCTCTTCAAAGGAACAACCGGTGACATCTCTGCGTATTTCATGGATATTGTTATCATACATATGCCGTATACGTGCCAGGTTACTGGGATCTCCGACATCCATTGCATTGGCGATCGTCTGAATTGACGGACGCGGGGTATATACGCCTGTTTCAAGATATTCCGGAACCACCTTGTTTATGTTGGTAGCAGCCACAAATCCTGCTACCGGCAATCCCATTTTTTTTGCCATCAATCCCGAGGTAAGGTTCCCGAAATTGCCACTGGGAACGGATATGACCGGTTTGACCTCCGGATTTCCAAGTTGTGCCCAAGCGTAAAAATAGTAGAAGGATTGGGGTAGCAATCGTGCTATATTAATTGAATTGGCAGAAGAAATGTTGATGCGGCTGCATAAATAATCGTCAGCAAAGGCAGATTTTACGATACGCTGGCAGTCATCGAAAGTCCCGTCAATTTCCACAGCGGTAATATTTTCTCCCAGGGTGGTAAATTGTTTTTCCTGCAATTCGCTGACTTTTCCCTTCGGATAAAGAATGACAACATCCACTCCTTCCACGCCCAAAAAACCATTGGCAACGGC
Source organism: Bacteroidota bacterium (assembly GCA_011374625.1). Taxonomy (GTDB): domain Bacteria; phylum Bacteroidota; class Bacteroidia; order Bacteroidales; family VadinHA17; genus DRPN01. The sequence continues at coordinate 15,557 of DRPN01000117.1, forward strand.
ACTGCCGGTATCTCCGGAGGTAGCTACCAGAATGGTTATTTTTTCACCCTGTTTTGCCGTAAAGTATGCCAGGCAACGTGCCATAAAACGAGCCCCCACATCTTTAAACGCCAGGGTTGGTCCGTGAAAGAGTTCAAGGATATGGCATTGGTCATGGAGGTGTATCAGGGGGATATTAAAATTGAGTGCATCGGTAATGATACTCCACAGGGTATCGTCGGGCAGATCATTCTCTGTGTAGGGCCGGGCTACTCTAAAAGCGATCTCAGCCCAGCTCAGGTTCGGAAGTTCCCTGAAAAAAACATCAGGGAAAACAGGGATCCCTTCGGGAACAAATAAACCCTTGTCGGGAGCCTGGCCAAGAAGGACTGCCTCGCGAAAAGAAACAGAAGGTGTTGATCCGTTCGTGCTTATGTATCTCATGATCAGCTGTAAATTTAATCAAACTGATTATATCATGAAATTATTTTGACTTCTTCTGTAGCGATTTTTGAGGAATAGGCGTTAAAATTGATTCCTGTATCCTGGTAAGCCTGTGTCATCGCAGTTTTTACCTTCGCTGCAGCCTTTTCTCCGCGCATGAGTGCAAAAACCGACGGCCCCGATCCCGAGATCCCGCATCCGAGGGATCCGTTTTCCATGGCAGCATTTTTTAATTTATGATAACCCGGGCTCAGCAATGAGCGTACGGGTTCCGGAAGCGCTCATTTCTCCCAGCATGGCAGGCGAAAAACTCATCCAGACTCCTGGCGCGGGAGCATTCTTCGGGGAGGAAAGAATCTCTTTTCACTTCATCAATGTTCATAACGGCTCTTGCTTCCCGGGCCAGGATCAGGATCTTTCGGGCTACATCTTCTCCGCTGAGATCTATCCTCGGATCATGCTTGGTGAGACCTTTCTGCATGGCTTCGCGCACTGTCTGTGAGAAGGGTTGTTCCGGACCGAAAGTATTGAAGATATAGTTCAACGTACCTGACAATACCGCTTCGATGCGCAGGATTCTGTCGCCGCTTTGTACCAGGTCGTTCATGGTCCTGATCACGGGCAGGCCGGCTCCGACGTTGGTTTCAAAGAGCAGGGAGACATTCCTTTTACGTGCCAGGACCCGGTTTTTCTGAAAAAAGGGATAGTTTGCCGAAATACCGGTTTTGTTAGAGGCTACCACGGAAATGCTTGTATCCGGAATCTCTTCGTACCATCCCGGAATTTCCGTGCTGGCTGTATTATCAACAAATACACTGTTGCGGAGATTATAGGTTTTCATTTTTTTTACGAAGGAAGCCATATCCGTCGGAGAACTTTCAGACTCGAGTTGTTCTTCCCATGTGTCAAGGTTTATGCCTTCATAGTTTAACAACATTTTCCTGCTATTAGCCACGCCCGCCAGATTAAATTCGATAGAAAATTCTTCACGCAGGTATTTTCGTTGTGCTGCAATTTGTTGAATGAGCGTCCTTCCCACATTGCCTGCTCCCACGATAAACAAATTGACTTTTCTGTATTGTGACAGGAAGAATGTCTCATGCAGTACATTCATGGTTTTTTTCAGGTCTTTCCGGTTGATAACCACCGATTTATTTGACCTAAATAGTTATGTTATTTATAAATTTTTGACCGTGTTCTAACAATATGATAAAAGTATTGCATCGAACAGGCAATAAATAAATAAATATATGTATTGCGGATAAAAAATCATGACAACCCCTTACGGGGTCATGCTCATCGTATGTGTAGCAGCACAAAAGCCACACATTCGGTTTTCACGGCCGAAAGGACTGTTTAACATAAGTGTATAAACATTCATAATGATCTTTCTGTCAACAAATATATGTCAGAATTTTTCAAATGAGTTAATCCGCAGAGAAATTTAAATTGTTTCTAAATAAGTTCTTGTTTAATAAGGACAGTATATTGCTCCGTTGTTATGTTTATCAGGAAAATTATAGATGATTGAAACAGAGAGCAGATACATAAAATCGTTTGCTTCGGAATAGGGTGAAGAAAAACCGTCCATATAATCGGAAAAAACAAATTGTGGCATCAATTCTCCTCTGACAGCAAGGTTTTCGGAGATGCCATACTGTACACCGACACCAAAAGGAATGGCAAGGGAGATGCTCTTCAGTTTTGACAGGTCAGTCGGAGAAAAGTTATTGCCCGGTGCAACGACAGCATACGGAAAGGAGAGGCCTCCTATCACGTCTACCCGCCAGCGGTCCCAGTATCTTACCAGCTTTTTTTTGTTATAACCTCTGTGTTTATCGACAAAAAAAGAATAAACAGCCTGAACGGAAGGCTGCCACAGCACAGACCGATAGGCATAATTGCGGCTGGAATTAGCCGTTCCTTCATCGCTGTCCGAGACGGTTCCGTATAAAAAAGAGATTCTGAAAGCCCATTTATTCAAAGAGTAAGTGCCTTTGAGATGGAAGCTGCTTCCTATTCCCATATTCCCGATATCACCGAACAACAATACAATTCCGGAACCTGCCCCGGCTGAAAAATGCGATGGACGGAAATTTTTCTGTGCCGGAAGCAATAATCCGGAGATGAGAAAAAGGCACATGAAAAACAGTATGTTTTTTGGTTTCAAGCGAACCTGATATTTTAGTTAATGTAATAAAATGGGAACTGTTCTTAAAATTTCGTATATTTCGTCAATAAGTTATAGTCATTACATTATATATAATTGATACAAAGATGGAAACTTTAACAGAAGAAAACAAAAAGGAATTCCGGTATGCAGGCTTCTGGCTTCGGTTTGTGGCCTACCTGATCGATTATTTTATTTTACAGTTTGCCGGTTTTATCTTATCCCTGCCGTTTATCGGCGGGATCATATTATCAGCTATAAAACTGGGAAATAACCCGTTGGATGAAGGGATGACA
>DRPN01000010.1 GCA_011374625.1 Bacteroidota bacterium
CGGTAAATAATAAATAATGAGTCGAGTCTGAAACCGAACTCGATAATCAATATCCACAATATTTTTGGAGATAAGGCACGGCCTCTTTTTTGCCATAGTGCAGGGCCTGACGCAGATCAAAGCAGGCATTTTTGGTGTCACCCATCTTCAGGTAAGCCTGTGCCCTGCTAAAATAAATATCCCCGTTGGCAGGATCCAGGTCCAGGGCCATGGCATAGTCATCCACGGCATAACGATAGGTATGTACCCTGACATACATATCGGCACGAGCCACAAAATACACCGGAGTGGAAGGATCTTTTTCGACTACTATAGACAGATATTTCAGGGCATTTCTGTAATCTTTCATTTTACCGGCCACTTCACCAGCCCGGAACACGGCTTCTATATCCTCAGGGAAATATCTCATATATTCCAACAACGGCTTCATCGCCTCTTTATAGCGTCCGTCCTGCACCCAGGCATCCGAGCTCTTCAATAACAGGGAAAACCGTGCAGGCACTTTCCGGTAGAGTTTCAAAAGATATCCGGCACTCTCCGCATACTTTCCTTTTTTCAGGGCCAGTTGCGCAGCAGAATAAAGGGTGATGGTATCTTCAGGCTGCAGGGTCAGCGCTTTGTTGATATCCTGTTCTGCTTTCCGCAAATCCCCTGCGAGGAGATAAGCTCTTCCTCTCAGAGCCCACAGCCCGACTTCATCCGGATATTGATTTAATAAACGGGACAAACCGTCCAGTGCCGTTTCGGGATTGCCCCCTTTCATCTCATAGCGGGCCTGTGATATCCCTTTCTCAAGGTGACCGTACCAGTTCTTTTTCCAAAGTGCCCTCCAGGCTGATGTGTTTTCCAACGGCAGCAGCAGGGTATCCAGTTTAATCTCGCTCTCCGGGCGGCGGAAAGAAGACTTCAGATGCTCTTCAAGCGCCCTGACCGCTTTTTCGGCATCCCCTGTCTGTGAATAAGTCCGTGCGATCCACAGAGAAGCCATCCCTGGTTTTTTCTGCTCCACCCGATAAAAGTCCATCAGGGCTTTATCATAATCCTTTTGAAAAAACAAAGCCTCACCCCGTAACATAAAAATTTCAATGTTATCCGGTTGCTGCCGTATCATGTCGGTAAACAATGTCTCAGCCTGCCGGTATTTTTTCTGTTTCAGGTCAGCCAGTCCCCGGTTCAGATTGTCTCCGGTCTGTGCCGCTGTCGGCAATCCCGATACCACGGCCATCCATATGCATACCCCTATAAACCTTATTTTCTTCATTTTCCTATTGTTTCAGTAGAAACCTTCGCTCCTTTTTCTGTGATCACATGAATAAATCCGGTAATATTCCTGACTTCCGTACCGGTAAGTCTTTTCTCATAAACATCGCACAGATAATAATACACACCGGGGGGCACCAATGTGTTTTTGCCCATATACTTACCATCCCATTTGATCAGGGGATCATCGGTCTGATAAACCAGCATCCCGTACCTATTGTATATCTGCATATTTACCCTTTCCACAAAACGGTGCGTTTTAGCACGTAGTATATCGTTGATATTATCCCCGTTTGGAGTAAAGACATTAGGGATCTCATAATAGGAACAATTATCCACACAGACGACAGCGGACAAATCACTCACATTCCCCACTTTGTCAGTAGCAGACACAGCATAACATCCCGCCATGGAACTTTCAGGAAAATGCAAAAAGGATGTGTCATTCGGGTCCTGAATGTCCGTGAGTTTCTGCAATTCGCCGTCAATCGTTGACTTGTAGTAAACAGTGTAATAAGCTACATCGTCATCCCCACAGGTGTGTTGGGGATTGGTCCACATGAGTTGATTGTACAGGCTGTCACAGAATGAAATCACCGTCAGGTCAGGGGGACAGGGAGGGGTAAGGTCCACCGGCACACCACAGTTATCATGAGACACGTTGACAATGGGATCCGGCAAACCGGATTTGTTGTAAGCCCCATAACTGATCACACGGTAACAGTATTCTTCCCCGTTGATCAGGCCGGCATCGGTAAACAGGCTGTCACTGGTGACACCGACAGAATCAAACTGCATCGTGTTCTTATTCTGGCGGTAAACCACGTAAGTCTTGTTGATCCACGGAACATTTTTCCGTATATGCAGTGTGATGCGCCGGTCATTGGGCTCGGGATACAGGAAGACGGAGGAAGCCTCATCGGGGGTGCCGATCAGAAAACGGTTACCCGGTTCATCATTGTATAACTCTACCCTGTAGGTATAAGCAAAATCTTTTGTATTAAACAAAGAATCGATGAAGGTGGTATCATTAAGGTCGGCAGTAGTAAAAGAGAATATCTCCTTAAAATCCTCTCCCCATATTCCTGTAGAACGATAGATCTTATATTCATAAGGTCCGTTAGCCGGGATGGTATCCAGATGGGTAGGTTTGGCCCAGGAAACAAATATCTTTCCTTCGACGGGATCCGTTTCCAGGACACTTACATGGATCAGTACGGGCGTACCCTGTATAAGGGTGCCACACACTTCTTCGGAAGGAACACTCTCGGAGTTATCGGGGTAAACCCCAACGACCATATAACAATAATCGGTTCCCTGCTGGAGACCCTGTCCGTTATTGTCATCAATAAAAAAGGTATCGGTGGGAGCATTGGTTTTTCCTACCAGCTTATAACCCACCTCGGGGGGGATACCAGCCACACAACTGTCGGGGGTGTATCCCGAATATCCTGTTTTACGATATATCCGGTATCCGATAACAGCCGTATCACAAACCCCCGGAGACCAGGACACTCTGATAAAATTGCTGGATGAACGCAGTCTCAAATTCTCCGGCGGAGGCCCCAGGACACGAATGTGAAAGTTGGTCATATCCACAAGGCTGAGCTGAGCATTGTTATCCCATGACTTTATCACAACCTGATAAGGCTGTTTACGCACATGCATGCAGGTCGTCTGCCATGTAAACAAAGACCTGGAAAATCCCGTATCGGCAGCAACGCGGGTAAAAGCAGCCTTATGATCCTCCACGACAAAAGGTCCTCCGAAAGCATATTGATAAACCGAATCCATATCCACATCTGTACTTGTCACCTCTACACTGATCGAATCACCTGCCATAACACACATATCCGGTACCGGCTGGTTCTGCGGAGCGTGGTTGTCAGTGGTGTAAACATTCACCTGCATATCCCGCTCAATATTTCCGATCTTAACACCGTCACGCCACTCACTGATATTAATAGCCACGTTAAAGATACCACTGTCCACAGGTGAGTCCCACACCAAATCGCCGGTTACCGGATTCACATACAACGTATCACTGGCCGGGGGAAAAGTATATCCTTCGATAGGCTCCCCGTTTTCTTTGCGACAAATAGTAAGGCTGTATGAAAGGCTGTCTCCGTCAGGGTCGTAAGCGGTGGGATTATGAATGAAGATATGCCCAATGGCAGCCTTGTCAAAAGGAGGATTTAACAATATGGGTGTACTGTTCTGTCCCAGAGCCGGATTAATCATCAGCACCGTCTGTATGGAAAAGATCACATTGACGGAATTGGGAATATTCTTCACTCCGAAATTACGGTTCGGATCCTGAACAACAATTTTGTACACGCCCGGTCCCGGGTAAGTATGCCGGGCAATGTATGTGTTCCGGCGGTAATAATTCGGTAGTTCCACCTTCCCGACACGGTTTACTATGGATGTGGTATTATCCCCCCACTGCACTTCCAGTTGGGGGCGGTCGGCCATGCTCAGGGTATAGGTAAACGTCGTTACCGTAACCTCATAGGTAAAATCTGAGATTTGTTTGCAAGTGATCTCCCCTGCCCTGTTGTGCGTTGCATTTGCCGGTAGCACAATCAACATCCCAGCTAGTAAAAATAACCATCTTATCCCTCTCATTTGCCCCGAGATGTCCTTCATGTTCAAATTCTTTACGAAGTTACAATTTTTTTACTTCAGTTTCAGATTAATTTCATAATGTTTTGTATTCAGCAATATCCCTCTTTCGAACGTTCCGTACTTGAAAATCACCAGGTCGGTCTGATCACCAAACATATCCATCATCACCGTGTTATAAATGTAAACTTTCTGGACCGGCCCGCTCCATGAGCCTTTAAAATATAACCAGATAGCAGTCTCATTGATCTTTTTATGATCATAAACCAACTGAATCTCCCGGTCTTCGTTCACCACAAACCTGAAATTTTCTCCAATATATTTATCCAGTAACTTTTCTTCTTCCGGATTCTTGTCCGATTTTGCTAATTTTAGGCCCACATTATACTTTTCAGCAATGACCTTTTCCAGATCATCCCAGAATATTTTAAAAGCCACATTAAATTCACGGTTCTCGTTCCGGTATTCTATAGACGTCAGTGCCACATGTACCGGGTGGGCCGGAGGCGCAAAAAACAAAGAAATAAACAATAAGAAATTAATTATCAACATCATCAAATCCGTTATTCCATTATGAATCTCTTTTCCTTATACTTAAATCTGGGCATTCACCACATCATCAATTTTGAAGCTTACGATCATATTCTTTTCATTGTCACCCTGGTTGCCGTTTACCAGTTAAAGCACTGGAAAAAGATCATCATCCTTGTCACGGCTTTTACCCTGGGGCACACTACCACACTGGCTCTGGCTACCCTGCGCATTATCAATGTTCCTTCCGCATTGATAGAGTTTCTGATCGCCGTAACCATTTTTCTGACTGCCATTACAAACTTACTGCAAAAATCGGACAAATTCAGTCCCGAAATTCATCTTTTTAAGTATTCCCTGGCATTATTTTTCGGACTGATTCACGGGCTGGGTTTTTCCAATTACCTGCGTTCCCTGCTGGGTACAGAGTCCTCTATCATAGTGCCGCTTTTTTCCTTTAACCTGGGTGTGGAGATCGGACAGCTTGGTATCGTAACACTGATCATCCTGCTGAATTATCTGCTCATCCGTTTCTTTTCCATGAAACAACACGACTGGAAGCTGGTGCTCTCCGGCGCAGGCATAGGCGTGTCTCTGATCCTGATGGGGTCAAGATGGCCGTAAGAAAAAATCCCTATTATTTCTGCAGATAAGTCAGCGTAAAGTACTCCGGATTAACATGGGGATTGTATTGTACCTGCAACATTTTGATATAAGATTTCCGTCCGTTTAGTTTATTCACCACGGACATCTCCCTGGCCATATATTTTTGGCGTACCGGGTCCAGTTCGGCCACATCGCCGGCCGTAAGCACCTTATGTATTTCCCCGTCCCGGTCATAATAAACCGCTTTCCGCATCACGAAATCCTTCTTCCCGATCCACACGATTTTTTTGGCAAAAGCGTATTCGCGCATCAATGCATTGCTGAGAGGCGTCATTTCAATTTTATAACAATCCACCCCGCCGGCTTTTTCATCCGGCAGTTTTTTCAGCATAAAATCCGGAAGATTGGGAGCGGCCATATCGGCATTGCTAAATTCCGATCCCATAAAGTTTCTGCCTTTTTCCGAGCTGACGATCTTCCGGGTTTTCCGGAGGGCCGGCAGATACAACCACATCTCATCATTTTTATGCTCATAATCGAATACCAACAATCCGGTACCTTTCACATCTGCAGGCTCCAGAAATTTGATAATTCTCTTTTCCACATTGCCTTCGTCGCGGGAAGCCATGGTTATTTTACGGATCCTTTCCCGGCCTTTGGCATCCACGATGCGCAGTTGCGTCACTGATTCCATCCCGGCCATTTTCGACACATCCCTTGATTTCTGCATAATTTCTTTTGCACTCATTCCATTCTGTGCATCCACCTGCATCCCCATCAAGAAGAGACAGGCCACTCCCGTAATCCAACAATTCAACTTTTTCATCTGTTTATTTTTATTTTTTAAAGGTCAGATAGAACTTACCATGATAAAATAATTATGCACGTGTGTGTTAAAATCATAATTATTTTATCATGGACGTTTTATAATTATATTCTGTTTCAGTGTTTCATACTTATTTTCAATTATCTTCTAAGAACCTTTCATAGTTTTTGTGGTTAAAAAATAAAAACGAGGAGTCCCATTCGTTTTTTTACCGATCATCTTTCAATATTCCAACGCCGGTTCTTTCCTCTTCATTATAAGCCTTTTTTTTCTTCCTGCCGATCTTTGATTCTCTTCCAGAAATACCGGCTTAAACTGCAGAATCAGTGCAGGAACCAGCACCATGGCGCCTGCCAGACAGGAAGCAATGGAAACCACGACGAGGAAACCGAAAAACCGTATGGGGGTAAATGAGGAGATCAACAGGGCCATAAACCCCACCATCACAGAGAAGGCATTAAAAGTGATTCCTCTGCCTGTAGTGGTGATCGTCGTGTACACAGCATCCTCATAAGATTTACCCGAAGCTTTTTCCAGTCTGTATCTCCAGAGAAAGTGAATGGTATAATCGACTCCTACGCCGATCATGATGGAAGAGAGCATGGCGGTGGCCGTATCCAGATAAATGTGGGCATAACCCATCAATCCGAACAGGATGATCATTGCACCTGTCAAAGGAACAGAGATGAATATCCCCGACCGGAACGATCTGAATATTAGCATTACCAACAGGGCCACCACGATGACCGCCAAAGCCAGGGATCTTTTCTGTCCCTGAATGATAAGACCGGAAAGACGTGCATTTATATATCCGTAACCTCCTATCCCGGCAAAGGCCGGGTCGTTTTGTGTCAGTTTCCTGATCCGGTGTACCACATCATTGATAACAGCCGTACTCCCACTGTTCACCCGTACCAGCATCTGCGTGTTCCGGTAATCAAAATCCACGATCTGCTCAAAATCTTCCGGATCGCCTCCCATATTGTATAACTCAAAAAGCTGGGCAATCGCATTTCTGCCGGCCGGGATCCGGTTATAATACGCTTCTCCCGGATCGTAGACGGCCTTGCTCATTTCTTTCACTACATCGGCCAGAGAGATCACATGTCCCACGTCCGGTTCCATTTTCAGGTTTTTTGCATACCTGTCCAGCCGGTTTAGCAGGGCCGGGTCCTTACAATCGCCGGTAAACCAAACCGAAACAGCCTCCGACCCCCCGAAATGTTTATTGATCAGATCGGCACTTACCCTGACAGGATTCTTCTTCGGAAAGAAATTCTCTACATTGGCGTCAACCTTCAGAAACAGGATCCCCACTCCGGAGACCAGAAAAAGAATTACAAAACCCAGAATGACTCTTTTGGGATGCCGCACCACTCCCCGGGCCACAACCTCCAGCCTGTGTTCCAGAAAGTGTTTTTTTCCGTTTCCTTTGGCCAGTTTCGGCGGGGGCATCTTCAGCAACAACATGATAGCCGGGATCAGCAGAAGACTCATCATCAGGGCAAACGCCACCCCTAAAGCAGCCAGAACGCCCAGTTGTTTGGCCGGAATCAGAACATGAGATAACAATCCCAGAATTCCTGCTACGGTGGTCAGGCCGGTAAGCAATACCGGCCGGTACAGCCGGTGAAAGATCATCCCCACCAGCTTTTTCCGTGAATGACACTTCCCTTCTGCGTTTAACTCCTGGTACAGGGCTACCAGATGGATCCCATAGTTATTGGCAATGGCAATCATCATCACAGGTAACAATACCGTTATAATGGTCATCTTCCATCCCATTACGGGGATCATACCCATCGTAACCACGATGGTCATAGCCACCACCAGCAGGGGTAACAGCACGCCCCTGAACTGGCGGAAAAATCCGTAAAGCATCAGAATCATCAACAATATTGCCACCGGCATCAGAATACTGATATCCCGGTTGATATACATAGAAATCTTTTCCATCAACACAGGCATCCCCCCAAAAAACACCTTTGCCTTTCCCGGATTATTATTTACCACCTTTTCTATCTCTTTTACTACCTGATTCGGGTCAGCTTTCTCTGCGATGGTAGCATACACTGCCGTCATGGAACAATCGGGCGTTAATACGACATCCTTCACCCCGTCATTGGACAAGAGAGACTTCCGCAGTTTCTCTATTTCAACAGGGGTCTGTGGTATCTCAGGGACAGCGGGATCCACAACGATAGTTCCCTCTTCTCCCCGAATATTTTTTGCATCAAACAGCGACATGGTTCGTGTCACGCCGTCCAACTGCTTAACCTCCCGTATAATCTTTCGAACACGAACAAGTGTGGCCGGTTTCAACACGTCATTATCCCTGAACAGGAGGATCACCATCTCCGTTCCGCCAAACATGCTGTTGATGGTGTCGGTATTAATGCGTGCCTCCATATCCGTCGGGATCATCGTGGTTACATCCGGGTCGATTTTCAGCTTCGGCAGCCAGGCGGCAAAAAACAAGGTTATGACCGCCGACAAACCGATAATCCACCATTTGTATCTGTCCAGAAATTCTCCGTCACGCATAATCCTCTCTTTTTTAAAACGTTAACCTGCATTCCAGAAACACCCCATTCATCAAAGGTCTGATCATATCATAGAGGGTGTTTCTTTTGCCATGAAAAATATTCCCGCCCAGTGACAACCGGATCATGTCGGATGCATTCCACTGCACTTTGGGATAAATGAGATATTCTTTTGTGGTAAAGTTGTATTCTCCGTACACTTCCGCCTGCAATTCGTCATGGAGCAAAGACACCGAAGGATGCAGTGAGATCAGGTGGCTCACCCGGTCCAGTTGCCGGAACATCATACGGTTAAAATATTGTATAAGCAACACCGGCGAAGCGGTCGGGTCGTCAGGATCGGCCGGTTCGGTATATTCCAGGACATAATGCCCCACATACTGCAGAAGGACAGTAAAAGAACCAAAGGTACGGTCCACGCCGACCACATACCGCAGGCCGGGCCAGGCCCTGTTGTAATTTTCCTCATGGTTCACAGTTCTCCGCCAGGCAAATTCCCCCCGCAAACCAAAAGATCCCAGTGCCGTCTCAAAATCCAGTCCGGCCACCTGTTCCCGGAAAGGCACCGGAGAAATATCCACCCGGACATTACCTTCCCGGTCTTGTGAAACCCCTCCGAACTGCAACCCCGGATAAGGCTCAAAGCCATCAAACCACGACAAGGAAATCCCGCCAACAGGCCTGTCCAGATTCAGCCGGAAAGCATATCCACTGTTTTTCAGTTCAAAAGAAGGTAGCTGAGTCTCCATAAAGTTCACACGCGGATCCATATCTCTGTTTACCGGCAACACTGATTCTTTATACAAAGGTATCCACACCCCCTCCAGCGAAAGACTACGAGTAAATGATACTGCCCCCTTAAACAGAAAGTTCCCCAGCCTCATATCATCGGGATTGGGAGAATGAAACAAAGGATTCACAGGGGTAATGTTATCAGTCGGGTTATAGCTGTCTGCACGGCCCCACACATCGATCTGTTGTCCTACCCGAAAACTCAGCCTTCCAAAATGGAGGATTACGTAAGCCTCCCGCAAATTCAGACTGTTGCCTTCATTGGATCCGGGCAGTCCGCTCCGAAAACGAAGGTCTACATATGCATCTCCCGTTTTTCCCAGTCCTGCTTCCAGTTTCAGTGCCCCTTCCGCATACAGGCTTTTCTGCTCCCACGCCGCGGATCCGACCTTCTCTCCTATCCATTCCAGGCTCCGTACATACCCATTCAACCCATACCCTTTGTTTTCTCCTTGTCCTATTGCCTGTTCAAACAAGCCCTGAGAAAACACCGGCACGATTCCCGCCAGCAAGATTATGAATACCATCCATTCTTTTCTGCTCTTCTTTATGATCATTTTCATTTCATATTCATTAACCAAAACCTAAACTCCTACTAAAATACCCTGTAATACCTCTCCCGTCGTTTATACCACGCGGATCACACGGTTTATTGGTACAAGCCGCTAAGTCCGGACATATTGCATATCAAATTTACCAAGTAAATTACGGGTAGGTCAGCAACTTATAACCATTCTAAATTTCTTCCGGGATTTTGTCCATTGTTTTTTTTTCCCTATTTTTAAAACGATACTTAAATCCATCATTTTATACCTATTCAGATGGAATAACAGGACACATTGAAAAACAAACCATGAAAATAATGCTCATGAAAAAGAAAACACATGTCAACCGCAGGGGATTTCTCCGTACCACATTACTTGGGGCTGCAGGGTCCGTTGCTGCTACCGGATTGGTTCGTGGTAACGCGGTCCTCCTGAAGAAAGAGGATCTTGATGATAAACAAGGATTCATCACCAGAAAGCTGGGGAAAACAAATATCGTAGTACCGATTGTCAGTATGGGGGTGATGCGTGCCGATAACCCCGGACTGGTAAAAGCAGCGCTTGACAAAGGCATAAAACTGCTGGATACAGCCCATACCTACCAGGGAGGCCGTAATGAAGAGATGCTTGGTAAGTTGCTGAAGGATTATCCGCGCAACTCTTATTACATTGCCACAAAAATAAAACCCGATGGTTACAATAAAAAGAAAGGCACGTTCACGGATGCATCAAAGGTAAAAACTTCTTACATGGATAAGTTCAACACCAGTTTGAAACGGCTCGGGCTGGAATATGTTGATATCCTTTATCTTCATGCCATCTCTAACCGCGAAGCAACCCTTTACAAACCCATATTGGAAATAATGCAAAAACTAAAAGAAGAAGGCCGTACCCGGTATCTAGGTGTCTCTACCCACAGTCATGAGCCGGAAGTAATCCGGGCAGCCATAGACAGTGGTATATATGATGTCGTACTGGTAGCTTACAACTTCCAGCAGTCGCACCGTGAAGACATGGATAAAGCTATTGAGAAAGCGGTAAAAGCAGGTCTGGGAGTCATTGCCATGAAGACCATGGCCGGCGGGCGTATGAATAAAGACAAAGAATATCCGGTAAAAGCCGGAACCGCCCTGAAATGGGCTCTGCAGAACCCGAATGTCACCACCAGCATCCCCGGATTCACCACTTTCGACCAGTTGGAAGAAGACCTCGCTGTGGCCCGGGATGTTACGTTATCAGAAGAAGAAAAAAAAGAACTGGCCCTGGCTACGCGTGAAACACTCTATTGTGACGGGTGTGCCCGGTGTGTGACACAATGCAAAAAGTCATTGCCTATTCCCGACCTGATGCGAGCTTACATGTATACCTACGGCTACCGGGAAACCCGCAAAGCCCGTGATCTCATTGACGAGCTGGCCGTTACAACTGATGCCTGTGCTACCTGCGATGAATGTACCGTTGCTTGTGTCAAGAATTTTGCCGTTGCCGGGAAAATTACCGATATCGCCCGGCTGGCAGAAGTTCCACAGGAATTCTTAACCTAATACATGAACTTAATTTCAGCTATGATACCCAAAAATTCCTCTTCTTCCGACACCGGATTATTCCTGTTACTTTTGCTCTTTTTTTTTCCGGCAGTTCTTGCTGCACAGGACAGCATCCGATTCCCGGAAATAAAAAGTTATAATCTGCATTTTGATTACCCGGTATATCATCCTGGCAACCTATGGGATTATATTGACGGCGCTGCAGATAATTATCTGAATTATCATTTTGAGGAACTGCATATTGCCGAATATTACAAGGGGAATAAAAAGGTTTTTTTCAAGGTAGAAATATACCGCCATGAATCTCCTTTGTATGCTTTTGGAATATACAGTTCGGAACGTTCGCCCGATTACCATTTCATCAATCTGGGCGTTCAGGGATTCAGGGAAGAATCTCTGATCTATTTTCTGAAAGGACCCTATTATGTAAAGATCATTACCTTGCAGGAAGGGAAAAGAGCCGAACGGGATATTGAGGTGCTGGCACATAAAGTAGAAACCATACTTGCCGGCACAACCAGATTTCCTCCCGAGCTGGAGCTGTTTCCGGAAAACAACAAAATAGCCAATTCCGAACGATTCATCGCTTCTGACTTTTTGGGACATGAATTTTTCGACAGTGTTTTTACTGCCCAATACAAATCCGGAGATGTCCGTTTTTCCATGTTCTTCACTCGCCGAAGCAGTACAGACGGCACCAAAAAGATCCTTGAAGCATTTTACAAAAATGCCACGGGGCAGGTACCTCGGCCGCTAAAAGAAGGTGATCATATCATTAAAGACGGCTATAATGGAAATATATATCTCATCTGGCAGGGCGATGTTATTTTCGGATTCAGGAACCTGGAGGACCAGTCCCTCATGCGGCATATAGCTGAAGAAGTATTAAGAAAACTATGAACGTTGAAGGGTAAATGACGAACAATCCTCTGATCATTATTTGTCTGTCCTTCCCTGATATAGGTTGACCGAAAAAACGTTCAACCATATCAGGGAAGTTCACTTTTCGTACTTCATCATTCATCCTTCACCATTCCTTCAATCCATCCCAATCCACGCCATTTCTTCAATTTTACATAAGGTTGGGGAGCTCCCGGAGTACTGCGTCCTTCAAGAATATAATGTTTCAACTGCTCCTTCATCGATTTCACCAGATCCGGATGCTGATCCCATACATTGGTAGTCTCCGAAATGTCCTTATCCAGATTGTACAGCTGTACCGGAGGCAGGTTCATGGTATCCGCCATCCTGGGCGATGGGAAACTCCATCCTCCGGAACCTTTGCACATTTCCAGTTTCCATGGACCTTTGCGAAGAGCAAAATAACCAGCGATAGAATGGTTCACCGTCCCGGGCCTTATCGGTTCATTCAACTTCTCTCCTTTGAGATAAGGCATAATATTATAACTATCTTCTCCTGCATTTTCCGGAAGTTTATCTCCGGTAATAGCAGCACAGGTAGCCAACATGTCGGTAAGACAGATCGTTTGTTTGCAGGTTGTCCCCGGTTTAACGATACCGGGCCAGCGGGCAATAAAAGGAATACGGTGGCCCCCTTCCCAAATATCCGATTTGGTTCCTCGGAAAACATAACTGGGATTATGGCCGAATTTTGCCAGTTCTTCATAATCTGCTTGCGGGGAACAACCATTGTCACTGGTAACAATAAATAATGTATTATCTTCCAAACCTGCTTGTCTTATTTCTTCCATTACCTTTCCGATCATGGCATCCACTTCCAGTACATAATCTCCATATGGGTTGGTGTGACTTTTCCCCTGAAACTCTTTCGTGGGAAGGATCGGGGTATGCGGCGCCGGCATGGCAAAATAAAGAAAGAAAGGCTTATCCGGATTATCCTTTAGATGCTTTCTGATAAAATCAACTGAGCGATTGGTCAAGTGAGGCAACACTTGCTCATGCACAAAATCATCTCCCGTGAGTCCCCGGCGCCACCAACCATATTTCACCTTACTGACCGTATATTTTGTAGGTATGGTGGTTGAGTGATCGTTTTCGACGTAAACATAAGGACTCATATCCAGGGAAGCCGGGATAATGTAAGAATAATCAAATCCATGGTCATTGGGAGTGTCTGTCAGAGGCTTGGAAAAATTGATACTGTCCTTTTTCTCAGGATAAAACTGCCATCCCAATCCCAGATGCCACTTTCCAATACAGGCAGTCTCATACCCATGCTTCTTCAGAAGGGAAGCAATTGTCATACGACCTTGGTTAATTAACGGCTTAGATCTTCCCCTCAAAACACCTGACTTCAGGCTCGTACGCCAAGAATATCTTCCGGTAAGAATACCATAGCGTGTGGGCGTGCAAACGGCCGAACCGGAATGAGCATCGGTAAAAACCATCCCTTCCGAAGCCAGCTGGTCCATATTGACCGTCTTCCATGCAGCATGCTCATTCAATGCCGACACATCTCCATATCCCATATCATCAGTAAGGATATACACGATGTTTGGTAACTTAGGAGCTTTCTTGTTTCCCGAACAGGCAACCAGTAACAAAACAGGTATCACAACAAGAAAAAACAGGATTTTCTGAAAAGTTTTCATCTGTTTAATTTTATTAATAATGAAGAAAACACAAATTTCCACCACCTTACTTACCTGATGTTTCCACAAAATAAACAAAATCCTATCAAAACAAAAAGAGTAGGGGAATAATTTTTTTATTTAATCATTTTCCTGTGTGAATTTTTAATTAAAAAAATTCATGTTCGTTTCATATTAGAAATTTTTTTAATTTTAAGTTTTAATTTGTATTAGATTTGCACCAAAAATAGAATCGTATGAAAACCACAACCTTTTCTTACAAACATGTTTTATTGACCCTGGTCACCGCTTTTTTCCTTTTCCCTACGCTTTTTGCGCAACGTAAACCCGTTACTAACGGCAAACAACGACTGGAACTTTTTCAGCAGTTTCTTTCCATGAAGGAAAACTCCTCTATGAAAGATTTACACTGGCAATTCCTGGGCCCTACCAACATTAGCGGACGCTGTACTGATGTCGAAGTTGTGCGGCCAAAAGGGAAGAACTACACCATCTACGTAGCCACTGCCTCAGGCGGATTATGGAAAACGGAAAACGAAGGCACCTCATGGGAACCTCTTTTTAACGCACAACCTTCTACTACTATCGGTGACATCGCCCTGGATCCGTCCGATCCTAATGTATTATGGGTTGGAACAGGCGAAGCCAATATTCTTCGTAGTTCACAAACCGGCGCCGGTCTTTTCAAATCCACTGATGGGGGAAAGACCTGGCAACCCGCCGGACTTGCCAATACCTTCACCATCGCCCGTATCATCGTGAATCCTGAAAACCCCAACATAGTCTACGTAGCTGCCTCGGGACATGAATGGACCCCCAATAAGGAACGGGGTGTTTACAAGACCATAGACAGAGGGAAAACCTGGAAAAAAATTTTTTACCTGGATACGATGACAGGCGCCATCGACTTGGTAATGGATCCTTCTGATCCCAACACATTATACACAGCCATGTGGCAACGTATCCGCCGCAAATGGAACGATCCCCGCCTCGAGCCGGGCTTTTCCCATAGCGGAATATACAAAACCACTGATGGGGGAAAGACCTGGAAAGCTGTCAACAAAGGACTGCCACCTGCTAAATACCGGGGTCGCATCGGCATTGCCATTGCAGCTTCCAATCCCAATGTCCTCTATGCGTTGGTAGATAATTACGAGATTGCGCATTCCTGGCCCACCGGCACTACCGATGCTTACGGCAGACCCCGTGGAGGCGTGATTAAAGGAGCTACTGTTTACCGGACAGACAACAAGGGAGCTTCATGGACCCAAGTGAGTGGTCTGACTGAAGAAATGAAAAAATATATGGAAAGACATTCGGCCACTTATGGTTGGGTATTCGGACAAATACGCGTGGATCCCAACGACGAAAATACCATCTACACCATGGGACTGGCTCTGAATATCTCCACCGATGGCGGAAAAACTTTTAAACGGCTCAAGGTACAGCATGTCGATCATCATGGCCTGTGGATCGACCCTGATAACTCCAATTATCTTGTCAACGTTAATGACGGGGGTATCTTCATCTCTTATGACCATGGAAAAAACTGGCGGTCGTTTCAGGACAGACTCCCTGTCTCTCAATTTTTCAATATAGCTTATGACATGGACAAGCCTTTTCATGTATATGGCTCTGTACAGGATCATGGTAGCTTTCGCGTGGCGGTGGACCTGAGCCAGGGACGTGATAAAATTCAGGCACAGAAGTTCGAAACAGCACCTGGCGGGGAAGGATGCAACCATGTTATAGATCCTGAAAATCCCAATATCGTTTATTCTGCGGGATTTTACGGTCATATCTCCCGCACCGACCTGTCCAAATCCCGGCCGGACAACACTAAATCTATCTATCCGGTAGTTTATCCCGGTGATACTCCTTTACGCGGACAATGGCTGGCACCTTTTATTCTCTCCCCCCACAACCCACATATTGTCTATCTGGGACTTCAGTATGTTTTCATGTCCCGCGACCGGGGAGATACCTGGAACCGCATCAGTCCCGACCTGACATGGAATGATCCGAAAACCATGGGAGATATTCCCTATCATACTGTTTTCACGATCTCAGAGTCACCCATCAAAGCAGGTCTTATCTATGCCGGCACCGATGATGGACGGATCCATGTAACCAAAGATTTTGGAAAGACTTGGACCGAGATTACAACAGGCTTAGCCAAAGAAAGATGGATATCGCGAGTGGTAGCTTCAAAATATGATATCGGAACCGTCTATCTTACCCAGAACGGCAAGCGGGATGATGACTTTGCTCCTTACATCTGGAAATCCACTGACTTCGGGAAGACCTGGAAGGACATCACCGGCAATATCCCCCTCGGGCCAGTCAATGTGATCCGGGAAGATCCCATTGACAAGAATATTTTATATGTCGGAATTGATGGCGGCGTATTTGTCACCAAAGACGGCAGCAAGCATTGGGAGGTACTGGGTGACTTGCCTTCTACTTATGTACACGACTTGATCATCCACCCACGCGACAACATTATAGTCATCGCCACCCATGGACGCGGAGTCTGGGCTTTAGATGCAGATAAAATAAACGGCGGAAAAAAGAGACGCAGATAATTTTTACCACGGATGATACGAATAAATGTCGTTCATTCGTATCATCCGTGGCTAAAATACAAAATTCTGTTTTTATCTCCTGACACTCTGATGAATCATCTGCTGGGATCGTTGCACAATATTAGCCGTAAAAGCCGTCGGGGAAAGACGATGGAAAAAATAGAGTAATCTATTCATCAGACCGGGAATTGCAACGATTTTCCCTTTTCTCATGGCTTTGAAGGCATACCGCGCCACCTCCTCCGCAGATGATGAAAAGGATTTGCTTTTAGCAATGGCAGCTGTATCACCGTGCACTGTACTTGAAAAGCCAGTATTCACCACCCCCGGGCACAACACCGTTACCGTAATCCCTGTTCCTTTAAGCTCTGCCGCCAGCGCCCGCGACAACGAGACAAGATACGCTTTTGACGCATAATACACCGCCATCAATGGACCGGGAACAAAACCTGCCATAGAAGCCACGTTTAATATCCTACCCTGTCCCCTCTCAATCATTTCCGGAAGAAACTCCTTAATCAAAGCCGTAGCTGTTAACACATGCAACCAAATCATATCCTTTTCACGGTCCCATGGCGTCTTATCAAATGCTCCATACACCCCGAATCCGGCACAATTGACCAGTATACTCAACGGCACACTGATTTCTTCAACCTTTTTCCTAATAATTTCCGACGCTTCCTCAGAGGACAGATCCACATTTAACATGTTAAGGGAAACTGAAGGATATTGTCCTGTCAACTGTTCCATCGCTTTTTGTAATCCTGCATTGTCAATATCAACTAACAACAAAACATATCCCTCCTGTGCTGCTTCTTTTGCCAGCGCCAGACCAATACCCGAAGCCGCACCGGTAATTATTGCCAGGTTATTCATAAAGAAGTTATTAAATATGCTTCCCATCCGCCGGCAAGCAGAAAATTAAAAATATAGGTTCTTCACAAAAATGCATACCTCATTAATAATTTTCTTATTTTGTACTCGGTTAATGGAATCAAAACACCTCTTTCTCAGATTCATATAATATATTTTTGACAGATGCTATAACAAATAGCGTTCTTTCCCGTATAAAAATAACGTTTTTTCAATATGTCAAACAAAAAATTTAATTAGTATTGTCCTGTTATTTTAATGTTTCATTAAATCTAAACATCATGAAGAAAGCAGTCTTTGCATTTTTACTTTCCTTTATTGTAGTGGCTTCCTATGGTCAATTTGGCTTAAAGGTTGGAGCCAATACAGCTAAATTCAAAATTACCAGCCCTAATCAGGCATTTCAGGAAGCCCAAGAATCGAATTGGGGACTAAATGTCGGCATTTTTTACCGGTTTAAAATTGCCATAATCTATTTTCAGCCGGAAGCTTATTTTTCATCTACCGGAGGAAAATTCACTTACACAGATCCTAATGTTACATCAGCCACCGAGGAAATCAAATCCATTGAATTAAACAGGATTGATATTCCTTTGCTGATAGGCGTCAAACTTGGTCCCATCAGGGTTCACGGAGGTCCAACTGCATTTTTTACTATTTCAGACAAGTCAAACTTAGAGAATTTTGATGCAGCCATGAAAGGAACTACCTGGGGTTATCAGGCGGGCCTGGGCATTGATCTGCTGAAAAAACTCACGTTTGATGCTCGTTACGAAGGCAGTCTGAGTGAGATCAGTAATAACGTTACCTTACCAGGGGGTACCACACTTGAGCCCAGCACCAAAGCCAGTGCATTCCTGTTGAGCGTAGGTTTTATGTTTTGATAATCGCAATAATGTATAAAAAAAAGGCTGCCCCTGCAGCCTTTTTTGTTGATAAGTTGATGAGTTAAGAAGTTAAAAAATTAATGTAAAGCGTTCAACATACGGGATATCTTAACTATTGTCATTTTTGTCTATTTTTTAAAAAGTCTGCCTTCAAATATTTAACCCAAGCA
>DRPN01000008.1 GCA_011374625.1 Bacteroidota bacterium
AGGTGCGGAGAAATTGAAAAACAATCCCGGAAACAAGGCAAAAAACAAAGTGATACCACCCAGGATATAAAAGGTGTTTTTTACGGCTTTAAGAAGGTCTTCTTTAGACACTTTTCCCTCCGTGACTTCTTTTACTGCCAGGATTCCCAACAATGGTACGGAAAATTCCGCAATGACCAGCGTCATGGATACCGCTCTGAATTTATTGTATCCCGGAACATGGTAGATGAAAAAATCAGAGAAAAACTGCAGATGTTTACCCCAGGCCAATAAGATAGCAAGTATAGTAGCAGAAACCAGCCACCATTTTTCAGGACCTTTAACCAGAAAAAGCCCCAGTACAAAGAGAAAAATCACCACTGCGCCGAAATACATAGGGCCCGAAGTAAAGCGCTGCGGGCCCCAATAGGCCAAAGGATACCGGGTGGCGATCCGGCGGGCATCAGGGACATTGCTTTTTCGCAACAGGTCATACGTTTTTGACTTTGTACTGAAACCCGAGGAAGCTCCTCCGACGAAATCCGGAATCAGCAAATTCATCGTCTCGGCAATACCATAAGAATAATCATTCAGGATATAATCTTTGTCCAGTCCGCTGGTCATATTTTTCTTGTCAAAGGTAAGTTCTGATTTTCCGCGTATGGATACTTTCCCGTATTCGTTCACCAGCCACAGGCTGGCAATATTGGTAGCAACTGCCAAAACAACCGCTACTATAAGTATAAGTGATATTTTTATAAAACGTGGCAGCAGGCGCTCACGGAAGTAAAAAATCAGCATTACTATCCCGTAAACCAAAACAAGCAACAAAGTGTAATAAGTGATCTGGGGATGATTGGCATACAACTGCAAAGCCAGGAAAACACTGGTAAGCAGGGCGCCCCAATATGGCCTTTTTTTGAAGGCGACAAGAATGCCGGCTATCAGGAGGGGAACATATCCCAATGTATGTGCTTTCGAATTATGTCCGGCGGCAAGAATAATTAAAAAATAGGTGGAGAAACCATATGCAATAGCTCCCACAATTCCCAGCCAGGGTTTTGTTTTATAGGCACCCACCAGCAAAAAGTAAAACCCGAGCATATACAAAAACAAGTATCTGGCAGGAGAGGGAATATTCAGGGTAAAAATTTTATCCACATAACGAAAAAGGTTCCCTTTATATACAATGCTGATCAAATACGCAGGCATCCCGCCAAACATACTGTTGGTCCACAAAGGTTCCTCTCCGGTAGTTTTACGGAAATCCACAATCTCCTTCGACATCCCTTTGTACTGTACTATATCATGTTGTTCCAGCCCTTTCCCCTGCAACATCGGACTGAAATAGGCAAAAGTCAGGGTCAGAAACAATAAAATAGCCAGCAAATGAGGATAGATATTTTTTATTGCCAATCGTTTCATTTGTTAATAACGGTTAAAATCAAGATACATGATATCCTTGCTAAAATAGATATTTTTTACCTATTCGGGAAAAAGTATGGAGATTTTACTATTACATTCTTAAAAGATCAGAGGCAGATCAGAAAAGTTCCTGGCTTTACACCCGAAAGTCAGGTTTATCCCGAACCATATTCCCAAAGCTTTGGTTTCATCAGGATGAATAAGCCCGAGGGCATAATCGGTCAGCACATAAACCTGCAACGGACCGCCTCTGAGGCTTAACCCCGCACCTATATTATTAAAGGAATGATTCGAATAAGAATAGGTCAGGGTAGCATTCAGAAACCTTGCCAACGAAGCATTGGCAGAAAATGTAAAGGATTGTATGATGTTCTTTTTATGAATTTCGGTCCTGGATAATAATCCGAAATAAACATTTTCCGTAAGGTCAAATGTACCTCCGATATATACTTTCGGATTCAGGGATGTTGTATATGGGTCCGTTGTGTTAACCGGTTTGAAAATAGTCTGAATGGAATCAAGCAAATTATTGGCCACGTCTTCCAGTGATGTGGTATCATTGACATTAAACACGGGGCTGGCATCCAATCCTTTGAAAACAAAATTTCCCTTTGAGACAAAGTTATTTACATCCCGTTTCCACCAGATCTTTCCCAGGTCCAGTACGCTGGCAGAAAGGGAAAAACGGTCATTGATCCGGTAGTTGGCCCCCAGATCAAAAGCAAACCCGGGATTATCGGGATAAATAAGATAATGAATCAGATTCTCCGGATTGTCCATGTCTTCCTGCAGGTTTACATCCGTAATGTTCCCGGCCGAGTCTTTCTCAACTACCAACGGAGCAGAAACATTTACAGATAAGTCCGTATGAAGAGTATGTGTATAGTCCTCTTCCTGAACAGACATACTCATCCCGTTGTTTTTAAGTGATACATCGGCTATTCCTGACAGAAACTTCCCCCGGACACCCAGACTAAAAGAGGGAGAAATATCGGCGGTGACCCCAAAAGCATAACTTCCATAAACAGATGCATTAAATTCGAAGGAAGAAAAATCAGCTTCTCCCCCCACAAAAGATTCATTCCCTTTAAACAATATGGTTATCAGGTCTTTCGGGTACCCCAGAAAAACAGTCCCTTTCTCGGAAAAATTGATATGAAAGTAAAGATTCTTTGATCTGAACCCCAGAGACAACATATTGGTATGTAGCGAAGGAACAATGAAATTTTGCTTATACAATTTCGCCAGAAAATCATCAATATTATAGCTCGGGTGCAGGATGGTTATCAGTGAATCGGCATATTCGCCTGTACCCGGGAAGACAATATCGCTAAAGGTAAGACTACTATTAATTGCAGAAACATTTGTGGATCCGATGACCGGGAAATCCAGATAAAAATTGCAATAAAAATGATTGGCAGGATTCATCAGATTGGCCTGGGGTAATCGCATAAAGTACAATGACTGTATCTCCTGTGCCCGCATCGGGAATGTCAACAGATGTATTCCAAGCAGCAAAACCAATAAACGAAAAACTTTAGGTCGGATCATAATTCATAACGGTTAAAAATTATTCATCCCGGAAGCATCCCCAAGGTCAAATTCATAATTGACTTTGGTTTGAACCACCAGTTTAAAATCAAAGGTATAATCAGTATAGATCTTTACACTTTTTTGATCGGTAGAATTGAAGATCCCGGCTACGATCATATCAGGAGTATTTTCCAACTCATCAAGTTGCGCGCCGGTAATCTCAACAGTCTGATTGGAGGACATCACCCCGGTCACCCTGCCATCTGCATCCACCGGTGCAGGCTGTATCATCTGCTTAAACAAAATGGAATCCACAATAGCTCCCGATGCTTTGTCATAAATATAGATATTGAAACTCATTCCGACAGGGAATCCGTTTTCAGCCTCCAGGTGAAGTATTACATATTCAAAATTCTTCAGGGAAAAATCAGAAGTATCAGATGTATCATCATAAAAAGGGTTTTCGATAGTATCCTGCAACTGCAGATCCTGCATCCTGAATTCCAGCGGAACCTCCACCTCCAATCCTAACAAAATATCACTGTCGTATGATAAAAAATTGGTCCATCCCTGGAATCCATCCGGGTTGATGATAGCTTTTCCTCCATAAAAAACAGAAGAAGGAAGCAAATCTATCAATGGGACAATATCCGTATTGTCCCTGGTAAAAGATAATATTCCTTCTGCCGGCGGTTCTGATATGTCGGAGGGGTACTGAATCCGCATCGACGGAGCATTCAGGGCCTGCTCATCGCCGTTAGCCGCTTTCCCGGTGACATCCATGGCTATCTCAACCGGAATGCCAAAACCATTTGTATATAAAATCCGCACTTGTGGATTGGTCAGAGAGAGTGTTCCATGAATGCGATTGAAAAAATCATCCAGCCCAACCTCAATGGTGTCTTCATCAACCATATATTCTTTTTGTCCAAGATATCCCTCCACATATTGAAATTCCGGATCTATTAACCGGCATTTGAATTTCATCATTTGTGTAATATCGAAATCTACAAGGTTACCGGTTGATTTCAATGACACCTGATACCTGTATGGCAAAACATTATAGGGGTGTGTAGCCACCGATGCCAGATTAAACGAAGCTCCGTTAAGTTTTAAGGTATCACTATAACTGCCCGGACCGTTTGTCAAAAAAGAATATTTCAAAGTATCAGCGTCCTTTTCTCCGGTAGGAAAAGTAATATTATATGCTACAGGCTCAGCCAGGGGAGATACTGTTGTGACAACAAAATGTCCTTTTCGGGTACTTAAAAAAGTCAGTTGCAAGGCGTCCTGATTCAGATCATAATTGCTCGTATCACTGAAAAAAACCTGGTCGGGCAAAACAGCATTTCCGGACAATCCTGACACATCCGATGATTGGATGGAGACCGTAAGCCCCTCCGGGACAGATGTTGTTGCAGGCGAAATAGAAACTACTTCTAAAGTCCAGCGGTTGCTCAGCGTGAGGCCTGCCAGGTCGAAAGTTTCTGTCAGTGAATCATGTGCCGGTATATTGGAATACACCAAATCCGATCCTATGACAGAGTTATCATCAGCATTATGAAATCGCAATGTCAGAGAGGAAATATCCACAGAAAGATTATTGATCACCGTGACAGATACTATCCCTCCGGCAAAGGTTACATGTGTAAATTTCTGGAAATCCGGGAAAAAAGAGATACCGGTAACGTTGGGAATGCTTATCCTTCCCTGAAAATTATAAAGATGAAATGGTCCGAGCGGTATCTCAATGGAGTCCGGTGTCTGATCGTCAACGTGCATATAATCCGAAGCCTGGAGAGAAAAGACAGAGTCCTGCCGGTACACTACCTTCACCACACCGTCCTCTTCGAAAACAATAGTATCATTAGGCTTCACCATATTCCCCATTTTCATGGAACCCTGCACCAGGGGCAACCCCCATTGCTGAGATATTTCAGCCTGTGTGGAGAGCATGTCAAAATCGTATTTATCTTTTATACAACCCGGCAGAACAAGGCTTGTTACTAACATGCCAAAAAGGAAAATCCGGATTTTTCCTGTCATCCAAGCTATCACTTCCATAACCAGTTCATCTTTTTTTATTAATTGGTCTGTTTTACATTTACGGAATAATTATACAAAAAGTTATCTTCTCCTCCTGTAATCAGGTTAAAATTATTTCCTGTAGGGCCCAAACGCCCTATGGTAAAGCGTGTTCGACCTTTCAAAGGAAAACCATTATATAACTTTCCGTTATTATTGACAAGGTAAATCAGCCCGTGGGTTGCATCCACCAGTCCTGTTTTTTTATCCCTGGACGAAAAGGTATATACCACCGGCTGACATGATATCATCCCTTTTATGCGGAATGTAAAAAGCTCTTTTGCAGTTGATCTCATCACACATAGCTGATTGCCGTACACGAAAAGATACTCTTCTCGATCGTCGCCATCAAGATCCTCATAATAAAACCAGGCGTCTTCGGGAATATTCGAAAACTGAACATGTCTGATCTTTCCTGTAAGACTAACGAAATAAATTTTCCCTCCCGTACTATTCACCACGATCGCCGGAGAACCTGTCCCGGGATAACGTCCCCAAAAGATACTCTGGTGAACAGGCTTCGGTATATTTTCCTTCACATGCAACCGTACATTTCCACGACGGTCGAAGACATACAGATTCAGGGTGTCGGAAAAAACGATGTAATCTTTTCCTGCCCACGTGTAGTGATGCACCGGTTCGGTCACAGGACTCTCACTTTTCGGGATTTTCCATCCCGGAACCAGATTCCCCTGTTTGTCATACACATAAACCTTTTTATCCTCTCCGGCAATAAAAATCCTGTAATTCTTATTTTTATCATAATCAAACAAGGCCATCGCATTGGAAGCAGGGCTGCGCAATGCTACCGGAAAACGCTCGACAAAATTACCATTCCGGTCGATGAGGTATAAATAATGATGTGTATTAAATAAATACTGCAGTTTGTTATTTTTGTAAAAATCAATTTGCCAGGCTTGTCCCAGTATCTTTTCACCCAGTGGCACTTTCCACAAAATCCTCCCGGAAGCGTTAATCAGGTAAATATGGTTGGCAGCATCCTGTACAAATATTTCTTTTTGACGGGTCCTGTGATTAATAACGATCTGAGGTTTGTAGTTAATGACCGTATCCAGTAAGCTTTCCCATACCGTCAAGGCCTTTTTTTCCACTTTGTCTTTATACTGAATAAAGATATTATTGTATATCATGCTATTCTGATATATCGCTTCATACCCCAAATATTTTATTTTAATATTTTTTTCATGATAACGGGCAAATGACTTTTTAACCGCACCGGAAAAAAACTTTCCGATCAGGCGGTCAGATTCCGGTATCTTCAGAAAATAGAACAGGTTCGAACGCATAGACATTCCCTCGGTAAACTCTCTGAAATCAGGATCATGTGACAATGTCTGTTGGAGGACAATAAACCTAATGTAAGAAAATATGGATTTTACAGAGTTCCCGGCAAGCATATAATTTTCCAGGAAAGTTATATATTGATACGGATACTCACCGGCCATCCTTCCGAAAATCAAACCCGGAATATATTCAAAAGGCAAACGATAAACAGTATACTTTGTTCCCGGATCAAATGAAACCGTGGTGATATATTGCCGGGAGGAATTATTGTTTTTCCTTGCATATTCTTTTATGATTTCTTTCAGGGCCTGTGTTGCATTTGACCTGCTCTTCACCCGGGTGACCCAGAAAGTGTTGTTGGCATCCGTTTCGTTTTTTATATCCATATTTACCAGTGCAGCCTGGCCTGTTACAAACGATGAGAAAAAATCCCCGGGTGTTTGTCCCATAATTTTCTGAAAGGAACCGGCAACATCAGCCCATGGTCTCGTCTTTTTCCCCTGACGGTATATTTGTAATCTTTTCTGATACTTTCTCATATCCCCAAAGGTCAGAACCGTCGCGGACACAGTTGAGGCAGGGATAATCTCCATAATATCTGCCGGTGCGGGTTCATTTGCACCAGGTATTCTCAGAAGATAGCCTGTAGTATCATCGATAACGGTAAATCCGTTCAACAAGACGGATTTTTCTCTCAACACTACATCCAGTTCAGTCCAACCCCCCAATGGAAAAGCTCTTTTCGTTTTGCGGTACATTCCATCACTCACCCAGCGTTTCAACACGCCAGGAATTCTATCGGCACGAATATAAATATTGGCTTCCTCATTCTTGCCCGCCGTATTCCAAACTTTCCGGAAGGAAGGATCCTTGTTAACGGCTGTTTGTGTCTCCATCTGACGAATCCCTTTTTCAAGCAATATCCGGGATGGACTGAACAACAACAATCCTTTGTGAACTGCAAAATAGAATTCTAAACGATCCGGAACAAGCTGAACCTGGTAAATTTTCACATGGTTGTAAATTCTTATTTGCGAAACCTTTCCTTTCCTTACCTCTAAAACCATTCTGTGCAAACCGGCTTCCCGTAGCCTGGCCGGCATCCGCAGTACCCCCAATACCGCTGTTCCGGATTTTCCTGCATTGTGCAGGCTTAACAACAACTCACTTCCCTGAAAAAGATTATAAAAATCTCTGTTGCCTGAAAACAACGAATCAATGATCTCAAGATTGCGGGAAGCACGTTCAATGTCGGGAATCTTTTTCAGATCGTCCCATATGCGATTCTCCCGTACAAATTTTCTCATCAAAGCCGGCATGTCCCCGGCCTCGATCAACATATAAACATCCGTGGGAACGGCACTATAAGGATCGCCGGCTGAAAAACCAGCCCTGTGAGACCACCTGATAAGGGAAATAATGAATACAATAACAACAAGCAGAAGGACTCCCAGCCAAATTCCGTATCTTCTTTCCATTTCTGCCACCGGCATAATAAAATTCTTTTCTTTTGACGAAGTAAAATTGGTAAAATTTTTGCTTAATTCCCAATTGCTCCGTGCGAAGATACTGTAATTTGTAGCAAAACAAAACAGATTCAATTATCCGAACTGGAAAGACCCCACACGCACGAACGACGACCTGGGATTGATACACAACACCGGGATTCGGGCACTGTTGGCGATAATATATTGCTCAAAAACACCAATGGCGGGACCAAATTTGCGGGTTACCATAATGATGATCAGGTCAGCATTGATATCTGCAGCAAACTCCATGGTCTTCTTCCCCAGATGTTCATCATGCATAATCTCATGTATCTCATAAGAGATGTTATTCTGAATCAGGTATTTTACTGCAAAATTCATAGTGATATTCAACTTCTTGCGCAGGAACCTGTCGCTGACATCCTGTTTCAGAATATGAATCCTGGAATCAAAGTACTTCCCCATAAAAATGGCCATTTTCAGTTTTTCACGGTTTTCCAACCTGTAATCAACCGGAAAAACAATGTTTTGGTATTTTTCCCAGTCTTTCGGTTTGTCCTGGATCACCAGGAAAGGCACTTTCGACCCCATAATGACTTTCAGGGCCCAACTCCCGAAAACTTTCTGACTGCCCTGAATGCCATGGGTCCCCATGATCACCATGAAAGCCCTGTTGTCAGAAGCATATTCGGATATCTCGTTGAAGATATTTCCCCGCAAAATGACCCAGCTCGTATCTATGTCGCTTTCTTCATTATTCTTCTCGACAATAAGCTGTAATTTTTTCTGTTTTGCTATTTCAGATTCGGGAGATTCCTTTCTGCTCAAAATATGAATAAGCCTGATCTGGGTATCGATCATCCTGGAAATCTTTATGGCATGCTGCAGCGCATAATCGGACAATTCGGTAAAATCCCAGGTTACTAATAAAAATTTTTTACTCTTGTTCATCAACTTCCTTATTTTATGATTTAAGGATCCGGAATTTCTCCATTAAAAAAACACTCCTAAAATTACAAAATTCCCGGATAGATGACAACTTAAAAAACACTTTCCTTAATTACAGCGAGTTTACTATAAAAATTGTATTTTTGCAAACTGCAAAAAAGAACAGGATCATAATAAAATATGAACAAATGAAGGAAAGATATAAAATCAAAGATCTCCTGCAAGCAACGCAGGTAGATACAGAGGTACACATCAAAGGTTGGGTACGGACAAAAAGAGGTAACAAAAACATTGCCTTCATCAATATAAACGACGGCTCCACCATAAACAACATCCAGGTGGTGGCTGAAGTGGCCTCCTTTGACGAATCATTAATGAAAAAGATCACCACCGGAGCCTGTGTTGCAATAACCGGCAAGCTGGTCAAATCACTCGGAAAAGGTCAGGCTGTGGAAATCCAAGCACATCAGATCGAACTGTACGGGGAAGCTGACCCTGAAAAATACCCACTGCAGAAAAAAGGACATTCTCTCGAATTCTTACGGGAGATCGCCCATTTACGTTTTCGCACCAACACTTTTGGAGCAATTTTCCGCATCCGACACTCACTGGCATTCGCTATTCACAAATATTTCGATGAAAATGGTTTTGTGTATCTGCATACCCCTATCATCACCGGATCGGATGCCGAAGGAGCCGGCGAAATGTTCCGTGTCACTGCGTTCAATCTCAACAATCTCCCCCGCAAAGAGGACGGTGTGATAGATTTTCACGAAGACTTTTTCGGAAAAGAAACCAAGCTGACCGTCTCAGGGCAACTGGAAGCCGAACTGGGGGCTTTGTCCTTATCTAATGTTTATACCTTCGGACCCACATTCAGGGCAGAAAACTCCAATACCCCCAGACATCTGGCTGAATTCTGGATGATAGAACCCGAAATGGCTTTTTATGATATCCATGACAATATGGACCTGGCTGAAGACTTTGTGAAATACCTGATCCGTTATGCACTCGAACACAATGCCGATGATCTGGCTTTTCTGCAGAAAATGTATGATTCAGAACTGTCCGCTCGTCTGCAGTTTATTCTGGAAAATACTTTCGTAAGAACATCCTATACGGAAGCCATTGGTATTTTGGAACAATCCGGACAAAAATTTGAATTTCCGGTAAAATGGGGTGCCGACCTGCAAGCCGAACACGAACGCTATCTGGTAGAAAAACACTACAAAAAACCGGTGATCCTTACGGATTATCCTAAAGATATTAAAGCTTTCTACATGAAACAGAATGACGACGGCAAGACGGTCAGGGCCATGGATGTATTGTTCCCCCGCATCGGCGAGATCATCGGCGGAAGCCAAAGGGAAGAAGACTACAAAAAGCTCTACAACCGGATTCATGAACTAAAACTCCCTGAAAAAGACCTGTGGTGGTACCTGGAAACACGTAAATTCGGGACAGCCCCTCACAGTGGTTTCGGGCTTGGTTTTGAACGCCTTGTTCTTTTTGTCACCGGCATGGCTAACATCCGTGATGTCATCCCCTTCCCACGTACTCCTAAGAATGCCGAATTTTAACCCTAAAATACCCTCCTCTCATTTGTTGTACGGAAAAATTTTCCTAAATTGCTTTCTGACAACCAGCCCTTATATGAGGAAAAGACGAACACAGATATGTTGAAACAGAAATTACAACAAAAGTTGCTGCAGAAGCTTTCTCCCCAGCAAATACAGATCATTAAGTTGCTGGAAATCCCTACGTTGCAACTTGAACAGAGGATAAAAAAAGAGCTGGAGGAAAACCCCGTACTGGAAGAGGATTATGATGATACGGATGAAAATTACACTGAACAGGAGGAAGCTACAGATACCAATGAACAAAACATAGAAGAAGAAACAAATCGCCAGGACGAGCAGGATGAATTTTCGCTGGACGATTATCTTGAAGATGATGATATCCCGGAATACCGTCTTTCCTTAACAAACTATTCGCCTGATGAAAAAAGGGAAGATATCCCCTTTTCTGTTGGAAGCACTTTTCACGATTATCTGCTCAGCCAGGCGGGACTGCAGAACTTTAACGAAAAAGAAAAACTGCTGGCAGAGTATATTATCGGAAATATCGGCGAAGACGGGTACCTGAGAAGAGACATTGAAAATATTGTGGATGATCTGGCTTTCACCCAGAATATCACAGCTTCTGAAGAGGAACTGATGGACATCCTGAGAGTTATCCAGCAATTTGACCCGCCCGGCGTTGGTGCCCGCAGCTTGCAGGAGTGCCTTCTTTTGCAGATTGAGCGAAAAGATATCACCGAACATCCTTTCACACTGGTTTATAAGATCCTGAAACATCATTTTAACGAGTTTACCAGGAAACATTACAACAAGATTCTGGAAAAACTTAATATCACGGAAGAAGAGTTGAAAGAAGCCATTGACGAGATTCTGAAGCTCAATCCCAAGCCCGGCAGCTCTTTCAGTGATCCCATGAACAAACCGGTACAGCATATCGTTCCGGATTTTATCCTGGAGATCAACGAAGAAGATATACAACTTTCACTGAATGCCCGGAATATTCCGGATCTGCGGATCAACAGGCAATATGCCGAGATGCTGAAGGCATATCATGAAAATCAGAAAAAACACACCCGTGAAGAGAAAGACACTATCTCCTTTGTCAAGCAGAAACTGGACTCGGCCAAATGGTTCATAGACGCCATCAAGCAAAGACAGAACACCCTCATGCTTGTGATGCAGGCCATCGTGGATTTTCAGAAACAGTTTTTCCTGACAGGGGATGAAACCAAGCTACGACCTATGATCCTCAAAGACATTGCCGGGATGACCGGGCTGGACATCTCTACTATTTCGCGGGTTGCCAACAGCAAATATGTACAGACCCCTTATGGTATTTACCAGCTAAAATATTTCTTTTCCGAAGGACTGCAGACCAATTCGGGCGAAGAAGTCTCTACCCGCGAGATCAAAACCATCCTGCAGGAGCTGATTGGCAAGGAAGACAAACGGAAACCCCTCACCGATGAAAAACTCACGACTATCCTGCAGAAAAAAGGATATCAAATCGCCCGGCGTACCGTAGCCAAATACAGAGAACAATTAAACATACCCGTAGCTCGTTTGCGGAAAGAACTTTAATCTAATGACCGTTATACCTGTTAACCCGTTCTCCAATGTATACGACAAAGCCTGTCTTTAGGCACCTCTCCACTGTCTTATCCTATCTTCTTCATCCGGTTTTCATACCCCTTGCTGCTACCCTGATCCTTCTTTTTTCCCATACGTATGTTTCTTATCTTCCTCCGGCCATAAAATCTTTTGACCTGATCCTCATCATCCTAAACACCATTCTGATCCCCCTGATGTACATGTTTCTGCTGCAACGCACAGGATATATAAAGTCCTTTCGGCTGGATACCCGGAAAGAACGGTATGTGCCGCTTTCTCTGTACCTGATCTTTATCTTTATAACCTTTATGATTCTGAAAAAAATACATCAGCCGGTCATAGTTTATGATCTGTTCCTCGGTTTGACTATAACATCTTTCCTGACCCTGATGGTTTCTTTCCGTTGGAAGATCTCACTCCACCTAATGGGGCTGGGAGTTCTTTCCGGTTTTTTTTTCGCCGCCTCCTACCGTTTGAGATATGATTTTTTTCTGACCTGGTGGTTGGTCTCATTGGTAGTAGCAGGTTTTTTGTCCACAGCTCGCCTGATCCACGGACAGCACAAGCCGGTTGAGGTATATGCCGGTTTCCTCACAGGTTTCACGGTCATGGCCGGTGTAATGTTGTTTTTAGGTAAGCTTTGGAATCATTGATTTTCTTTATCCTAAGTTTTATTTCCTCTGCCAGATTTCTCCCTTTGCGTATTGGGAATTCCCTGACCTTTTTCAGCCTTTCAAACGCTTCTTCTAAATGAATATCATTTTGCAGCATGGTCACAAAATAATTTCCCGCAGCAAGATAACCCGCCAGGTACTCCTGTTCCGTCTGCCCGGGCGTAGGAATCAACAAGGCCGTTTTTCCGATAGCTGCCAGATCCATAATGGTTGAATACCCGGCCCTGGAAATGATGTATTCGGCTTTTTTCAGATATGAATAAAACATATCGGGCGGCAGGTGCGACACCAGATGAATATTCCCGTATAACGTTCCACTCTGTTTTTCCCGGGGAATACCACGAATGATCAACACCTGCCATCGCTTTTTCCGGAGCTTGCCGATTAGGATCCTTTCCAGCAATGTGCGCTGCGGCTCAGGGCCGGATAAAACGACCACCACCTGAAAAACTTTCTTCACAGGATATTCCTTACTGTATTCCGGAATCATAAAGCGCGAGATGATCCCGGCATAATGTATCTTTTCCTTCAACGCTTTCGGCATAACGGAAGGATGAGAAAGCTCCCCTGCCAGGGTGGGTCCCTCTTCATAATCCGGAATCCATAATCTGTCAAACTTGAATAAATACTTGTTATACCAGCGAAACAGGAATGTGGAAAGAAAAGAAAGACGGTGGGGCAACCGGGGCTGTAACTGGTGTATTACCAGGATTGTAGGAACAGTAGAATGATACACCCCGTAACGATTGTCCGATACGATCAGATCAATAGCATGTTCCTTAACAATCTCTGTTGTTTTTTTATGTTCCTTTTTAATGCCTTTCAGTATGCAGGGCAAAGAGAAAAATATCTTCCAGATTGCCGGTATATGGCGGGAATACCTGATCTTGCAAAAAGACAACCGGATGATCTTAATCTCTGGAAAAACCGACCTCAACAAAGCATAAGCCGCTCCATCGGCCGCAATAATCACCTCATATCCCGCTTCTATTAACTGCCGGATCAGTAAGATGCTCCTGCTGGCATGACCTATGCCCCAGTCCAGAGGACTGAAGAGAATACGTTTTTTACCGGAAGTCGTGAAAAGTCTATTCATAATAATTCCAAAATTGTGACTTTTTTTTGATTTTCTGCTAACTCTTCAGAAACAATAGCCCCTATGATTTTTGTCATTGTATCAACACTAAGTTCCCTTACTTTTGTATGTAAAGAATTCGTCGGAAAAATGGAAAGGAAACTGAAAAATATTAAGTGGCAGCCCGAATATGAATTTCATATCAAAGTCATAGATGAAAGCCACCGCAAGCTGGTGGATCTGATCAACCGTCTGACTGAAATGATTAATCGGCAGGCTTGTCCTGAAAATATGTCGGAGATTTTTTTTTCCCTGATCCATTATGCCGAACATTACCTGATCCGGGAAGAAATCTTATT
Organism: Bacteroidota bacterium; assembly: GCA_011374625.1. Lineage (GTDB taxonomy): Bacteria > Bacteroidota > Bacteroidia > Bacteroidales > VadinHA17 > DRPN01. The sequence goes on from DRPN01000008.1 coordinate 14,062, forward strand.
ACGCGATCTGGGGTACCCTCAATTGGATCAACATAAGGAAAAACATCATTTTTTCATTGAAAAGATCAAGTCGTTTCGAGAAAAATTTTCTTCCGAAAACCCGGATATATGCAGGGATTTATATGATTTTCTATCTGAATGGTTTCAGAACCATGTTCTGAAATATGATAAGGAAATCATCACCTTCCTTAAGAAAAAGGGGATATCCTGATAATCAATACCGGGAACTTCATCCATCTTCCTCTATCAGGAGAAGAGGAGATTAGGAAAATTGCCCTTCAAACAATTTTTTTTACAACTGCTCCCTCTGCCGGTTGCCATCTCTCAAAGTCAAACGGTGATATCAGGAGAATCCCTGGTTTTTTCCCCTTTTCCAGACTGCCTGATAAATTTTGTAATCCTAACTGCTCCGCCTTATCCAGTGTAAACTTTTTCAACAGCCGGTCAAAATCATCCTGTGTATTTTTCTCCCGGTTTCCGGGAGGAGTCAGTTTAGCCAGTATTTCAAATAAATCATTTTCAGAGATGTTATTATCTTTTCCTGTATCCGGAAAAACAAAAGACGGGATCAGTACCCCATTGTAGAATACAAGCATTGCCATCTCGCGAAAACATCCTCCGGGATCTATCAGATCCATGATCCTGCCCTGATCATTCACCACCACAATACCATTGCGGACAGGCGGAGATGATACGGGAAAAACATAGTTGGCAGCAATTTTCCTCATCATTTTTTGTTTTTTGTCGTATCTGCACTTTCTCCTGTATTAAAAGGCTTGACATTCAGATTTATATCCTTGATATCCGCATGTTTTATATAGAGGGTATCATTGTTTTCATCATCCAGTAAAAAACCTTTCAAATGCGTTACAAGGGTGTCTTTTAACTCTTTAGACAAAATATATTGTTTATAAATATCTCCTGTTTTTTTCAACCTTTTTTTCTTCCAAAAAATTCTGTGACCTTCTTTGGTACTATCATTGTACCAGAAATAAGCAGAAATAAAGGGTCGCCTGGACCCGTCATTTTTCCCGAGGCGTATCCTCATACTAAGCATATAAACGCCCGGGCCATCCACCTTCACGCTGAATGGGATCTTGTTCCGCTGTCCTTCCCGCGGCAGATGCCATTCCGTTTTCAGGGTCCACATGTTCCCATCTTTTTTTTTCTTTTTCATTTCTCCCGTCAACATCACATTATCATACATCTTTTCCTGCATTTCTTTCAGGTCCTTTATCACCTCTTCATAGATAATTTCATATTCCTCCAAATGATCCGTATAATAATTCACGGTTTTTTTAAAATCTTCCGGCGAATAACCGTATTTTACAATAATATCCCGGTAGTTGCTTATCGAGTCGGTGCCCGTATACTCTTTCCGCAGGTCACTCATGGAAAAAAATCCATTGGCTATATGAATGTCTTCCAGAATATGAATCATATCTTCTTTCGGAATGATGTCATTTTCTCTGCCTTTTCTTTTGTGAGGAGCGGTGCATGCGCTCAAAAGAATGATCCAGGACAAGGTGAACAGAACAAGGCGCATGAGCATTCGGATTATCTGTTTTTGATATTATTAAAACGGACGCCCATCATGATTTCGTGTGAACCATTGTTATATTTCCGGATATCATTGATACCGATATCATAGGAATACCCCAAATAATATTTATCATTGTGGACATATCCCACCAGGAGAGCAACAGCATCCGAAGACCGGAAGGAAACGCCCAACCATACTTTTTTCAGATAAGTGATCTTCGCATTTAAGTCCACTTGCACAGGCACAGGAGTTGTTTTTTTTATCAACATAGCAGGTTCAATGGTAAAATTGTCCCCTGCTTCAAAGATATACCCTCCCATTAGATAAAAATGAATTTTCAAGCGGTTCAGTCCGTTTTTCATATCATACATTTTCAGGGAGTTAACAAAAAGCTGGAAAGCTGAAGCGCCTGCATACCACTTCTCCCCATACATATACAAACCTACGGATGCATCCGGGACGATGGAAGAATAGACAGCATGCTGCAAGGCATTGTCATCCTGATCAAAAAGGGTGATTTTGGTGCCATCTATCTTGCTTTGCAGCATGCCAAAAGACAAGCCCATGGATAGACGGATGTCATTATTTACCATTACGTTGTAGGCATATGTGCCATAGGCGCCCGTACGGCTGGCAGGTCCTGTTACGTCGTTGATGATATACCCTCCGAAGCCCATAGGTTTGGAGGCATGCGGTCCAAATACACTTACGCTCACGGTCTGGGGACCATCCAGGATGCCAACCCACTGAAAACGGCTGTCAGTCCGTATCTGATAATAGTTTTTCGTTCCCGCAACTGCGGGATTCAGCACATAATCGTTAAACATAAACTGACTATAAAGTGATAGCTGCTGGGCTGTCACCTCAGGTACCAGCAACATCAATAACACCCCTGTTTTCATCAAATGCTTCATCCGCCTTCCTTATCTTATTATAGTCACCGGTCCGGTGACAGGTGGTGTATGTTTTGCATCATGCAGGATGATCACATAGTAGTAAGTCCCTGAAGCCAATGCCTTTCCCTGAAATGTTCCATCCCACTCTTTCGAGCTGTCATATCCACGGCTGTAAAAAACCCTGTGTCCCCACCGGTCGAACACCTCCACCGTCATATCCGGATAATATTCCGTATACCCGAAATGCCAGGTATCATTTTTTCCATCCCCATTCGGTGTAAACCCTGAAGGTATAAAAATCTCCCGGATCAACACAATATTTATCGAATCTTTCTCCAGACATCCTTCCGTGGTGATAGCTTCTGCAAAATAAGTCATGTCCCTTACGGGAGAAGCAACCACCGACCGGCCTGTTGTAGCATCCAGTCCTTCAGAAGGATACCAGAAATACTCCGTAAACCCTTCGCCCGTAGCCGTCAGAGTGATGCTACACCCTTCGGGTATAACAGTATCACGGCCGGCATCCAGTCCGTGTATGGGATAAACCATGACGATAACGGTATCTTTGTCATAACAAATGCCTGAGGTGACTGTCAGGATAAAATTCGTATTCGTCAGGGGAGAAGCCAGCGGATCGATAACGGCAGGATCATCCAGTAGGCCGGCAGGCTCCCACTGATAGGATTGTCCTCCGCTGCCATGCAGTTGTACGGAGGTTCCGGGACAAATGGCAGTATCCCTGCCCGCATCGGCAATAACAGTGTATCTCCCTTGTAAATGAACAGCAGTGGATTCTATACAGCCGTTGCCATCTTTGGCAATGATATGATACGTCCCTCCTTCCAGCCCGGTGAAGGTCCCTCCTGCAGCAAAAGAGATTCCGTCGTCAATGGAGTATACAAAGTTTCCCGTACCTCCTGTAGCCTGAACACTGATTTTCCCGTCAAATGAATTTTTACTACAAGTAGGCTTCACAGTGTCTACGATCATCTGAATGGCAGGAGGCTCATCAACAATAACCTGTACCGCAACTGCCGTGCAACCGTTTATATCCCTAACTACCGGAGAGTAAGTATTGGCAGGTAGCTGCTGAAAGATACCATTGTTATCATAAAAAGTTTGTCCATTGTTGATAGAATACTCATAGGATCCTGTTCCTCCGGAAGCCAGAATATGGATCTCTCCCGAGCTGCCGCCGGCACACAAAGCTTCTGTTACATTGATTTTGTTGATGACCAGTTGTGGAGGTTCCGTAACTGTCACTGTACTGCCACTCAAGAGACAGCCATTGGCATCCCGAATGGCAATATCATAATCTCCGGCTGAAAGATTTTCAAACAAATGACCATCCGAGAAAGTCACTCCCCCGTCAATCGAATATTGCCACGGAGCCGTTCCGCCGGAAGCTGAAATATCGATCTTTCCGTCAGACAGACCGTGACAACTGATATCCGTTTTATTCACAGTATCTATCGTCAGAGCAGGCGGATCGCTAATGACAACGGTGTCACCCAACATAATACAACCGTTGACATCCCTGACTGCCAGTGGCCATGCTCCTGCGTTAAGTCCGGTAAAAGAGCCGTTATTGTCAACGAAAGTAGTTCCTCCATCCACCGAATAAACATACGGAGAAGTACCACCTGAAGCATGCATTGTGATGCTTCCGTCACTTCCGCCGTGACAGGCTACATCACTATGAGAAACTACGTTTATGACAAAGGCCTGGGGCTCTGATAGAGTCAACGTAACCCCGTTTGTGACACATCCGTTGGCATCCTGCACAGCCGTGGGATAATTGCCGGCACAAAGACCTGTAAAAGATCCTCCATTCGAAAGAAAAGTG
>DRPN01000126.1 GCA_011374625.1 Bacteroidota bacterium
ACGCTCTTTCACCAGTTTTATACCGCTGATACCCGACATACCCGGCAAACCGATATCCATCAGGATCACATCCGGCACATTCTCTTCATTCAGATGATGCAGAAAAGCCTCTACGGATTCTTTGGCTGCTGAGCAAAACATATCCGCCTGATCATTGATAAACTCCTGCAGGCTTTCCCTGACAAACGAATCGTCCTCTACAATGGCTATATTTATCATGCTTTAATTATAAAATATATTTCACATCCGTACAATCCCATCAATATGGGATATAATGAATCTCCCCGCTACAGGGAGATGGCGTATCATCATGGAGTTATTATTTTCAACGCCAGCGACGTGTTATTAACCTCTCCCTTGTCTGCCCTGGAGGACTTGTCCGTCCACTGGAGGACTTGTCCGTCCCCCGACGGATTAAAGTTTCTTCATGGATAATCTTATGGTCATTCCCCTGTTTGTTATTACTTCCAGTTTTGCTTTCAGGCGTTCGGCTCTCATCCGCATATTCCGCAAACCGTTTCCTTTTGATAGTTTCTCCGGGTCAAAGCCTTTCCCATTATCCGATATTTCCATTGTAAATCCCCTGTCCGTATTTAACAATTTTATTTTTACTTCAGTAGCATGTGCATGTTTTACAATATTATTAAGAGCTTCTTTATAAATGCAAAAGATGCTTTGCCTGTAATCTACGGGAATCTTTTTCTTTTTTTTCATGTCTTTCTGAACAATATCCACTTTGATGTTTTTCATGGAAAAGGCACTGAAAGCCACATCCTGCATCCGGTCCAACAGCTGGATCAAGGTATCGTTTCGTGCATCAATAGACCAAATAATATCGCTCATGGTAGAGATGATTTCCCTGCTTATGATCCCAATGGTCTTGGACAACCTGATCACCCTGTTATAATCCTTGGCGGCCTGCATCTGTTCCGAGGCAATGGATATCCTCGTCAGTGCCGAGCCTATATCATCATGCAGGTCGCTGGCTATGCGTACCCGTAAACGTTCTAATGCCAACAGTTTTTGCAGTTGCATGCGATATAGTCCGTACAGTATCAATAAAAACAGAACAACCCCCAGGGTTTTGAACCACCAGGTTCTCCAGTAGGGAGGCCTGACTTTTATTTCCACCGATAAAATTTTATCACTCCATATCCCGTCCCTGTTGGTCCCTTTTACCTGAAAAACATAATCTCCCGGATCTATACGCGTATAACTCACATAGCGGCGATTGTCGGAAAAAACCCAGTCTTTGTCCACTCCCACCATCCGGTAGGCATATTGAATTTTAGCGGACTGTGCGAAATCCAGAGCTGCAAACTCAAAAGAAAAAAAGTTATGCTTCCAGTTCAAAACGATTTTCTTAATTTCTGTCAGTGATTTCCCAAATTCCATCTCTTTATTAAACACCTTAAAACTGGTAAGAACCACCGGCGGCTGGTAATCATTTTCCATGATCATCTCAGGACGAAACAAATTGAAACCATTGACTCCTCCAAACAACAAAGAACCGTCTTGTAATTTCAGACAAGCATGAAGATTAAACTCATTATTCTGCAGTCCGTCATATATATCAAAATTTTTTATCCGTCCCGAAAGGGGATCATACCTGCTCAACCCCATATTGGTACTTATCCACAGGAATCCCCGGTTATCCTGAAGGATTCCGTATATGATATTACTGGGAAGCCCGTTTTTCATCGTAATGTGCCTGAACTTCCCACAGGAAGGTCCATCCGGTCTCATATAAGACAATCCCTTATTGGTACCGACCCATAAAATCCTTCCCGTACTGTCCCTTGTCTCGTAAATTACATGTACCATATTCCCGGCGAGAGAAAGGGTATCCTTCTCATGAACAGGATAAACGGAAAAACGTTCCGTTTTCAGATTGAGTGACAATAATCCCACTCCCCAGGTTCCGATCCATAGTTTTCCACCTGAACCGGCAGTCAAAGTCAGTAAAGAACTCAGGTCAATAATTTTGTCAGCCCAGGCAATACTTTTGTAGGATTTTCCCTGCGTATTCAACACATCATAACGCACCAACCCCCTGTTGTCCGTGGCCATCCACAGAATATTCTTTGAAGTAAAACATAAGTCATTGATATACTTTATGTCTATCATCTCCTTTCCTTCTGTATTTTGTATTGCGGAAATATGAGTGAATTTTTTGCTGACCGGATCAAAACGGTTCAGACCGTTGTTACTTGTTGCCACCCATATAGTGCCCGAACCGTCACCGGTAACGGCACTTACGTGGTTGCTGCTGATACTTCGCATATCCTCCGGGATATGACTATAAACCGTAAACCTGCCTGTCTTGAGGTTAAAACCGTTTAATCCTCCTCCTTTGGTCCCGACCCATATATTACCCATATTATCTTCATAAAAAGAAGATACGTCGTTGTTACTCAGACTAAACTTATTTTTTCTGCTATACCTGTAATACCTGAAATGAACCATTCTCGGATCCAGGATATTCAATCCCCCGGCTCCTATCCATAACAAGCCTGAACGGTCTTCCGTTATGCTGTAAACGTTATTACTCAATAATCCTTTAGGATCATCGGGATTCTGGAGGATACGGGTAAATGTCCCTTTAACGGGATCAAACAGGTTCAGTCCTTCCGTAAAGGTACCAACCCAAAAACGATGTTGAGAATCTTCATACAATACACATATATCATTACTGCTGATGCTCTTTGCATTTTCATTCTCATAGACAAAATGTTCAAACGAAGAATCTTTTTCCGAAAACAGGTTCAACCCACCCCCTCTTGTCCCGATCCAAATCCTTCCGGTATGATCTTCCAGAACCGACATAACATGATTGCTTCCTATGCTTCGGGGATCATTCTCATCATGAACAAAACGGGTAAAGGTCACTGATCCGTCTTTTTGTTTCTCTCCCAATCCCAGTCCTGACCAGGTACCCACCCACAACCGGTTTTTATGATCATAAAACACGTCCCGGACAAGATTCCCCGGGAGCGTTTTCGGATCTTCAGGATGGCTTAGAATTCGAACAAAACCATCTGTTTCCGGGTCATACCTATCCAGACCTCCTCCCCATATTCCGATCCAGAGATTTCCCTCCTTGTCCTGACACAAGGATGCCGGTCGTTCACCTGATATGGCACCAGGATTATTAACATCCGGTAAATAACGCGTAAAACAATCGGTACAGGGATCATATTTCGTCAGACCCTTCCACGTAGCAATCCAGATTTTCCCGGAACGGTCTTCCAAAACATCCCATATCCAATCATTGGAGAGGGTATTACTGTCTGCCGGATCATATCGGTAAATCCTGAAATCATAACCATCATAGCGGTTCAGACCGTCCTGCGTCCCAATCCATAGAAAACCATGACGACCCTGCATGATACAGTTAACGGAACTTTGTGACAGACCTTCTTTGACAGTCAGATGCCTGAATTGATAAAGCTGTGCTGAAGCGCTCAACGGCTGAAACAGCCATAAAATAATCAATCCTATGAGCCTCCATCCGGCTTTCATAAAAACCTTTTTCGATCTGACGACTATCACGTAAGATACGTACAAAATACCGGATTTACAAATTATCCAACCTCTGCCAATACGGATCATAGATAAATGTTTTTTAACATACAAAATGTTTTTGTTTTTTCGTAAACGCAGACATTTTTATTACCTTTGGACAATTTTTGTTTATAATGACTTAACTAATTAAAAATTACTAAATTATGTCTCAGAAAAAACGAGTTTACACATTTGGCAACAAGCAGGCCGAAGGAAGTGCAGAATTGCGTAACCTGCTTGGTGGTAAAGGATCCGGTCTGGCTGAAATGAGCAGTATCGGAGTACCTGTCCCTCCCGGATTTACCATTACCACAGAAGTTTGTACAGAATATAATACCCTGGGCAGGGATAAAGTAGTCGAACTCATCAGGGATGACGTAGAAAAAGGGATTGCCCACATTGAAAAGATAATGGGCACAAAATTCGGCAGCGAAGAAAATCCGTGTCTGGTATCTGTGCGTTCCGGCGCACGCGTATCCATGCCCGGTATGATGGATACCGTCCTGAACCTGGGCATGAATGATGATGCCGTTGTGGGACTTACCAAAAAAACCGGTAACGAACGTTTTGCCTGGGACTCTTACCGCCGCTTTGTACAAATGTACGGCGATGTGGTTCTGGGAATGAAACCCACTTCCAAAGAAGAGATTGATCCTTTTGAAAAGATCATTGATGAGGTGAAGGAAAAGAAAGGAGTTGATCTGGATACTGAACTGGAAGTGGAAGATCTGAAAGAGCTTGTCACAAAATTTAAAGAGGCCGTAAAAAAACAAACCGGAAAATCTTTCCCGGATGACCCCTGGGAACAGCTTTGGGGAGCCATTATGGCTGTCTTCGACAGCTGGAACAACGAACGGGCCATATATTACCGGAAACTGAACAAGATCCCCGATGAATGGGGTACCGCCGTCAATGTGCAGGCTATGGTTTTTGGAAACATGGGCAATAGCTCTGCCACCGGAGTAGCTTTCACACGCGATGCTGCCACCGGAGAAAAAATATTTAATGGAGAATATCTGATCAATGCACAAGGTGAGGATGTTGTGGCCGGCATCCGTACCCCGCAGCAGATCACCAAAGAAGGATCGATACGTTGGGCCAAACTGGCAGGTATTTCCGAAGAAGTAAGACGCACACAGTATCCTTCACTGGAAGAAACCATGCCTGAGATCTATAAGGAACTATATGAAATCCAGGACAAACTGGAAAGACATGCCAAAGACATGCAGGATATGGAATTCACCATCCAGGAAGGGAAACTGTGGTTGCTGCAAACACGCAACGGAAAACGTACGGGACAAGCCATGGTAAAAATCGCCATGGATATGCTGCGCGAAGGAATGATCGATGAAAAAACAGCCCTGCTCCGTGTAGAGCCTAATAAACTGGATGAACTGCTGCACCCTGTATTTGACCAAAATGCCATCAGCAAAGCCAATGTTATCGCCAAGGGGCTTCCCGCATCGCCGGGTGCCGCCACCGGACGGATTGTCTTCTTCGCCGACGAAGCTGAGCAATGGGCAGAAAAAGGGGAAGATGTTGTCCTTGTCAGAATCGAAACCTCCCCGGAAGACCTGCGGGGCATGAATGTAGCACAAGGCATCCTGACCGCCCGCGGAGGCATGACCTCTCATGCTGCCGTTGTAGCCCGGGGTATGGGGAAATGCTGTGTCTCCGGTGCCGGAAGTACACAAATCGACTACAAACAACGTGTAATGAAAGTCGGCGACAAAGTCTGGAAAGAAGGCGACTGGATCTCCCTGAACGGTTCTACCGGTGAAGTTTATGAAGGAAAGATAGACACTATCGATCCCAAGCTTAGCGGTGATTTTGGTGAACTCATGAACCTGGCGGATAAACACAGTCGCATGGAGGTGCGCACAAATGCTGACACTCCCCATGATTCTGAAGTCGCCCGCAATTTCGGCGCTCGTGGAATCGGCCTTACCCGTACCGAACATATGTTCTTCGAAGGCAACCGTATCATAGCCATGCGGGAGATGATCCTGGCTGACGATGAAGCAGGACGCAGAAAAGCCCTGGAGAAACTGCTCCCCATACAACGGAGTGACTTCGAAGGGATCTTTGAGGTAATGCACGATCTGCCGGTTACCGTACGACTGCTCGACCCGCCACTGCACGAGTTTGTTCCGCATGAAGAAGAAAACCAGAAAGAGATGGCCAAAGAAATGGGGGTCAGCCTTGAAAAGATCAAGGAAAAAGTTGAATCATTGAAAGAGTTTAACCCCATGTTGGGACACCGTGGTTGCCGTCTCGGAAACACCTATCCCGAGATCACCGAGATGCAGGCACGTGCTATCATAGAGGCTGCTCTCAACCTGAAAGCCAAAGGCATCACCGCAAAACCGGAGATTATGGTGCCTCTCACAGGCACACTCACCGAAATGAAAATGCAGGAAGAAATCATCAGAACCACTGCCGAGAAGGTGTTCGAAGAAAGAGGCGAAAAAATCGACTATATGGTAGGCACCATGATAGAAATCCCACGTGCTGCCTTGGTCGCCGACCAGATTGCACAGTCGGCTGAATTCTTCTCCTTCGGAACCAATGACCTGACACAAATGGGATTCGGGTATTCCCGCGACGATGCCGGAAAATTCCTGCCTGTCTACCTTGAAAAAGGCATCCTGAAAAATGACCCTTTCCAGGTACTGGACCAGGAAGGTATCGGCCAACTGATCGAAATCGGCATCAAAAAAGGAAGAACTACACGTCCAAACCTGAAAGTCGGAATCTGTGGCGAACATGGAGGAGAGCCTTCTTCCGTGGAATTCTGCCACCGCGTGGGGATGAACTATGTAAGCTGTTCTCCTTACAGGGTGCCTATTGCTCGACTGGCTGCGGCACAGGCCGCCGTAAAGGAAGAATCAGAGTAATAAACCCCGATTCGATACCAAAAAAAATCCGCAGATTTGCTCTGCGGATTTTTTTTTTGCCTGAAGAGAACCTTACTTCTTGATGCCGGCTACTTCTTCCAACATGTCTGTGGTAACCGACTTAGGTCTTTCGATAGGATAACCCAAACCACGGTCCCAGATAATATTGGAGAGAACACCCAGGGAACGGCCGATACCGAACAGAACGGTGTAGAAGTCATATTCCCTCACTCCGTAATGCCACTGAATCACGCCGGACTGAGCATCCACATTGGGCCAGGGGTTTTTAGCTTTCCCATGTTCTTTCAAAATGTCGGGAACTACTTTGAATAATACATCCACATAGGCAAAAATCGGATCATCAGCCAGATGTTTCAGGGAGAACTCCCGCTGTGCCATGTACCGCGGGTCGGTTTTACGCAGGACTGCATGACCGTATCCCGGGATCACCTGACCTGCGTTAAGTGTGTCCCAGACAAATTTCTTCATTTCTTCTTCGTCGGGCACCTTACCTCCCATCTTATCCATCACTCCCTGTATCCAGCGCAGCACCATTTCGTTGGCCAGTCCGTGCAGCGGACCTGCCAGGCCGTCAATCATAGCCGAAATAGCATAATAAACATCCGACAGGGCGCTGGCTACCAGGTGACCGGTATGGGCACTAACATTCCCGCTCTCATGGTCGCTGTGCAGGATAAAATACAGACGGGAAAGCTCATCATAAGGGGCAGGCACACCCATCATATGGGCAAAATTAGCACCGAAATCAAGTTTGGGATCCGGAGCGATGATATCCCCGCCTTTGAATTTCTTCCGGTAAATGTAAGCCCCTATTTCCGGAAGTTTGGCCAGAAGATTCATGGCATCTTCATAGGTTGGATCCCAGTAATCCATTTTGCTGATTCCTTCTTTGTACTTTTTTGCAAAAACGGATTCTTTTTCCATGGAAAGAATGGCTGTCGAGAACATTACCATCGGGTGGGTATCTTCGGGCATGGCATTAATAACATCAAAGACATACTGAGGTACTTTTGCCCTGGATTTGAATTCCTCAAGTACTTCCTCAGCTTGCTGTTCTGTCGGGATATCTCCTGTAAGAAGCAGGTAAAAGAAAGACTCCACAGTAGGATAATCATTACCGGCAACCTTAGGTAACTTAGCCAGTACTTCCGGGATGGTGTATCCCCTGAACCGGATCCCTTCGTAAGGATCAAGGTAGGAAATGTCCGTAACAAGGCATTTTACACCCCGCATACCACCAATAGCCTGGCCAATGGATACTTCTCCCAGTTTAACATCGCCAAACTCTTTTACAAGGCGGGTTGTACGCGGACGCCAACCTTCAATTTTTTCCTGTAGTTTTTGTTTTAATGTTGACATACTTTTGTTTTTATTTTGGTTATCATAAAATTAAAAAATTATTTTCATTTTTTTCAACCTATAAATTTAGGACAATATTTGTACTATTGTACTACTCATTTATATGTTTTACAACCTGATATGAAAAAAACTATCGTAAAACATATGATAACATGGTTGTTTATCCTAATTTTAGTACAGAATTATTCATAGATTTGTATACATATAAAAATATAATTCTACTAATATGACAAAAATAAGTAAAAAGGATGCTCTGGAATATCATAGCATAGGGCGTCCGGGAAAAATCGAAGTCATTCCCACAAAGCCTCACAGCACACAGAGGGACTTGTCTATGGCTTATACGCCGGGCGTAGCTGATCCCTGTCTGGAAATCAACAAAAAACCCGAAGATGTTTATAAATATACAGCGAAAGGAAATCTGGTAGCTGTTGTCAGCAACGGTACCGCCGTACTGGGACTTGGCGATATCGGCCCCGAAGCCGGTAAACCCGTCATGGAAGGAAAAGGTCTTTTGTTCAAGATCTTCGGGGATGTGGATGTCTTTGATATTGAAATTAATACCAAAGACATTGATAAATTTGTAGAAACGGTCAAACTGATCTCTCCTACTTTTGGAGGCATTAATCTGGAAGATATCAAGGCACCCGAATGTTTTGAGATTGAAGACCGTCTGAAGGAAGCTCTGGATATCCCGGTTATGCATGATGACCAGCATGGCACTGCCATTATCTCGGCTGCCGGTCTGCTCAACGCCCTGGAACTAAACGGAAAGAATATCGAAGATGTTAAACTGGTCGTCAGCGGCGCCGGCGCTGCTGCCATTTCCTGCTCCAAACTGTATATCTCTTTCGGCATAAAGAAAGAGAACGTCATTATGGTGGACAGCAAAGGAGTTATCAACAAAAAAAGAAAAGACCTGAACAAATACAAACAAATGTTTGCTACCGACAAAGATGTAAACACTCTGGAAGAAGCCATCAAAGGAGCAGACATTTTCCTCGGTCTCTCGGTCGCCGGTGTCCTCACGCCCAAGATGCTCAAAACCATGGCTAAAGATCCCATTGTTTTTGCTATGGCTAACCCGGTACCTGAAATTACCTATGAAGATGCCATTGCGGCCAGAAAAGACATTATTTTCGCCACAGGTCGTTCCGATTACCCAAACCAGATCAACAATGTGCTTGGATTCCCATTTATTTTCAGAGGAGCATTGGATGTCAGGGCCCGTGCCATCAACGAGGAAATGAAGAAGGCAGCAGCCCGTGCTCTGGCAGACCTTGCCAAACAACCGGTACCGGAGGTGGTAAACATTGCTTACAACACCAAGAACCTCACTTTCGGCCGTGAATATATCATTCCCAAACCCCTCGATCCGCGGTTGATTTCTACCGTAGCCCTGGCCGTCGCCAAGGCTGCCATAGAAACCGGCGTTGCCCGTAAGAAAATATATAACTGGGATGCATACCGCAACGAATTAAACAAAAGGCTGGGCAATGATAACCAACTGATCCGGTTCATTATCAACAAAGCCAAAAAATCACCCAAACGGGTGGTCTTTGCAGATGCGGACAATTTCAGCATGCTGAAAGCAGTCGAAATCGTTTATCAGGAAGGAATCGCCAAACCCATTCTGTTGGGAAACACCAAAAAAATCAAAAAAATCATCGAAGAAAACAACCTGGAATTGGGAGAAGTCAAAATCATCAACCCTCACTCCTCCCTCGAAGCCAGAATAAGGAAAAGATATGCCAAAGTTCTTTTTGATAAAAGACAACGCAAAGGCATAACCCTGGATAAAGCGGAAAGTCTCATCCATAACCCTTACTATTTCGGCGTTATGATGGTCGAACTGGGAGATGCCGATGCATTCCTGTCAGGTTACGAAAGCAAATATGCCGATACCATAAGACCCGCTCTTCAGATTACAGGTACAAAACCCGATGTACGCACCATCGCCGGGATGTACATCATGATGACCCCCAAGGGTCCGTTCTTCTTTGCAGATACTACGGTGAACATATTACCCACTACGGAAGAACTGGTGGATATTACGCTGCTGACCGCCGAACAGGTTACAAAATTCAACATCGAACCGCATATAGCTCTGCTCTCTTACTCTAACTTCGGGTCTGCCAGGCGCGGAGAAACCCCGAAGATCATGAGCAAAGTAGTCAATATCCTTCACCAGGATTATCCCGACCTGATCGTCGACGGGGAAATGCAGGCCAACTTCGCCCTGAACGATAACCTGCAAAAAAACATTTTCCCCTTTTCCAAGCTGGTAGATCATAAAGTTAATACCCTGATCTTCCCCTCCCTGGATGCCGGAAACATTGCTTATAAAATGATGCAGGAAATAGGCGGTTCTGAAGCCATCGGACCCATCCTCATGGGAATCAACAAGCCTATTCATGTCCTGCAGATGGGCTGTTCGGTTCAGGAGATCGTAGATATGACCGCCATGGCCGTTGTCGATGCACAGGAAAATGAATAAATAAATGAAATTGCGACTGAGGTCCTTTGTGACCTCGGGAAAAAATATCGAAATGCAAATTAAAATTCATTAACACTTAAAAAGTAAATTATCATGAAAGTATCAGTTATCGGAGCCGGCCATGTTGGAGCCACTGTAGCCAACGTGATTGCCGAAAAAGACATCGTCAACGAAGTAGTCCTTCTGGACGTAATAGAAAACCAGGCTGAAGGAAAAGCCCTGGATATGTGGGAATCCTCCCCAGTTCAAATGTTCGACACCCGTATTACGGGCAGCACGAACGATTATACCAAAACGGCCGGATCGGAAGTGGTCGTGATCACCTCCGGCAAGCCTCGAAGCCCGGGCATGAGCCGTGATGATCTGATCGGCACCAATGCGGCTATTGTTAAATCTGTCACGGAAAATGCAGTAAAATATTCGCCGGATGCTATCATCATTGTTGTTACCAATCCGTTGGATGTCTTATCTTACGCTGCTCATCTGGCTTCAAAGAAAGAAACATCCAAGGTATTCGGGATGGCAGGCATACTGGACACGGCACGTTATCGTTCCTTCATTGCTCAGGAACTGAATATCTCCCCAAAAGATATCCAGGCACTTCTTATGGGAGGTCACGGCGACTCGATGGTTCCACTACCTCGTTATACTACCGTTGCCGGAATCCCTGTAACCCAATTGATATCAAAAGATAAACTGGATGCTATTGTCAAACGCACCCAGAGCGGTGGAGGTGAAATAGTAAAACTGCTGGGCACATCAGCATGGTATGCTCCCGGCGCTGCCGTAGCCCAAATGGTAGAAGCCATTGTAAAAGACCAGAAAAGGATTCTTCCTGTATGCGCATACCTGAAAGGTGAATACGGATTTAATGATATTTACATTGGCGTTCCTGTCAAACTCGGTAAAAATGGTATTGAAGAAATTATTGAGGTAGAAATGGATGACCATGAAAGAGAATTAATGAACGCTTCGGCCAAGGCTGTACGTGAAGTCATGGACGTACTCGACAATATGCACCTTTTCTGAGAATAATTCGAAACAAAAAAAAGAACGGACCGGAAGGTTCGTTCTTTTTTTTTCTATTAATCAGGAGAATAAGTACTAAATTATACGTATTAACAGTAAAAAAAGTGGTTGCAGACAGAAATGCAGAAAGACAGAAAGACAGGATGTCTATATTATCGTATGTTTGCAACATACGACAATATATGAATCCCTTCACTCTTTCCTATCGCTACAACCACACCTTCCCGTTCCTTCCCGGGATGATCCGCCGATTCGGGCCCTATCGTGACAAAATCACAAAATAATTACTTACTTTGTCATGTTAAATTTTGTCATTGCCATGGATACACTCTATTATGCACTCCTGATTCTGGCTGCTTATCTCATTGGCTCTATTCCCTCTTCCATCTGGCTCGGAAAAATATTCTTCCAACTGGATATACGTGAGCATGGCAGCGGCAATGCCGGTGCGGCCAACACCTTTCGTGTTTTGGGCTGGAAAGCCGGTATTACCGTCCTATTATTTGATGTTTTTAAAGGGTGGATATCCGTAAGGCTGGGTCATTGTGCGCATCTTTTCCCGGAATATTCCGAGGCTTTAATGACTCAGGAACTACTGCTGGGTACGGCCGCAGCCCTGGGCCATATTTTTCCTGTTTATGCACGGTTTAAAGGAGGCAAAGGCGTCGCCACCTTTCTGGGGGTAGCCCTTGCTTTAGCCATTTGGCCTACCATAGTCAGCATCGGCGTTTATATCATCGTTGTACTGGCTTTTAACTACGTCTCCCTGGGATCTATCGTTGCCGGAATCATGTTTCCGGTTTCCGTGATTTTTTTTTTCAAAACAAAATATCCTTATCATTCCCTGGAAATATTTTCCATTCTGATCGCCCTGCTGCTGATCTACACACACAGGAGTAACATCAAACGTATCATCCGGGGCGAAGAATCACATGCCAGCGACCTGATGAAAAAGAAAAAAACCGGAAAAGAATCATAAGTCTGAAGTATTACAGCATCGACACACAACACACATGACATAGATAGTAACTACGGGGAAAATACTGGAGATAACGGAAACTCAGGTGCAGCTTACGAAAACAGGTTTTCAATTTCTTCTTTCAGTTTTTCCGGCGAGAGGTTAAAATGGATTTCCGCATCATAAGCCAGGGAAATCTCTCCTGTTTCTTCCGAGACGATAATTACAACCGCATCGGTTTTTTCCGCAAGTCCCAAACCGGCCCTATGCCTCATCCCGTATTTTGCCGGAAGAAAAATATTCTCTGTTACAGGCAATACACACCGGGCTGCTTCAATTTTATTGTGCTGGATAATGACGGCACCGTCATGCAAGGGATTATTTTTAAAAAATACAGATTCCAGAAGGCGTGCATTTACCTCGGCGCGGACCATATCCCCGCTACGCATTACCGCTTCCAGTCCACCCTCCCGGGCGATGGCAATCAAAGCACCTGTCCGGTTGGCAGAAAGGTTTCTCACGGCCTGAATAATCTCTCTAATGGTCTCCGGAAGCAACATCTTTTCTCCAGGAGAAATAAACCCGGATAGCCTAAATAACCGGGCTTTGGCGTACCTCCCTCCCAGTAAAAGAAGAAAACGCCTTATCTCCTGTTGAAAAACCACAATCAGGGCGATCACACCCACCCCGATGATCTGTCCCAATACCGAAGCTATCATCTCCATGTGCAAGGCCCGAACCAACAACCAGAAAACATACACTAAGAAAATTCCTACAAAAATATCCATGGCCACCGTCCCCCTTATCAGACGGTAGGTCTCAAACAACAGGAGCGCCAATAAAAGGATATCCAGAATATCCCAAAACCGCACTGTGATAAAAGCAATCATACCGTAAATATACAAAGGCTTTACGAAACGACCAATGGTACATACCAGGCAGTGGTCATACAATTGTCAAACAGTGGTTATACAGTGGTCATACCATGGTTGGCATGAAAATTAGTACGCTTCGCATACGAAATGTATGGACGTGAAAAATAAAATTTCGTCACGAAGTGACTAATTTCGATCTGAACGAAGTGAAGATCCGATTACGTTCGCTTTGCGAACAAATGATTATTGTATACCATCTGCGCAAGGACTTTGAAAACGGGGAGAGGGAAAGAAATATAAAGGATTTTATCCTTCCAGTTCCGTTTTTTTCCAGTATTCGACAATCTCAATAACCTCGCGTGCTGCCTTCACATCATGCACCCGCAGAATATCGGCTCCCTCAATAAGAGCCAGCGTATGTAATACCACCGTTCCCGTGAGAGATTCTCCCGGGGTGATATCCAAAAGTTTCCAGATCATGGATTTGCGTGATACCCCGACCATCAGAGGCAGACCTGCCTCCCGGAATGCCCGCAAACCTTTTAACAACTGATAATTATGTTTTATCGTCTTGCCAAAACCAAAACCCGGATCCAGAATGATATCATTTACCCCCAGCTCCAGCAAGCGGTGAATTTTCTTTGAGAAAAGAAAAATAATATCCTTAACCACATGCTTGTAATGAGGATTCTCCTGCATCGTCTGCGGGGTACCCTGCATATGCATCAGCACATATGCCACCCCCAGCCTGGCAACCGTTTCAAACATATCCTCATCCATATCCCCACCCGAAATATCATTTACCATTCCAACATTATAGGTGCTCACTGCCCGTTCAGCCACCAGAGAACGAAAAGTATCCACCGACAATGGTATCTCCGGATCATCCTGCCGGATCACGTCAAGTCCTTTTTGCAACCGTTCCCATTCTTCTTCCTCCGACACAGGCTTCGCACCCGGCCTGGTAGAATAAGCCCCCACGTCAATTATGTCAACCCCTTCCTTTTTCATCTGACGAAATCTGTCAAGCAACACGTCCTCCTGAAAATACCGCCCCCCATCATAAAAAGAATCGGGAGTAAGGTTCAGTATTCCCATAACCAACGGACGCTCCAATTCAAACAAACAGCCATCGATAACAAGGCTCTTCTTTCCGTAAAATAAATTATCTTTACGCATGTTTATATGATTTACTAAGGGTTAAATTTATAACGGTTGCGGCTAAACCCAAAAAGTTTTTTATAAAATGAGTTTTATTGTCATTGAAGGTCTGGACGGTTCGGGAAAATCCACCCAATTAAAATATCTTCGTAACTATTTTGACCGGGAAGGTATTGATTTTTTTTTCATGCATTTTCCACGAACCGAAGCCCCTATTTTCGGAGAAATGATCGCCCGTTTCCTGCGGGGTGATCTGGGAAAAATCGAAGAAGTGGATCCTTATCTCGTGGCACTCCTGTATGCCGGCGACCGCATGGATGCCGCAGACATTATCCGTTCGGAACAGAAAAAAAAGAAACTGGTATTGGTGGACAGGTATGTCTATTCAAACATCGCTTTTCAATGTGCTAAACTTAAAGATTCTGCCGGACAGGAAAAGTTGCGTAACTGGATCCTGCATATGGAATATGAACACTTCCGTATTCCCAGGCCGGATCTCAACCTCTTTCTGGATGTCCCCTTCTCCTTCACGGCAGCGAACCTTTCCGAAAAAAGGGAAGGCCGGGAACGGGATTACCTGGCAGGACAACAGGATATTCATGAAAAAGACCTGCAGTTCCAGCAAAGAGTCAGGGATGTTTACCTGCACCTTACCGCCAGCCAACCCGACTGTATCAGCATCCCTTGTTATACCCCGGACGAAACCATGCTGGCAGAAGATAAAATCTTCGGAAAAATCCTGAATGCCTTAAAAGATAAGAAAATATTATAAAAAGCCTGCTTCTGCAACACTTCGGCAGACAAACTCAATATTAAATCAATATATGTATTTAAATAAATATTTAATTACATATTTAAATATTTATATCTTCTCCATCAGACTCATGGTCATTTGTCATTCATCATTCCTATAGTTCAGGACCGGCCACAGCCATCTCTTCAGCACCTTCCCTTTCCTGCTCATCCGCCGGTTATGCCAGGATAAGGTAATAACATAATCGCCGGGTACAACATTGCAGGTATTCCAGTATATTTTTCTTAGCCCTTTTTCTACAGATATTTTTTTCTTGAACAACTCTTTCCCTGTAACATTAGAAACCATAATCTCCGCTCTGGTTTCCGGATCATCTTTTTTGAAATAATAATATATTTCCAGTCCGTCGGGTTCATTGGGTACACGGATATGATTATCGCCCGTTTCGTGGTAATTGCCCCACCATTTTTGTTGGGAAAAATTCATTTGAGGTTTCGGATCAATATCAAACAGATAAAAATCTTTTTCCAACACTTCATCCGTCAATTGCTCCAGAGCGCTGATGTCAGTAATCCACGCACCACGGCCGTATGTACCTACCACCAGATCATGGTCTCTGGGCTGGATGGTTACGTCCCGTACTACGGCGGGAGGAATATTTCCCTGCAGAGGTTGCCAGGATGCCCCTGCATGTAGGGATACATATACCCCTTTGTCATTTCCCACAAACAGAAGGTTTTCATTCACCGGATCTTCATAAACCACATTTACGGGGGAGGCCGGCAGCTCTCCTGAAATACTCTCCCACGTTTTTCCAAAATCTCTGCTCCGGACAAGGTAGGCATGAAAGTCATCACGGCGATATCCCGATTTGGCCACATATACCGTTCCCGGATGATGAGATGAAGCCATAACGCAACTTACCCATCTGTCAGCAGGGACACCCAGTGCTTCCAGTTTTTCTGTCATCTCTTTCCAGCTTTTTCCATTGTCGGGCGTCATCCACACATGCCCGTCATCGGTTCCTACCCATATCAATCCTTTTTTCAACGGGGATTCTGAGATGGTGGTAATGGTACAATACATCATATGACCGCTTCCGGCGATCTTGGCAGGATCGTTGTCCGTCAGATCGGGACTAACCGCTTCCCAGGTATCCCCCCGATCGTAAGAACGCAATAATTCCTGCCCCCCGGTATACAGGACCCGGGGATCATGAGGCGAGATAATCAGCGGCGTGGTCCAGGTAAAACGATAAAAAGCCTTTCCTTTCGGTGCTTTAGGGGTAATATCTTTCCGTTCTCCCGTCTGCTGGTCAACGCGATGGTGTTTGCCGAACTGGGTGGTAAAATAAAGCCAGCGGTTGTCTGTATGATCCACCTTGCAGAACATCCCGTCCCACATACCCACAATCACCCAGTCTGACTGCGTCACACTCCCCGACCATCCATTGGAAGGACCTTTCCATATTTCATGGTCCTGCAATCCTGTATAAACGTTATAAGGTATCGCATCGTCCGTTTCCACTTTATAGACTTCTCCCAGAGGCAGGTTGGCAAAATGCATCATGGTCTTCCCACCGTCCCAGGTAGCATAAGCACCTCCGTCGGATCCCAACAGTATATGTTGCGGATTGTGAGGATCGATCCAGAAACAGCGATTATCGCCAAAATTGGTCATAAACAAGTCTTTACCCTTACCCCATTGCGGCCAGGTTTTTCCTCCGTCAAGGGTATAATACATGTCTACTCCGATGATGTATGCTTTATCGGGATCGACAGGATCCACGGCAATTTTATTAAAACTGTATGCCGCTTTACCGCTGACATCCGTTTTTTCAGGATCGTTTATACGGCGCCAAGATTTTCCTCCATCATCTGTACGGTATACCTCTCCTCCGATCAGGTTATCAAACGAGTGATCTGTAAACGCATCGAATTTTACAGGTTCGTTGCCAGTGGCGCCGGGCTTAAGGTTCAGATTTTGGATCACAGCATAAACGATAGCAGGGTTGGCACGGTGTATGGCTAACCCGATACGTCCCAAAGGCCCTTCCGGCAAACCTCCCGACAGTTTATGCCAGGTGCTTCCCCCATCAGTCGTCTTATAAATGCGGCTTTTGTCACTACCGGGCACAAAGGTCCAAGGGGTACGTTTTTTCCAATAGCTGGCAGCATAAAGGATATCCGGATGATCCGGATTGATTACCAGGTCAATAAAACCAGTTTCATCGTCCACATACAGAATCTTTTCCCAGGTATGTCCACCGTCAGTGGATTTATAAACACCCCGTTCATGGTTGTTTGAAAAAAGATGTCCCATCACTGCCACCCACACTGTGTTTGGATGTTGCGGATGGATTACAATCTTCGCAATATGATGGGAATTTTCAAGTCCCATGTACTGCCAGGTGTTTCCCCGATCCTCTGATTTCCAGATACCATTACCATAATAGGATGATCGGGCATTGAAGGCATCGCCGGTACCCACCCAAAGTACTGCAGGGTCGGAAGGTGCCACAGCAACAGCTCCTATTGATGAAGTGCCAAATGTATCAGAGATACAGGTAAAGGTAGTTCCGTTGTTCACCGTACGCCAGAGCCCGCCACTACGAGCTCCGACATAAAAAGTATACTTATCTGTTTCCCCGGGATTATCAGGAGCAGTGATACACCCCACCCAGGCTCCGGCACGAAAAGCCCCCAAATTACGATAGACCATAGAAAATGACAAGTCTACAGATGGTATATCCTGCGCGTGTAAAACAGAAAGGGATAATATCCCCTGCACCATAAAAAGGAAAAACACAAGTTTTTTCATAATTCTGTGGATTTTTTAACATTACCCAAAAATAATTCTAAAATCTTAAATTTCGCTACGTATGGCATGAAACGAACATGAATTTTTTTAATCCGCCAAAAGGCGGACAATCCGTCAGGGGACGGACAAGGGAGAGCTGAATTTCTCATC
>DRPN01000083.1 GCA_011374625.1 Bacteroidota bacterium
GGCATAAATACATGAGTGTAGTGATGGATCTGGAAAGTGGCCGGGTATTATTTGTAGGAGAAGGCAAATCAGCAGAATCTCTGGAATTATTCTGGAAACGTGTTCGATACTCAGGTTCAAAGATAGAAGCTATGGCAATGGATATGTGGCCGGTATTTATAGACGCTGTTAATCGCAATATCCCCGATGCCAAAATTATCTTTGACCGTTTCCATATTACAAAAATGATGAACGATGCCCTTTCAAAATTACGCAGAGATCTTTATCATGAAGAAACCAGGCTTAATAAACGCTCAGTTATCAAAGGAATACGGTGGTTGTTGCTAAAGAAGGAAGATAATCTGAATGAGGAAACGGATGAGAAAAAGCGGTTGCAACAGGCGCTGGATTTAAATAAACCTTTGGCCATAGCTTATTACCTGAAAGAAGAACTACATCGTTTGTGGTCAATGAGATCGGTTCAACAGGCCAAAACTTTCCTTGGTAGGTGGGTGGCAAAAGCTTATGCTTCGGGAATCACAATTCTGAAAAAAGTAGCCAATTGTCTGCTGGCACATAGAACAGGTATTTTTGCTTGGTATAGGTATCCTATATCCACTGGTCCTCTGGAGGGATTGAATAATAAAATAAAGGTGCTTAAAAGACAAGCTTATGAGTATAGAGATAAAGATTTCTTTAAACTTAAAATCTATGCAATCCATAATTCTAAATACGCATTATGCGGATGAACCATTTTTTATTTTTAGTCTTTGTTTTATAAGTCCTTAGCTGGCAACTTGAGTTAATTAATTTTGTACTTTTATAATAATGACCAGATCACAATTTATCAAAACAGGGATATTCTTCGTAACAGGATGGTTGGTTGCTATCACACTTTCAGCTCAAAACAATCCTTTTTCCGATCTAACCGTACCGGCTTCGCCGGAAGAACAACACTGGGTAGATTCCGTATTTCAATCCTTAACACCTGAAGAGCGTATCGGCCAGCTCTTCATGGCCGCTGCCTATTCCAACCGCGGGCCGGAACATACCGATGCGCTGTTGAAGCTGATCCGCCAGCAACATATCGGGGGACTTATCTTCTTCCAGGGCACACCGGAACGGCAGGCGGAAATGACCAATTATTTCCAGTCGCAATCCAAGGTACCCTTACTCATCGCCCTTGACGGCGAATGGGGTCCGGGCATGCGCCTGGACGGGACCCTGCGTTTTCCTTACCAGATGACACTGGGGGCCATACAGAACGACTCGCTGATCTATGACATGGGGGTGGAAATCGCCCGCGAGTTCACACGCCTGGGCATACAAATGAACTTTGCCCCTGTAGTGGACGTCAACAACAATCCCCATAATCCGGTTATCAATTTCCGGTCGTTTGGAACGGATCGTATCAACGTTACCCGTAAAGGCAGTCTTTATATGCTGGGCATGCAGGATCACGGCATCCTGGCCACGGCCAAGCATTTTCCCGGCCACGGCGATACGGACACCGACTCGCACCTGGGTCTTCCGGTGATCCGTCACTCCCGCCACCATCTCGACAGCCTTGAGTTATTCCCTTTCCGGACCATGATCAGGCATGGGGTAGCGGCCATCATGGTAGCACACCTCAACATACCCTCCCTGGACAGCACCCCCAATCAGGCCTCCACTCTCTCCAAACCCATCGTAACAGGTCTTTTAAAAAATAAACTGGGCTTCAAAGGAATTGTTGTGACCGATGCCATGAACATGAAAGGGGTGGCAGACTATTACCCCCCCGGCATCGCAGACGTAAAAGCTCTTGAGGCCGGCAATGACCTGGTGGAATTTTCCAAAGACATCCCCAAAGCTATCAAGGAGGTAATGCTTGCACTGAAAAACGGACAACTCAGGCAGAATGACATGGACCGGCGGGTTAAAAAGATCCTGCGCGCCAAGTACCGGGCAGGACTGAATCATTACCAGCCTGTCAATCTGCACAATTTGCGGAAGGATCTCAACACCCCGGCAGCCCGTATGCTCAATCGCCGGCTCTCGCAAGAGGCCATCACCCTGCTGAAAAACCAAGACAGTATTCTGCCTGTACGGCATCTGGAAAAACAAAAAATCGCAGCAGTGGTCGTTGGAAGTGATACCATCACCCGTTTTCAGGATTATCTGAAGAAATATACCCGGATGGATCTGTTTGTCGTACCGGCAGATACGGCTGCCCGGAAAAAGATGTTGAATCGTCTTCACAACTATTCACTCGTCATCCTGGGTATTCAGGGTTTTGACCAGCGGCCATACAGGCATTTCGGGCTGAACACAGACGAGATCTCTCTGATCGATACAATCGTACGGAACCATCCTGCCATCACGGTCTTCTTCGGCAATCCCTATGCCCTGGGTCTTATCCCCGGCATCAAAGAGAGCAAAGCGTTGCTTATCACCTACCAGGAAACGCCCGTCATGGAAGAGCTGGCTGCACAGATGGTCTTCGGAGCTTACGGGATCAAAGGGAAGTTACCTGTCGCCGTAAACGGACTTTTCAAGATGGGTGACGGAATTATCACCACAGCCACAGGTCGTTTGCGTTACGACGCCCCTGAAGCAGTGGGCATGGATTCCCGCCTGCTGGAGCAAACCATCGACTCGATAGCCCGCACCGGCATCGACTCGAGTGCTTATCCCGGTTGCGAAATACTGGTAGCACGGAATGGTACGGTGGTCTTTCATAAATGTTACGGTTACTTCACGTACGCCCGGCAGTCGCCGGTAACACCGGATGTGTTGTATGACTTAGCCTCCGTCACCAAGATCACCGGATCCCTGCCGGCGCTGATGCGTTTGCACGACCAGGGAAAGTTCAAACTGGATGTGCCCCTGAGCACTTACTGGCCTGCTTTCAGACATTCCAACAAAAAAAATGTCATGATCCGGGATGTGCTGGCACACCAGGGACGTCTGCAGTCGTGGATCCCTTACTGGCGGAACACCGTCAACAAACACGGAGATCTCAGAAGGATTTTTTATTCGCTTGATTCCACCGACAGGTACACCTACTATGTTGCTCCCAGAATATTCCTGAAAAAGAGCTATCGCAAAAAAATATACAAAGCCATCAAAAAATCCCCCCTCCTGCCTGAGAAAAAATATCTGTATTCAGATCTGAGCTTCTATCTGTGGCCGCATATCATCGAAAACCAAACAGGCATAGATTACGAGGCCTATGTAAAAGATTCCGTGTACCGGCCTCTGGGTGCCTGGGATCTCACCTACAACCCTTACAAACATTATCCTCTCTCACGCATCGTCCCCACCGAGAACGACACTTTCTTCCGCAAGGAACAATTGCAGGGGTGGGTACATGACGAGGGAGCGGCCATGATGGGCGGAGTGTCAGGCAACGCCGGCCTCTTCGGCACAGCCAACGACCTGGCCAAGCTGATGCAGATGTACCTCAACATGGGAACTTTTGGTGGTCGCCGTATTATCTCCGACAGCACTCTGCGTGAATTCAGCCGCTACCAGTTTCCGGACAACGGCAATCGCAGGGGCCTGGGTTTCGACAAACCCTCATTGCATAATCATGAGGTTTCCCCCGAAGAAGCTTATCCGTCACTAAGCGCCAGCCCCGAAAGCTTTGGACATTCCGGGTATACCGGCACTTTTACCTGGGTAGATCCTGCCTATGGCCTGCTATATATCTTCTTTTCCAACCGCGTCTATCCTACCCGCAAAAACCAAAAGTTGATCAACATGAATATTCGGACAATCATCCTGGAAGCAGTATACGAAAGTATAAAAGCGAAAAGCAAAAGGCAAAAGTAGCATCCGGGTATTGGGATCAACAAAATAATGTATACCTAATTTGTAATTTTTTTATTTGCTGAAAATGAATTAATAAGTCTATTGAAGAACCCAAATTTATCCTTAACTCAAGAAATCCGGCAATTGTATTTATTATTTCCCATTTCACTCTAATATCTTTCAGTTTTTCCTCACGTCAGGTCAAACGTCGAGATATATACGGGTTTCTCATAATAAAGGCGGGAATCCCCGGATGACATATTCAGGAACCGCATACGCACCTCTGCCGGAACCGGCTTAACAAGCCAACTGAAAAAACCTTTATGCGGGATGCATCTCATCATCGCAGCCAACGGACTTCTCGTATCATACCAGATCATCCCGAGTGACAAACCACATCGATGCAAAGCAACCTCAAACAACTGGGGGACAACTTTTTCATATCCTTCTTCATAAAACAGTCCTTCAAAACCTGCAAAGCGAAACCGCAGACCGTCATAGAGCCTCCTTAGGAATGGCAACAGGGGGAAGATCTTCCGGAATACCCATCCGGTAACCCCGCGTATCTCTATCATCTCCCAGTTAACCGGCAGAAACTGCACCCCCGCTACAATATTCTCCTTTTCATTGCGATAAACAAGATACCTGTCTCTGTAAAACAAGGGTTCTTCCTGGAATAATGTGTAATCACGATAAAAGTTCCGGATCTTTTCCAACACCAAGGGCTTTTCATCATCCCTGATTCCGGTAATCCTTGGATAGGACTTAGGAAAAAAACGACTGAAATAGGTGTGAGATATCTGACGAACCGTTTCATACCCCATCCTGCCGCTCATCTGCATGGAAGGAATGTTTTCCTTTTCAATATAAGCATACAGTACTGAAGCTTCCTGATCCACTCCTTTCAGATAATGCTCTATGTGCCCCATGAATTCGGCCACCTGTTCTTTGATAACATTACCCCGTGTACTCTTTTTTTTCAAAGATTTTTTCACAGCGCTTGCTTGTCTTCTTTTTCTTGCCCATGACAACCTGATGGAAAAATATCGAATATAATAGGAGTTAACCGACTGATTCCCGTTATGGGCATTTCGTCTGACAAAACCAACTGTCCCCAGCACCCGGCCGGATTTTCGCAGCGACATAAACCATATCTCCCGGATGGCCGATAGCCGTTCCCGGATGTCCATCTGCCGGTACCGCAACGCGCCTTCTGTCCCCAGCACATAGTTTTCCAGAAGTCTAAGGATATCATCTGTCGGACGATGGCTTATATCTACCTCAAGTCCGTAATATTGTAAGAACTTATCTTCCCCTTCTTCCATAATTTTACAGATTCATCCCCAAAGAAACCAAACAATTCTGACAAAATTTGTAAAAAAGCCCTGAATAAAAAAATTGGCATATATTTTGTTTATGAACATATGTTCATTATATTTGTTGTCAGATTTAATGAATTGTAATAAATTTATAAAAAAAATAAAGGAGGACAAAGTTATGCCAAGAGGAGAAGGATTTTTCGGACATGGAAGAGGATTGGGCCGCGGCGGTGGTCGTGGACGTAATAACGGGGGCGGATATGGTGTCGGAGGATACTGTGTTTGTGCCAAATGCGGAACAAGGGTCCCCCATCAGCAGGGAACTCCCTGTACCGAGATGAAATGTCCCAAATGCGGACATGTAATGGTAAGGGAAGAATTGCTGGAAGACAGGCAGAAGAAATGAAGAACTATCTGGATTGTATTCCGTGTTTTATGAGCCAGGCGTTACGGGCGGGAAAGACAGCGGGGTTGGAAGACAAGCAGATCAAAAAACTCCTGGATGAAGTGGGTATGATGATCAGCGATATTCCGATGGAAAGCTCCCCGCCCGAAACCGGGGCTGTTATTTATCAGAAAATCCGGGAAATAACGGGAATTGATGATCCGTTTTTATCCATCAAGCAAAAGAACACCCGGGAAGCATTGGATATGTATCCTGAGCTCAGGCAATTGGTTCGTCGTTCGGACGATCCTTTGCTCATGGCCATACGACTGGCCATAGCAGGCAATGTGATTGATTTTGGCGTAAACAAAGCTTTTAATCTGCAAAAAGATATTGAACAGATCCTCTCACAGGATTTTGCCATTTTCGATTATGATTCTTTTCGTGAATCTCTCAGAAAAACGGAAAAAGTATATTATCTGGGGGATAATGCAGGTGAATCGGTTTTTGACCGCATCCTGATAGAAGAATTGCATAAGCCCGTCGTTTTTGTGGTCAGAGAGATTCCCGTTATCAATGACGTCACACGGGCGGATGCCATAATGGCAGGCCTTGACAAGGTTGCAGAAATTGTCTCTTCGGGATCAACAGCACCGGGAAATGTCCCGGCATTATGTGATCCGTCATTTATGGAAACACTCTACCAGGCTGATATGATTATCAGCAAGGGTCAGGGAAATTATGAAGGCCTTTCCGATGAACCTATACCTGTTTTTTTCCTTTTGAAGGTAAAGTGTCATGTGATTGCAAGAGACCTGGGTGTAACAGAAAACAGCATTGTCCTTAAAAAATCTGATTTTAAGCATCTTTAACCTGATAATCTAATACCGTTATTCATTATGAAAACAACAAAAATCGGGATTATTATTTGCGATCGTTATAAAAATTGCGCCGGGGGAAAATGTTTCAGGGCATTACACAACCGGGAAGGAGCCTTTAATATCTATTCCCCCGACGATAATGTGGAAATCGCGGGATACACCACCTGCGGGGGATGTCCCGGAGGAAACATAGAATATGCTCCGGAAGAGATGAAAAACAACGGAGCCGAAGTCATTCATTTTGCCACCGGTTTTGTCGTGGGATATCCACCTTGTCCATATATCAAACATTTTAAAGATTTTATTGAAGAAAAATACGGATTAAAAGTAATTATAGGGACTCATCCCATTCCGCAAAAATATTATCTCACTCACCGGGCACTCAATACCTGGAATACAAAAGAGTGGAAAGAATTTATCCAACCCACACTTTCTGATGAAAAAACAAGGCTCTCCTACGACTAAACAAATCAATAACATTAAAATATCACGGGAGTTTTGATCATGAAAACACTAAAACTTCAACAGGAATGGTTACAGAACATTTTGCCGGATGGTTTCCCTTATCCTTCTTCCACCCTGGTGAGCGGACCGGGAGGATCGGGAAAACCGCTTGTAGGATACATGTTCGCCAAAGAATGGTTAGAACAGGGAGGCGCTGTGGTCTTTCTTCTTACCAGCACTACCTTTGAATATTTTAAAGATACTATGCGAATGCTGGGTATAGATATTGAAAGATTCAATGATCATATTTTATATATAGAGCTGGATACCACACAGAAACAGATCATAAAAACAAAAGATAACTATTTGCAGGCCAACTTTGTCATACCGGAAATCTGGATACAAATGATCAAAGAAATCGACCGGTTCGGAAAACCTTTTGACAATCCGGGGGTAATGGTATCAGGTTCCGCCTTAAACCTTTTATTCTTCTCTGACACATACAAAGAAAAGATTCAGTCCGGTATTCTGGAAACACTGACTGAAAACCGGCGTCATACCTGGCTGTTCACCGTTAACAGTGATGCTTTCAAAAAACTGATTACGCCCCTGGAAGAAGCGGCAGACAACCTGATGATGAGTCACATGGAAAAGCCTATGCACCTATTTCTGAAAATCATCAACATGAAAGGAGTCTCTTTTAAGCAGGAAACAGTTAAGGTTCCCCTATCACAGGAAATCCTGAAAAGTTTACGGGAAGAAGCAGAAAAAGGAAAACGGAATCTGATCCCGATGATCAAAAAACTGTAAAGAGCACGGGTAATTGTCACTTATTTATTTTAGCCCTATATTATCCCGTAACTCCAATAAAAATTCATGGATCCCGGCACTGTCCCGCTTTCTGATCAACTCCATCAGCCCGGCAAGGCTGTCGTGGATCCTTTCCAGTTGAGGCAGAGTAAACGGATTCAATAAAATTTCAGACAACAGATATTTATCTTCCGACAACAGGCCTGTAGCAATGTTCAGATGTTTCTTAAAGGTTGTGCCAGGCACTTCCATTTTCACCATACAGGCAGCAAAAACCATGGTCGAGGCAAACGGAACCGACAGGGAATAGGCAATGGTCTGGTCGTGCTGATCAAACGAATATTCGAAGATCCGCAGGTGCAGACTTTCATAAAAAGAACGAAAAAAAGCTTTTCCCTCCTCACATGATTCGGAGATGATCACTGCATTTTCATTACTTAGATCTTTGATATTCCCGAAAGTAGGTCCGAACATAGGGTGGGTTGAAACAAAACGGTGTGTACATCCTGCATAATATTTTTTCAATCCGTTTTTCACCGAGGCGATATCCGAGATGATGGTTTTCTCAGGCAGATAAGGGATTATCCAGTCAAAAACAGCGGTAGTTTTCTGCAGGTTTACAGCATTGATGAGCAGATCCGGATCAAACTTCGTGATCTCTTCCGGATTGTTAATGCGCACGGTGCGAAAGACATATTTCATCTTTTCGGGAATCTTGTCATAGATAGCCACCTCATAATCCAGGCACAAAGATTCGGCCAGCCATAGTCCCATTTTTCCGGCCCCGAGGATCAGGATCTTTTCAATATTATGTTTTTCCGTTTTCTGTTTTTGTACCTCACTCATTCCCGATTTTTTTTTATAAGCTAAGGATGCTTTTTTTATATTCATCTTTTTCCCGTGTACATTATGAATTTCTTATGACCTTTGTGGTACAACCACAAAGTCTCATACAAATCACTCTTTATATGCTTTAGATATTAACCACAGGTCAGCCAGGGTAATAGCAGTCACGGCTTCAAGGATCGGAGGCACCCGCAAGGCGATGCAGGCATCGTGCCGGCCTTCTACCAGCAGATCTTCCGTTTTATCTGTTTTTACATTCAGGGTATGTTGTGTTTTCCCGATACTGGAGGCAGGTTTCACCACAATACGGAACACCAGTTCGTTGCTGTTGGTAATGCCTCCGTTGATCCCTCCGGCATGATTGGTCGCTGTTTTCCCGGTCCCATCCACGATCGGGTCATTGTGTTCGCTACCTTTCATTTTAGCCGCAGCAAAGCCCGCCCCGAACTCTATACCCTTGACAGCCGGGATAGAAAAAACAGCATGGCTGAGCAGTGACTCTGCCGAATCAAAGAAAGGCTCTCCGAGGCCAGCAGGCAATCCGTTCACCCGGCATTCCACAATCCCTCCTATCGAATCTTTTTCAGCCACAGCCTTTTGAACCACAGTCTTAATATCCGCGGAACCTCCGGCTTCTGTCAGCGAAGCTCTGATCTCCACACCGGTCAATATCTTTTTGGCGATCACGCCGGCAGCCACAAGAGCGGCTGTCAGCCTCCCGGAAAAATGCCCCCCTCCACGATAATCACTAAATCCTTTGTATTTTTTCATCGCAACAAAATCGGCATGTCCGGGCCGGGGGATTTCAATCTGCCGGTCATAGTCTCCGGAACGCACATTTGTGTTTTCTACCAGGATCGTTAACGGCGCTCC
Organism: Bacteroidota bacterium; assembly: GCA_011374625.1. GTDB lineage: Bacteria > Bacteroidota > Bacteroidia > Bacteroidales > VadinHA17 > DRPN01. The sequence goes on from DRPN01000083.1 coordinate 9,333, forward strand.
GGTGGTTTTATCCTTAAACACCCCACTTAATATCTCTGGCACATCCGGTTCGCTGCGTAGTGTAGTGCCTTTGGCACCGCTACGACGGCGGGCCATGTCTTCCCGGAAATCCTCCGGGACAAGAGAAATTCCCGGCGGCACACCATCAATCACTATGCCGACGCCGGTACCATGCGATTCTCCAAAGATAGTCACGGAAAATAATCTGCCGAATTTATTCATAGATGTTTCCTCCCAGTTTTTTCAGATCATCAAAGAAGCCCGGATAGGATTTACTCACACACTCTGTTCCATGGATGGTTACCGGTTTATCAGCTTTCAGGGCCATTATGGCGGCAGCCATGGCTATACGGTGATCTTGGTGGGCATCGCTTTCGCCGCCTGTAATCCTGCCTCCATGGATTGCCATTGTATCCCCTTCCAGGTCTATCTTAACACCCAGCTTCCCGGCTTCTTCCTGCAATGTAAGAGCCCGGTTGCTCTCTTTTTCATACAATCGGCTGATGCCCCGGATCACGGTTTTACCCCGCGCAAAAACTGCCAGACCTACCAGCGGTGGCGCAAGGTCGGGACAATGCGTAATATCAAAGGTAAAAGGATGTATATCGCTTTGTCTAACGTGTACATATTCTGGTGTCACCTCAGTTTCCACTCCGGCTTCTCCAAGGGCTTCCAAAATCTTGCGGTCGGCCTGGCAGCTTTTCGGGTCGAGGCCCGTCACCTTCAGGTCTCCGGCGATGGCAGCCGCTGCCAGCAGGAAAGCTGCTCCGCTCCAGTCGCCTTCAATCCCGGTTTCCGTTGCCTGATATTCCTGGTTCCCCGGAATAAAAAAACGTTTATAATTACTATGTTCGCAACTTATTCCAAATTGTCCCATCACACGGATGGTCAGGTCTATATACGGCACACTTTTCAGATTATCTACCCGGATAATCGAATCCTTTTCAGCCAGTGGCAGACTCATAAGAAGACCTGTGAGGAACTGCGAGCTTCTCGATCCATCCATCCGGATATTCCCACCCTGCACCGGCCCATGTACCGTAACAGGCAGACAGCCCCTGTTCGATTTCACTTTTACGCCGAGCTGTTGCAATGGTTTTATCATCATGTCCATGGGTCGTTTCATCAGAGATCCTTTTCCTGTTATGGTCATGGGCTGTGACAACAGAGCTGCCAGCGGCGTAAAAAGACGGGCTGTGAGTCCCGACTCTCCTACATCCAGCACATCTTCCCGCAGAGATATCCCCCCCTTTATAAACCACTCGTTTTCTGCTTCCGTCACATCGGCGCCCAATGATCGTATCACCTGCCGGGCTGCCAGCACATCGTCACAGGTGCCGGGAAAACGAACCAGTGTCTCTCCTCTGCTCAGCAAACCGGCAGCCAGCACCCGTATCATAACACTCTTGGAGGCCGGGGCACGTACCGTGCCTTTCAGAAAAGAACGTTCTACCGTAATATCCATAATTTATATTGTAAACAACTTGATATTTTTCAACAGATCCATAATCTTATCCGGCGACAACGGCCTTATAACTGTCTTTCCGGCATCTTTCAGTAAAACAAAAGGGATTTCCTTCCCTTTCTTTTTCTTATCATGACTGATCAGCTCCATCACTTTTTCCTGGTCAGGCTTAATATCCGGCAATAACTCCAGGTTTTTCAACAAGGTAAAGATACGTTTTCTCAGCATATCCTCTGCCAGCCCCAGTTGTATGGAAATATCCACTGCCACCACCATGCCATACGCCACCGCTTTTCCGTGTGGAAGTTCATATAGCCGTTCTATCCCGTGCCCGTAAGTATGTCCGAAATTCAGGATGCGTCGCAGTCCACGGTCTTCTTCATCCTGGGTGACCACCGCCACTTTGGCCCGGACACTCCGCTCTATTAGTTCAGTCAGCAGATCATGATCTCCGGATATCTCCCGGGGAGTTTTCCCCTCAATGAGTGCCAGTATTCCCGGATCACTAATCAACCCGTATTTCACTACTTCTGCCAATCCCGAGATAAACTCGTTCTCCGGCAGGGTTTTCAAAAAAGAAGGATCAATCAGCACAAAAGAAGGTTGCCTGAACGTTCCCACCATATTTTTATATTTCCCCAGGTTGACTCCGTTTTTCCCGCCTATGGCGGCATCCACCTGTGCCAGCAGGGTGGTCGGCACAAACGAGAGGCCTATGCCTCGCTGAAAAGTTGTAGCAACAAATCCCCCCAGGTCACAGATTACCCCGCCGCCGACAGCTACCAACATATCAGAACGATCTACCCCGAGGCGAACAAGCTCCTGATAGAGCAATGTGGTCCTTCCGAGTGACTTGGCCTGTTCTCCCTGTGGAATCCTTATTATGGAAACATCAGGAAAACGTTCCCCTTGCAGGGCGAAGATCTGTTCATCGGTAAGGATCACTATCTTTTTCCCTGCCGTATGCTCCTGCAGTTTCTCAAAAGACTCACAAATCAGGATATCCGAAGTTCCCGTTTTAGTATTTAACTGGTATTTCTTCATTACCTGTAGATGACTTATTCGTTCATGATCTTGTTCTGTTTCTTGATGGATTCCTGGTGAATGGCACGGAACACCTTATCAACAAATTCCTCACTCAGGTCTTTTTCCATAGCTTGTTTCAGTCGTTTTCCGACGATCTCATTCCAACGGGTGTTCTGGAAGATGGTGATATTGTTTTCCTTCTTGTATTGTCCGATCTTTTCAGAGATTTTCATCCTTTTTTCCAACACATCCATCAGCTCGTCATCCAGCAGGTCTATCTGTTTTCTGTAATGCTGAAGCGTATTCATCAGGTGCTTATCATCTACTTCGGCCTGCCTGATAATGAGACTATCCAACATTATTTCCAGATCATCCGGCGTCAGTTGTTGTTCCTTGTCGCTTAATGCTTCATCCGGGTTAATGTGTGATTCGATGAACAAGCCCGTAAAATTAAGATCCATCGCTTCCTGTGAAATATCTTTTAGCAGATCGCGCCTTCCGCAGATGTGACTGGGATCAGTAAGAATAGGCAGTTTGGGCAGCCGCCGGTGCAACTCGATTGGTATCTCCCACTGTGGCACATTCCGGAATTTGGTCGGACCAAAATAGGAAAAACCACGGTGTATAGCCGCCAGTTTTCTAATACCGGCACGGCTAAGGCGTTCAAAAGCGCCGATCCACAGGTTCAGGTCGGGATTAACAGGATTTTTAACAAAAATCGGATTGTTAAGCCCTTTCATCGCATCGGCCAGGTCTTGCACAAAAAACGGGTTGACGGTTGTCCGGGCGCCAATCCAGAAGATATCAATATCGTATTTCAGGGCTTCGAAGATGTGGGTAGGCTGTGCTACCTCGATAGCAATCTTCATCCCCAGTTCTTTCTTCACTTTTCTGAGCCAGGGTAATGCTTTGGAACCCATACCCTCAAAACTGCCCGGCCGTGTCCTCGGTTTCCACACCCCGGCACGGAAGATGGTTATTCCCATCTCTTTCAGTTTACCAGCCGTCTCCATGACCTGCTTCTCCGACTCGGCACTACAGGGACCAGCCACAATTACAGGTTTTTCTCCCAGTTCCTGCGTGCAATCCAATTTTTCCAGTTCGATTTCGTATTCCATGATCCTGTAAGTTTATATCCTGTAAGTTTAAATAATATTTTCAACACGTTTCAAAGCTTCCTGTAATAGGGGAATATCCTCACAAAGGGATACCCTGACGAAGCTCTTTCCATTATTTCCGAAGATGCCGCCGGGTGTGATAAATACACGGGCATCATACAAAATTCTGTCCGTAAAATCAAAAGCATCTACACCTCCGGGTGTTTTTGCCCACACAAACAATCCGTTGGATTCTGTTTCGTAAGTACATCCCAGTTTATCAAACAAGGCGAATACCATTTCCCTTCTCTTTTTGTATTCCCGGTTCAGTTCTCCAAACCATTCAGCCGGTGTTTGTATCGCCTGTATGGTAGCCAGTTGCAGCGGTTTGAATATTCCGGATTCAACATTGCTCAACACTGTAAACACCGGCTCCAGAAACTCAGAATCGCCTGCCAGCATTCCCATGCGCCACCCAGCCATGTTGTATGTCTTACTCATGGAATTCAGTTCTACGGCTGTTTTCCGGGCTTCGGGCAACGAGAGAATGCTCAGGGGCCTGTCATTCAAGATAAAGCTATAAGGATTGTCATGACAGATCAGGATATCATGATTCATTCCGAAATCCACCAGCCTCCGGAACAGTTCCCTGCCGGCTGGTTTCCCGCTGGGCATATTGGGATAATTAATCCACATAAGCTTCACCCCTGTCAGATCCAGTTGCTCCAGTTCCCTGAAATCAGGATACCAACCGGTTTTTTCTGAGATATTATACGTGACAGGTATGGCTTCCACCATTTCAGTAACCGACCGGTAGGCAGGATACCCCACATCGGGCACCAGTGCCTTGTCACCAGGGTTAAGAAAGGCCATGGAAAGGTAAAATATACCTTCCTTGGAGCCTACCAGAGGGATTACTTCGCGATCGGGATCCAACGACACATTATAGGAACTTCCATACCAGCGGGCATATGCTTTTCTCAAAGCAGGAAGTCCCCGATAAGACTGATACCCGTGCACATCCTTCATAACAGCTATCTCCAGCAATTTCCGTATCACTTTTTCAGGAGGAGGCAGATCAGGGTTGCCTATCCCCAGGTTGATCACCGGGATGCCGGTCTCCGACATCTTTCTTATCTCCTCCAGTTTCCGTGAGAAGTAGTATTCCTGTGTTTTTTGCAAACGCCTGGCCCGTTCCATGATCAGATAATTTTCTTGCCTACAGGATATATCCCCAGTTCACCTAACTCGCCCGTAAAGGGTTTAATGGCATGATAAGCCTGCTGATACAATTCAAAATCATCAAATACCAGATCGATATAAAACTGATACTCCCATTCTTTTCCGATTACCGGCAGGGATTGTATCTTGGTCAGGTTCATATCATAAAAAGATAAAATGGAAAGGATCTTTGAGAGGCTTCCTATTTTGTGGGACAGCGTAAAATAAAGAGATGATTTGTGAGTAACATTCTCATCAAGTATATGATTTCCGTTCTCACTTACCACCAGAAAACGGGTATAATTCACCGGATTGATCTCAATTCCGGAGGCCAGGATGTCCAATCCATATTTTTGTGCTGCCAGCTCACTGGCAATGGCGCCGATACCGTTCTGATTTTTTTCACGGATATCCCTGGCCGATAAAGCTGTATCACCACTCTCAATCAAACGGATATTCGGGTATTTTTCAAAAAAAGCCTGACATTGTAAAATAGCCATAGGATGTGAATACACCTCACGAAGGTCTTTGATTTTCTGGCCGGGTAAAGCCACCAGGTTGTGCCGGATCCTCAGAAAGATCTCGCCCACTATTTTTTTATTGGATTCACGAAGCAGATTATAATTCGGCAGGATACTCCCCGCAATGGAATTCTCAATAGCCAGAATCCCATAATCGGCCTGCTGTTCCTTCAACGACTTCAACAGATCATCAAACGTGTTGCGTGGAATGATCTCTATCTCCTCAGGCTCAAAATAATAGATAGCCGCCATTTCGTGAAAAGCTCCGAAACCTCCCTGTATTGCTATCCTCTTTTTTCTTTTTGTCTCCATGATCATCACTCTAAAAAAAAAATCCCGGTATGCGACCGGGATTATGTTTCGTAATAACATATAAAAAATCCCGTCAGATCATCAATCTGCGGTAAAAATAAAAATATGTAAAATCAAAAGACATAAAACTTCTTTTTTTATTTAGTGCAAACATATTTAAAAATCCTTTTTTTTACAAGTAAAAACGATGTTTTTTTATATATTTCCCAATAAAGTTGTTTAGTGAAGCAATAACTTCATGTTAATGATGTTATTGCTTCACTTTAATCAAATTACTTTTTAATCAAATTACTTTAGCTAATTTTGTGAAAAATTTTTCAGCATGACCCGTAAGGAACGATTTGAGAGGATAATTGCCTGGTTTCAGGAACATCATCCGGAGGCTGCCACCGAGCTTCACTACGATAATCCGTTTCATCTGCTGGTAGCCGTCATTCTTTCGGCACAGTGCACTGACAAACGGGTAAACCTGATCGCTCCGGAGCTTCTGCAGAGATATCCGACTCCGGAAAAAATGGCACAGGCCACGCAGGAAGAGATACTGGAATATATCAAAAGCTGTTCTTACCCCAACAGCAAAGCCCGTTATCTGAAGGGCATGGCCCGGAGGCTGGTAGAACAATTCGGCGGCAAGGTCCCCGATTCGGTGAGCGACCTGCAAAAGCTGCCTGGCGTTGGGCGAAAGACTGCAAATGTCATAGCCTCGGTCATCTTTAACCAACCGGCCATGGCTGTTGACACTCATGTATTCCGTGCGTCATCCCGTCTGGGTCTTACCAACGCCAAAACACCTGAAGAAGCAGAAAGGCAACTGGTACAATATATACCGGATGATCTGATCCCTATTGCCCACCACTGGCTTATCCTTCACGGCAGATACGTCTGTCTGGCACGCAAGCCCAGATGTGAAGCATGCGGGTTAAAAGAATTTTGTAAGTACTATAAAAATCATGAAAATGAATAAAACAGACCCCAAAAATATTTCCACCACGATCCGTCTGACACAGTTTACTAAGGGAGGGGGATGTGCCTGTAAGCTCCGGCCCCAGGATCTTGAAACAGTACTGGATCAGATACCTGTCATGCACGACACCCATGTATTGGTAGGTACAGACAATCACGATGATGCCGCTGTATATAAAATCAACAATGAAACCGCATTGGTAGAAACCGTGGATTTTTTTACGCCGGTGGTTGATAATCCGTATTGGTTTGGGGCCATTGCTGCAGCCAACGCCCTAAGCGACATCTACGCCATGGGCGCCAGGGCTCTGTTTGCTCTTAATATTGTGGGATTTCCCTCAAAAACGCTTCCTATGGAGGTACTGAAAAATATCCTTACCGGCGCACAGCAAAAATGTAAAGAAGCCGGCATCCCTATCCTCGGAGGACATACCATCGATGATGAAGACCCTAAATACGGACTGGTGGTCACAGGCAGTATCCATCCGGACAGAATCCTCACCAACGGCAATGCCAGGCCCGGAGATTTGCTTATCCTGACCAAACCCCTCGGCACAGGGATCATTACTTCGGGTATAAAAAAACAACTCACCCCGGAAAATGTCAAAAATAACGTCATCCGACAAATGGCCACTCTCAACAAACATGCTTCGGAGATCATGCTTAAGTACCCTGTCAGCAGTTGCACGGATGTTACCGGTTTCGGTTTACTGGGTCATCTCAGTGAGATGACCCACGCCAGTAAAACAGAGGCCACCGTCAAATATGAAAAGATACCGGTCCTTCCCTACACGGAAAAACTGGCCATGGAAAATGTGATTCCGGCAGGAACAAAAAACAACTATGATTATACCTCCCCCTTTGTCGATTATGCCGAAAATCTTGCCTGTTATCAAAAAATGATCCTCAATGACGCACAGACATCCGGCGGGCTGCTGATTGCCATCCCCGGTAAACACGCGCATCCCCTGCTCGACGATCTTATTAAAAAGAATGTAAATGCACACATAATCGGAGAATTTACCCAAACAGGAACAGGAAAAATCCATGTTAGATAAAAAAATAAATTATATTTGCAATTATATGGGACAGATGTCCTTATAGCTTATTATGACTGTATCTTCAAATCATAGCATGAAAGAAAATGCCCCGGGAAAGGATATTTTTCTGCATGCTTTTCATCACAGTCCCTGCAACAATCTGTTGTATATTCCTTCTACCGGCATGGTAGCAGATGTAAACAAATCTTTTATCAGACTTACAGGATACAAACGCAGGGACCTGGTAAATCATCCGTTGTTCGATCTGCCGGTTTTCAAAAACCTGTGTGAAATAAAGAAAATCAAAGAGAATATACGGGATAACAAAGAATTCCTTAATGTCCCGGGGCCTCTTTTGTCTCAAAGCAATAAAGAATATACGGTTCTCTTTTCCTATATCCCGATTAAAGGGGAACACGACTTGTCTTTGATACAGGTCCAGAATATCACCAAAGAAGTAATATTGGCCGATTCTCACGAAGCCCTGTGTAACCGTTACCGGAATATTGTCAGTCATATCAATACGTGTGTGGTCATCTTTCAGGTCAGGGATCACGGAGAAAAGTTTATATTCACCGATTTTAACAGGGCTGCTGAAAAAACGGAAAATATCAAAAAAGAAAATGTAATTGGAAAAGATATCAGGGAAGTCTTTCCAGGCGTAGAGAAGTTCGGCCTGCTTGATGTTCTCAGGGAAGTGTATCGTACCGGCCAGCCTAAAAAACATCCTTTAACCTTATATCAGGATAACAGGATCACGGGATGGAGAGAAAATTATGTCTACAAGCTGTCGGAAGAGGAGTTGCTGGTAACGTATGAAGACCGTACCAGGGAAAAACAATATGAAGAAAAGCTCCGGGAAAATGAAAAAAAATTCCGGGAGCTGGCTGACCTGCTACCCGAA
>DRPN01000020.1 GCA_011374625.1 Bacteroidota bacterium
ATCTCTTGGATTTGTTCTGAGTACTTATGTACTTGGTCTCTTTTTTTGGGTAATTTTTGTCGTTTTTATTAGCCTTAACTTTAGTTAATATGAGAAGAAAGTTGAAAATACTTATGACTGTATTAATATTGATTACTTTAAGTTTTATAGCTTTTTCGATACATAAGAAAATTAATAGAGAAAAACATATTGCTAAACAAATATATAATATTCCCAAATTCTGTTTTTACAATCCAGGTACAGGCAGCATATTTAACAATAATGATTTAGAAAAAAACAAAGCAACATTGATCATCAATTTTCATCCCGAATGTGAGCATTGCCAATATGAAGCAGATATTATTAGTGAACGAATTAATGAATTTAGGCCTTTTCAGGTTTTATTTATTACATATGCAAGTGCTGAACAGATTAGAAAATTTGCGCAGGATTATCGACTTATCGGTTTTGCGAACATAATATTCCTTGAGGATAGAGAATTGATATTTAATGATGTTTTCGGAGAGTCAATAGTGCCTGAATCGTATATCTATGATAAAAATGGCAAACTGGTTAAAAAATTCAGAGGAGAAGTTAAGGTTGAGGCCTTATTAAAATATTTGCAGACAAAAGATGGAAACAACATTTATCCCACTCATTAATACAAGTTGTTGTAAATGAGTTATGTCTCATTGTTTTTAATATTAAGCCCTTTTTGAAATGAACATGAGACAGATTAAAAGAACATTTACATTGCAGCAAGATCAGTCTGATTGCGGTGTTGCATGTTTGTTATCTATTATAAAGTATTATGGTGGAGATATTAGTTTGGAGAAACTACGTGAATTTAGTGGGACTTCGAAACAGGGGACTACATTGTTGGGGCTATATCAGGCTGCGAATAATACAGGTTTTGTAGCCAAGGGATATGAGGCAAATATACAGGATATTATAGCGCATAGGAAGCCCTTAATCTTACATGTGCTTATAAATAAATATTTGCAGCATTACATTATATGTTACGGATTCGAAAATGGAAATTTTATTATTGGTGATCCTGCGAAAGGAATTATTTTTTACACTAAAGAAGAATTGGAAAAAATATGGCAATCAAAAAAATGTCTGATATTAGAAACAAACAGGGATTTTATAAAAATAAATGATATAAAAAAATTAAAAAAGTATTGGATAAAAGATTTGATCAAGGATGATTATGAGTTGCTAGGAATTAGCATTGTTCTGGGTATTATTATTTCTATTTTGGGTATGACAATGGCTGTGTTTTCTCAAAAGTTGATTGATGATATTTTACCTTCAAAAGAACTATTAAAATTGTTTATGGGAATAATACTTGTTGGTTTATTACTTATTGCTCGAACAACGTTTTTAGCTATTAGGAGTTTTTTACTTATTAGTCAAACTAAGAATTTTAATAACCGGATAATCGATTCGTTTTATAGCTCATTGCTATATCTGCCAAAAAGATTCTTTGATACCCGTAAAATAGGAGAGCTGATAGCACGCTTAAATGATACTACACGGATACAGCATGTGATTACACAAGTTGCTGGTAATTTTATAATAGATTTTTTAGTTTCTATTACATCAATTTTATTTCTTTTCATTTATTCATGGCAAACGGGAGTTATAGCATCTCTAGTCCTTCCTATCTATTTTGTTTTGATTTACAGTTTTAACAGAAAAATAATTGATGCCCAAAAATCAGTTATGATTAATTACGCATATAGTGAGAGTAATTATATCAACACGATGAATGGGATAGCAGAGATTAAAAATTTTAATAAACAAGGTTTTTTTTCTCAATTAAATAAGCAGATATATGGTTTGTTTCAGGATAAAGTTTTTAATCTTGGGAAAATTAACATTCGTTTGGGATTGTATTCAGGCATATTCGGTGTTGTATTCTTAATTGTAATATTAACTTATACTTCTTATCTGGTTTATAAAGGCACTATGCAAGTGGGTGAGTTAATGGCAATTCTTGGAATCTCATCAGGACTGATACCATCAATTGGTAATTTGGCACTTATTACCATTCCAGTAAATGAAGCAAAAGTTGCATTTAACCGAATGTTTGAATTTACTAATATTAAACCGGAATCCAAACTCATGAAAAGCCAGAGAAATATTAATTTTGAACAATTAATAATCAAGAATATTAGTTTTCGTTTTCCGGGAATGAAAAAATTATTAAAGAATGTAAGTTTTTCAATTAAGAAAGGTCAGATAGTTGCCATTGTAGGAGAAAGTGGAAGTGGCAAAAGTACTATAGGCAATATATTACAAAGGTTCTATCAGCCGGAGAGTGGTGAAATAATATTAAATAATAATATAAAATTGCAGGAAATAAATGTAAATATTTGGCGTAGCATTGTTCATGTTGTTCCACAAGAAATTCATATTTTTAATGGGAATGTAATTTTTAACATTTGTTTAGGGAATGAATATAAAGATGTTTTAAAATTTCTAACAGAATATGGTTTTAGTAAGTATATAGATGAACTTCCTCATGGGTGTATGACCTTATTGGGTGAAGAAGGAATTAATCTGTCTGGCGGTCAGAAACAAATCATTGCCTTAGCACGTGCATTGTATAAAAAGCCTCATCTATTAATTTTGGATGAGGTGACTGAATCTATGGATAGGGCAATGGAGAAATTCACCATCGATCTGCTCCAGAGATTAAAACGAACAATGGCTGTATTTTATATTTCTCATCGGTTCTCTCTTTTGAAGAAGATTAGTGACCATATTTATGTCCTTGAAAAAGGTATTATACGTGCTGAGGGTACTCATGAAGAATTAATGAAGAATAAGAATTTTTATAGTGATTGTTGGAGAAGAATGATTTAAGGTAAGATAATTATTGGTATCTATGTTTTATATTGTTTCAGGGCCTGTTCGAGGCAGGTAACGGCGTGTTTCAGATCTTCGATCTTCAGCACGTAGGCGATGCGTACTTCGTTCCTGCCGAGACCGGGTGTAGCGTAGAAGCCTGAGGCGGGAGCCAGCATGACCGTGGTGCCTTCCCAGGAGAAGTCGCTGAGGATCCATTGTGCAAAATGGTCGGCATCATCCACCGGCAGGCGGGCGATAGTATAGAAGGCACCACCCGGGGTTGGGGTGAAGACCCCCTCGATCCTGTTGAGGGCCTCGACGAGGAAGTCACGGCGGGAGATGTACTCATGATGCACTTCTTCAAAGTAGGAGGGGGGCGTATCAAGGGAGGCTTCGGCGGCCACCTGCCCGAAGGTCGGCGGGCTGAGACGGGCCTGGGCAAATTTCAGGGCCGTATCGAACACCTCCTGGTTGCGGGTGATGAGGGCGCCGATGCGGCTGCCGCACGAGCTGTAACGCTTCGACACCGAGTCCATCAGCACCACGTTCTCCTCGATACCTTCCAGGTTCATCACCGAGAAATGCTCGCGGCCGTCATAGCAGAACTCTCGGTACACCTCGTCGGCGAAGAGGAAGAGGTCGTGTTCTTTCACGATGTCGCGCAGCTGCTTCAGCTCCTCGCGTGTATAGAGGTAACCCGTAGGGTTGTTGGGGTTACACACCATAATCCCTTTGGTACGGGGAGATATCTTCTTTTCGATCTCCGATATGGGAGGCAGGGCAAAGCCGTCGTCAATATAAGAAGTAACCGGTACAACCTTCACACCGGCGGCTGTGGCAAAACCATTGTAGTTGGCATAGAAAGGTTCCGGGATGATGATCTCGTCGCCCGGATCGAAACACGACATCATCGCAAAAAGGATTGCCTCCGATCCACCCGTGGTGATCATGATCTGTGTCCAGGAGATGTCTATACCCACTTTTTTATAATAGCCGGCCAGTTTCTTTCTGTATGATTCGATACCGGCCGAGTGGCTGTATTTTACTACCTTCTCGTCGAAGTTGCGGATAGCCTGCAATGCCGGCTCAGGAGTGGGAATATCGGGCTGACCGATGTTCAGGTAATATACTTTTATGCCTCGTCGGACAGCCTCTTCGGCATACGGAACCAGCCGGCGTATCGGCGAGGCCGGCATGATTTTTCCTTTATTCGATATTGTTGGCATAATCGTATCTTGTTTTACTATTATATTGATGTAAAAATACAAAGTTACACTTATTTTTTGATGCAGGGGATGATTTACAGCATGGTCTGATATCCATTTTCTTGAAAATATCAAAAGAGAGAAGTTTGTGGGTTTGTTGTGACGGTAAATTCTTATTTTTGCACCTACAAATTTTTAAGATCATGGATATTCCTTCGAAATATGACCCTTCAAAGACTGAGGACAAGTGGTATACTTATTGGATGAAGCAGGGTTATTTTCATGCTGAGCCAGATGAAGACCGGGAACCTTATACCATTGTGATTCCTCCGCCCAATGTGACCGGTGTATTACATATGGGACATATGTTGAATAATACGATACAGGATATTTTAGTACGTCGTGCCCGCATGCAGGGAAAAAATGCTTTATGGGTACCGGGTACTGATCATGCATCTATTGCTACAGAAGCCAGGGTGGTGGCAATGTTGCGGGATAAGGGTATCCTTAAAAGGAATCTCACGAGAGAAAAATTTTTGGAATATGCTTGGGAATGGAAGGAAAAACACGGCGGGATTATCCTTGAACAACTGAAAAAACTGGGTGCTTCGTGCGACTGGAAAAGAACGAAGTTTACCATGGATCCCGACATGTCAGCCAGCGTTATCCATGTATTTGTGGATCTATACCGGAAAGGTTATATTTACCGTGGGAAGAGAATGGTTAACTGGGATCCGCAGGCCAAAACGGCTATTTCCGATGAAGAAGTGATCTATAAAGAGGTTGAGTCTAAATTATATTATCTGCGGTACAAGATTGAAGGAGACGATAATTATCTGACCATTGCCACTACGAGGCCGGAAACCATACTGGGTGATACGGCCGTATGTGTGAACCCTGCGGATAAGCGTTTTAGAAAGATTGTGGGAAAGAAAGTGTTGGTGCCTCTGATTAACAGGCCTGTCCCAGTTATTGAAGATGATTATGTGGATATGACGTTTGGCACCGGAGCACTGAAGATTACCCCTGCCCATGATGAGAATGACTACGAAATCGGTCAGCGTCATAACCTGGAAGTGGTTGATATCCTGAATGAAGACGGAACCCTCAGCGAAGCGGCACAATTGTATGTGGGAGAAGACCGTTTTGTGGTACGGAAAAAGATCGTGAAAAAACTGGAAGAAGAGGGTTATCTGGTAAAAACAGAGGATTATACCAATAAGGTGGGTTTTTCGGAGCGTACGGATGTAGTGATTGAGCCCCGGCTCTCGTTGCAGTGGTTTCTGAAAATGAAAGAGCTGTCAAAACCGGCACTGGAGCATGTGATGAATGATGATATTCGTCTGTATCCTGCTAAATTCAAGAATACGTATCGTCACTGGATGGAAAATATTCGTGATTGGTGTATCTCCCGACAATTGTGGTGGGGGCAACGTATCCCGGCATGGTATGTAAAAGGAAGTGATTTATATGTGGTTGCAGAGAATGAAGAGGAGGCATTGCAGCAAGCACGGGAAAAAACTGGCCGGGCAGATCTGGGGATGCATGATCTATATCAGGATGAAGATGTTCTGGATACTTGGTTTTCCTCTTGGTTGTGGCCTATCTCGGTGTTTGACGGGATTCTGCATCCCGGTAATCCGGATTTTCAATATTTTTATCCTACCGATGACTTGGTTACGGCACCCGAGATCTTGTTTTTTTGGGTGGCCAGGATGATTATTGCCGGTTATGAATTTGCCGGTGAGAAACCTTTTAGCAATGTTTACCTTACGGGTATCGTTCGGGACAAGCAACGCCGGAAGATGTCCAAATCACTGGGCAATTCTCCGGATCCCTTGGAGTTAATAAGAAAATATGGCGCTGACGGAGTAAGGGTTGGCATGTTATTGTGTTCCCCTGCCGGCGGGGATCTGTTGTTTGACGAGAGCCTGCCTGAACAGGGAAGGAACTTCGGGAATAAAATATGGAATGCTTTCCGTCTGGTGAAGGGATGGAAAACAGCAGATGATGTCGTGCAGCCTGAGGCCGCCAGAGAGGCTGTCGCCTGGTTTCAGGCCAAGCTGAATGAATCGAAAGAGAAATTGAATGATCAGTTTAGTACCTACAGGTTGTCCGAAGCACTGATGACGGTTTACAGGTTATTCTGGGATGAGTTTTCATCCTGGTATCTGGAGGCGGTGAAGCCTGCTTTCGGACAACCCGTGGATCATAAGACCCTGGAACAAACTATCGGATTCTTTGAAGAATTATTGCTGCTCCTTCATCCTTTTATGCCTTTTATTTCAGAGGAGATTTGGCAGGTTATCCGGACTCGGAAAGCTGGTGAGAGCATCATGATTTCTTCTTGGCCCGAGAGGGGAAGTTATGATGTGTCACTCACCGAGCGTTTTGAAAAGACTAAAGAAGCCGTTACGGCAATCCGTTCTATAAGAAAAGAGAAAAATATCCCTCCCAGAGAAAAACTTCGCCTGCTGATCCGGGATACAGAAGAACATTTTAATACGCGATTTCTGTCGGTGTTAAAGAAACTGGGAAATCTCCTTAAAATAGAATTTATTTCCGGGAAACCTGAGAATGCCCTGTCGTTTATTGTAAAAACAACAGAGTATTATATACCGTTTGAAGAAAAGATAAATATTGCCGAAGAAATTGAAAAACTTGAGTCAGAGTTAAAATATGCCAAGGGGTTTCTGAATACGGTTATAAAAAAGCTTGGCAATGAGCGTTTTGTTGCCAATGCTCCGGCACAAGTGGTGGAGCGTGAGCGACAGAAACAGGCTGATGCGGAAGCCAGGATCAAGGCGGTTGAAGAGCGACTGAGAGAGCTGGGAGGTAAAAATTAAAGGATTGAAAGGAGAGAGAAGTCGCTTATCTTGTGTGGTTAGTGTATCACTGCACGGAGGCTCATGTCTAGGCTTTTGATCTGATGGGTGAGTGCTCCGACAGAGATATAATCCACACCACATAAAGCATAATCTCTGACATTTTCCAAAGTGATCCCTCCAGAGGATTCGATTTCAAAACGATCATGGATTTTTTCAACGGCAATACGCGTATCTTCGAGAGTGAAATTATCCAGCATAATGCGGTCGACACCCCCATGTGCCAGGATACGTTCGACACTATCCAGGTCCCGGGCCTCGATGACGATTTTCATGGTACGGCCGATTTTTTCGAAGTAGGTATGAACCGCATCGATAGCTTTTTCCAAGCTTCCCAAGTAGTCGATATGATTATCCTTGATCATGATCATGTCGTAGAGTCCCATGCGGTGGTTTTCCCCCCCGCCGATACGTACGGCTTCCTTGTCCAGAAAACGCATCCCTGGAGAGGTTTTTCGTGTGTCCAGTATCTTGACTTTTAGCCCGTTAACCTGATCCACGAATTTTTTTGTCTGGGTGGCAATACCACTCATATGCTGCATGATATTCAGTGCCAGCCGTTCGGCCAACAGAATAGAACGGACTCTGCCGCTTACCTTAAAGACAATGTTACCGGGACGGACAATTTCCCCGTCATGAACATTCACGATCATCTTTATTTCAGGATCGATAATCTTAAAGACTTTGCGGGCTACCTTCACACCTGCCAGAATACCGTAATCCTTGATAATCAGGTGGGCAGAGCCAAGTGTTTCTTCAGGAATACATGCTTCTGAGGTGTGGTCGCCGTCGCCTACATCTTCGCGGATGGCATTTTTAAGAAACCTTTCGAGGTTATCCATTTTCTTTCTCAATTCTTAACTGATGAATATAGGATTTTTTGTTGGCAGGCTTGATCAGTAAGTATATGCGATAATTCTGTTTATCGGTTTTCATAATGCCTATCCCGTAATGGGCATTGCCTTTGCCTCCCTGATGAATGATTGCAAAACTCCGGGGGTGGTTTTTCCTGAAAAAATCCTTCATGATCATGGACGCCTGCGAACGGCTGTAAATATTCCCCTTTTCCAGAATAACCAGTTGGACAGAGGTGTTGAAATAAGCAGCTAATCCGTCAGCATCACCCTTGCGGATAGATTTGATGATCCCATCCGGAATGGAAGCCCGAGCATGACTCTCTTCTGTCCGGAAGATGGGAAAGAGGATCACTAAAAAAAATATTATAGGTTTGCTCACTTTTCTCATTTTTATAATATCTTGTCCAATAATTGAATAGATAAAAATGTAATTATCAAAAATCGAACCAATGTTTGTTTGCAATTTAATAAAATATCCTGAATTTGTAATTTAGTATGATTTTTAAGATGAACTCCGGATTTCTTCCGGAATTTCTCTGTCTATTTGAATTGATAAAAAAACAATGACGATAACAGTTTTTTTTACGGGGAAAAAATCTGAGAGATATCTGAAAGAAGGGATTGAGGAGTATGAAAAACGTATCCTGAGGTATTTACCTTTTTCCATTCGTGAATTATCCCCCGGAAAAACCCCGAAAGATTTGCAGGCCATCAAGCAGATTGAGGGGAAACTGTTATTGAAAGCGTTGGATAAAAAAACATTTGTTATATTGCTTGATGAACGCGGAGAGCAAGTTACCTCGGTACAATTTGCAAAATTTCTGGAAAAAAAAATGGGAGAGGGTAACAAAAACCTGGCGTTTATTATTGGAGGGGCTTTCGGGGTTAGTGATGAAGTTTACCGGAGGGCTGACAAGGTGATAAGCCTGTCGCCTATGACTTTTTCTCATCAGGTGGTACGTATTTTGCTAATGGAACAATTGTACAGGGCTTTTACTATTATCCATGGTGAACCTTATCATCATGTCTGAATAAGAGTATGAAAATATTGAGGTCAAAATATTACCTTTTTTTACTTCTTTCAGTATTGTCTCTGGTGCTGGGGATAGAACTTGAAAGTCATTTTGCCAAACAATTGTATGAACATACGATTTACGGACATTTTCAAAAAAGGATAAGCAATCGTGAGCAAAAGATGCTTGGGATCATGGAGGCGGTTAAGGAAAAGATTCCCGGCGTTGGAAACAGGTATAATGAGTTGCTGGGTGCCAGTGAGAAGAAAAAAATGCGGGATGAGGAATTAGCCCTTTTCCTGTTCAGAAACGATTCGTTGGTTTTCTGGACAGATAATACAATATCGGTCAACAACAAAATCAATCACAAACAAGCCCTGGTGTTTCTGGGAAACGGCTGGTATATTTGTCATGCGCTTTCGGATGGAGATTTGACAATAAACGGTCTGGTGCTGGTAAGGAAACAGTATCAGTATGAAAATAAATACCTGAAACCCAGATTCTTTCACGGTGCTTGGCTGGATCCCGGCTATACAGTTTCAACCACACCTATCGAAAACGGCATCCCTGTTAACTCCTCGAACGGAGACTTTTTGTTCAGTCTGGTAAAAACGGGATCCAGGACAACGGGATGGTTGCTGAATGTATTTTCTGCATTCTTTTATTTTATTGCGGTTATTTTCTTTTTTATTTCCCTGATCAGTCTTTTCCGGGTTCATCCGAAGAAGGGAAGAATCTTTCTCCCGGTAGTATTTCTGGTCCTTATCTTGTTAAAATATCTGATGGAGCGGTGGAATATCCCCGCCTCGGTATATTCTCTTTCGTTGTTTTCCCCTTATTATTTTGCGTATTCCAACTGGATCCCGTCTCTGGGGGATTTTTTTATACTTTCCGTTTTTGTTTTCTTTTTTTTGTATCTCGCATGGCTTGTTTTTCCTGTAAAAGATTTTTTTCATGCTAAGCGAATTCTTACAGGATGGGCTTTTATGGGAATTTTTATCTCCGGCCTGTTTTTTTTCGGGGTTACAGAATTACTCTATCAATTGATCCTAAACTCCAGCATAGGCTTTGAACCCTATAAAATTTTGAGCCTAAATATTTATTCCTTTATCGGGATTATTTCCGTCGGGATGCTTTTTATGTCATTTATCCTTTTTACTGATAAGATTCTGGAACCTCTGGTACGGTTATTTGCAAAAACAATTATTGCAATTCTAATTGCTTCGGTTATTGCATTTTTGATTGCTGTTTATCTGTTCGGTTTCCATATTCATTATCCGGTTTTGCTGACTTTTTTGATTTTGCTGGCAGCTTTGCGGATCAAGCAAAAATCTGTTTATGTGTCTTTGTTGGTCATAACTGCCTTAACAGGTCTGTATACCACCTGGTTTATTATGGATCGGTCTTTTGAAAAGGAAAAACAAAATATGAAATTACTTGCCGTTAATTTGGGCGCCGAACATGATCCTGTGGCCGAGTTGATGATGGGGGATATCAGCGGGAAGATACAGAATGACCCGGAGATGAAATTTATTATGAGAAAAACGTCATATACTTCCAGGGATCTGAGTAATATCGTTCAGTATCTTACTATGCGATTTTTCAAGGGATACTGGAATAAGTATTATCTATCCGTTTATTTGTGTACGCCGGAGATGGGATTGGAGGTGAATGAAGAACAACTGACTTCCTGTTTCGATTTTTTCCGGGATCTTATCAAATTTTCCGGTACACCTATCCGGGATACCCGATTTTATTATCTGGACAATCAAAATGGTCAGATCAGCTATTTCGGAGCATTTTATTATCCTTCAATAGTTCCGGGTGATTCGAATGGATTGTTTCTCCAATTGGATTCTAAATTGATGTATGAACAGCTTGGTTATCCGGAATTGCTCCTTAACAGTGCCACATCAAGGGAGTTAAAACCGGGGATTTATTCCTATGCAAAGTATTATAACGGAAATCTCGTGACACAGAACGGAGACTATCAGTATTGTCTGACCAATAAAATGTTTGCACGGGATACCAATTCTTTTTCGTTTCTCCGGATGGACGATTACCTGCATCTTGTATATCATGAAAACAGTCCTGTTATGGTAATCTTGAGTATGCCGGTAAGACACTTCAAGGATTATCTTGTTTCTTTTTCTTATTTCTTTATTTTTTTCTTTTTACTATTTGCCATTACATTTTGCAGAAGTGTCTTTCCGGTAAGTATTCAGCTGTGTCCCCGTTTGTTGAAACAGAAAATCCAATGGTGGATGATCTCACTGCTTTTTTTTACGTTGGTACTGATTGGTACCGGCTCGGTATTGTTCAATATCAGGCAATTCCGGGAGAATCATTATAAAAACCTCTCAGAAAAAGTGTTAAGTGTTTATGTGGAAATGGAACACAAGCTGAGTTATGAAACTTCATTAAATAAAAGCTGGAGTTCTCCTCAATATGCCAGTCTGAATGATCTGTTGGTCAAGTTTTCTAATGTGTTTTATTCAGATATTAATCTCTATGACACTGTCGGCAGGTTGCTGGCAACATCACGACCTGAGATCTTTGAGAAAGAGCTGACGGGGAACTATATGAATGAGGATGCATTTTATCAGTTATCCGTATTGAAAAAATCCGAATTAATCCAGAAAGAATCATTGGGGGATTTGCGCTATTTATCTGCATATATGCCCTTTCTCAATAATGAGGGACATTTGCTGGCCTACCTGAATCTTCCTTATTTTACAAAGCAATATGTTCTGACCCGGGAAGTATCCAACATGATAGTGGGCATTGTAAACTACATGGTAGTCATGATTTTGATTGCTATTGTTCTGGCAGTGATTGTTTCGGACAAGATCACCACTCCCCTGCGGGCCATACAGGAAAGGATAGGCCGGTTCAGACTGGGAAAAGAATATGAGCATATTGTTTATAAAGGGAGTGATGAGATTGCCAGTCTGGTGAATGCCTATAACCGAATGATAGATGAATTAGCCAGAAATGTGGAACTGCTGGCGAAATCGGAAAGGGAGAGTGCCTGGAGGGAAATGGCCCGGCAGATAGCCCATGAGATCAAAAATCCTCTGACACCGATGAAATTAAGTGTTCAACAGTTGCAGCGAGCCCGGGAAGATAAGGCTGATGATTTTGATATCCGGTTTAAAAAGCTGACACAGACTTTGATAGAGCAGATTGACCGGCTTTCATACATTGCTTCTGCTTTCTCCAATTTTGCCAGGTTACCGAGGATGAGAAATGAACCGGTGGATATTGTCAGGCTGTTGCAGGATACGATCTACCTTTTCCGTGCCCAGCATGAGATCGAATTTGTGCTTCAGACGCCCGATGTCAATAAGCTTTGGGTGTTTTCTGACAAAGATTTACTGGAAAGTGTTTTTACCAATTTACTGAAAAATGCCATACAATCACTTTTAGGCAGGAAGGATGGTAAAATAGAAGTTATTGTTGAAAAGAAAAGTGCGGATAACAATGTCAGAGTTCTGGTGAGGGATAACGGTGAAGGGATTCCTGAGGGACAGGAGGACAAGCTTTTCGAACCGAATTTTACGACCAAATCCTCCGGCATGGGTATGGGTCTGGCCATTGTGAAAAAATATGTTGAAGATACCGGAGGCAGGGTGTGGTTTGAGCCGAATAAGGAGCAGGGGACAACATTTATAGTAGAATTGCCTCTTTATGTTCCCGACAGTGAATGAAATTCCGGGGTAAGTAAATTGCAATAATAAAGGTTTTAATTATTTTTGTTAATAATTTAGGCGAAAATTGTGCTGAAGAAAAGACAAATTATTTTATTGATCCTTGGAGGATATCTTTTATTTGCAAAAGGGTATTCACAGACTTATATTTCCGGTATAGTAAACCAGTATGCACGGGTTGTTTCCATAGATGGTTTTGACAGGATAACCCTGTCGGATGCTTCGGTATTTTCTGCCGGAGATACGGTATTGTTAGAGCAGATGAAAGGGGTGGGTATTGATGTGACAGGGATAAATTTCGGGGACCCCCAGAATCCCAATAATACAGGGAAATATGAGTTTCTGATCATTCAGTCGGTTATCGGTAATCAGGTGATATTTACGGTTGATATGACCAATACTTATGATGTTAACGGAGATGTTCAACTGATCAAAGTGCCGGGATATAATAATGTTACCGTTAACGGAATTCTCACCTGTCCTCCCTGGGACAGTGCTGCGGGGACCGGGGGGGTCCTTGCTATCATTGTTGGCAATGTCCTAACGTTGAATGCAGATATTGATGTCAGTGCAAAGGGTTTTAAGGGGGGTATTCCTGTGGATGGGAACGGAGAGTGTACCAATGTTAATACCGGTTATGATTCCCTTTATTTTTCAGCTACTTCCGATAGCGCGGGGGCGAAGGGTGAAGGATTGACGACTTATAACTTTTTGACCGGTAACCCGGTATATCCACAATATGCCAGAGGACGTGGCCCTTTATTCAATGGTGGCGGTGGCGGTAATGGCCGGTATTCCGGAGGTGGAGGTGGAGCAAATATGGGTGCCGGAGGATGGGGAGGTCCTGAAGCTTTAACCTGCGGAACCCTTCGGGACAGCTATGGTTTGGGAGGGAAAGACGTGTCCGGAGGAATCTCTACCTGGAAAGAGGATAAGAGGATTTTCATGGGTGGTGGCGGCGGATCAGGAACCCAGTCAGATGGACTTACGGCAACACCCGGAGGAAGAGGAGGCGGAGTAGTTATTATTCTGGCAAATACACTCGTGGCAAATGGCCATATTATTAATGCCAGTGGGGAAACAGTGACCGCAGTTGCTACTGCTGCTGCTGGTGGTGGTGGCGCCGGAGGAACTGTATTGCTTGATGTGAATGAATATATAGATAGTCTTACAGTAATTGCAGCGGGAGGACAGGGAGGATCTACAACCGGATCAATCTGTTCCGGCCCCGGCGGCGGTGGCGGCGGCGGTCTTATATGGTACAGAAACAATTCATCTTCCGGAAATCTTACTTTTAATATTGCAGGAGGAGCCAAAGGAAATATCGAAGGAGGATGTACAAATACTGCAAGTGACGGTGTTCAAGGAATCTTTTCGAACGATTTGAGCTTGGTTTTGTCAGGATTTCTTTTTAATTCCATTTACTCCATCCGCAACGGAGAAATTTCTGATACCCTCTGTGAAGGAGAAACCGTTCCGGAAATCCTGGGTTCGGCACCCAAAGGAGGAATGGGTCCTTACAATTACAAATGGATAAAAAGTGATGACAGAATAGTATGGGATACTATCTCCGGAGAAACCGGAGATAATCTGAATCTGAATATCAATTTATATGATACAGTGTATTATAAAAGAATTGTTACGGATAATTCACCAACAAAGATTGTGGATGTCAGCAAAGCAGTTGCCGTGATTGTACAGCCGGAGATACAACGAAATGTATTCAGTTTTGATACGGTGATCTGTGCCGGACATATAACGGATGCTATTTTGCCTGCTTTTGATTCACCTGTAGGTGGTGACGGAACCTATTTTTATTTTTGGGAGGAGAGCACTGACGGTATAACCTTCACTCCTGCCGAAGGGATGAATACAGGAGATATTTATATGCCTCCAGCCCTTAAAGATACAACTTTTTACAGGCGGACGGTTTATTCAGGAAAATGTTCGGATATCAGCGATACGATAGTCATTAATGTGTTGCCCGTTATCGCCAACAATATCATCGGAGATTCCCAAACTATTTGCCAGGGGGCTACATTTGCCCAGTTGACGGGCACAAACCCGACAGGGGGAGATAATAATTATACTTTCCTGTGGATCGAAACACCGGATCATAATTCATGGAATTTGGCTTATGGTGTAAACAATACATCCATATATCAACCGGATACATCATCGTCGTTGTTCCCGGGACAGGTGTTTTACAGGAGAGTGGTCTTTTCCGGATTACGCCAAACTTGTGCTGATACCAGTAATGAGGTTCTGTTGTGTGAATGGCCTCGTATTGTCAACAACAAAATAACAGCAGACCAGCACATTTGTGAGGGAGAAACTCCTGTCCCCCTGATTGGCACCAATCCCGGCGGAGGGAATGGTGCTTATACTTATTTGTGGGAGGAGAGCCTTGACAATGTGAATTTTACGGCCGGGTCTCAAACAGATACAGGCATTGGTTACAGTCCGGGACCTCTGTCAGACACGATTTACTACCGCCGTATCGTTTTTTCGGATGTATGCCGTGATACGTCTGGACTAGTTACGATCCTGGTGGATCCGGCTATCGATCATTATAGAATACAGACTCTTTCCGGAGGAAAGGACACCACTGTCTGCGCAGGACAACCACTTAACAGGCTGGTGCCTGAGGCAACACCCATCGCCGGAGGGAACGGCACTTATGATTACACCTGGAACATGAGTGTAGACGGAGGAACCACTTGGAACAACACCGGGGAAAATACTCCGGATTATGATCCGGGGGTTTTAAATACCACTACATTAGTGCGAAGACAAGTTACCTCGGGCATGTGTCAGGTTATCAGTGATACGATCGCTTTACATATTTTACCGGCGATTACGCAAAATTTCCTGCCTGCCGATTATTCCATCTGCGAGGAAGATTCGACACTCATTATCGGCAGTGCCCCTGCTGGTGGTGACGGTTCTTATATCTTTACCTGGGAAGAGAGTGATGATAATACTGTGTGGAACAGTGTGACGGGAAACAGTACAGAACAGAACTATCAGACACCGGGACTGACGACAGAGAGGTATTACCGGAGAATTGTTTTCAGCGGGCTGGCCCACACATGCAAGGATACAACACCTCCAATAAGAATAAACATTTATCCTCTGCCCTCGGCGATGATTTTACCTTTAGATACAACTGTCTGTGACGGTGCCGGGGTGGATCTTGTATTTCAGGTTAACGGCGTTAATGGTCCATGGACAGTTGAATATGATGACGGGAACGGGAATACGGCTACTGTCGATATCAACTCCACATCTTCTGAGAATGTTCACGTATCGCCGGGGTCTTCAGTAGCTTTCACACAATACACTTATACCCTGTCGGCGTTGACAGATCAGGTTGGATGTAAGGCACGGCCAACCGATCTGACCGGCTTGGCAAGCGTGCGGGTGGACGGACAACCCCAGGCTGATGCCGGCGGGAACGATGAGGTGTGCGGGTTATCCTATACGTTACAGGGAGTAGCTCCTCCCTATGGCAAATGGTGGTGGACAGCCCCTGCCGGGATCACCCTGTCAGACACCCTGGATATCCGTGCTGTAGCCACCGCTGACTCAGAAGGTGTCTACGATCTTACCCTGCATGTTGCCAATGGAGTGTGTCCTGTCAAAACGGATGTTTCTTCCATTACTTTCTGGCAGGAGCCCGGGGATATTTTTGCCGGAGCTGATACTATCCTGGAGCCCGGAACAAATGAGGTGACTCTCTCTGCCACATGGCAGGATCCGCAGGTGGGGGAACTGACATGGACTTTTGAATCCAGTGCTATCATCGATGATGTACATAACCTTATTATCCATGCCAGAGATCTGGATATGGGTGAGAATGTTTTCTATGTGTCGGTTGTTAACGGTGTGTGTCCGGCCAGGGAAAGCAGTGTCCGGGTGACCGTGCTTGATTTCAAAGCAGAGAATTATGCGATCTCTCCCAATCAGGACAATATAAATGATTATCTTGTTATTACTGGAGCGGATAATATTGAAAATAAATTGATTATTTTTGATAACAAAGGGAATACGGTGTTCCGGACGGATAACTTCATGCATGCGGAGAATACCGGGACAGTTTGCGGATGGAACGGCGTAAATAATAACAACGAACCCCTGCCGGACGGCACCTATTATTATATACTTGAGTTGAAGGGGACAATACAGAAAAATATTAAAGGGTATATTGTGATCAAGCGGAATAAATAATGAACCGTATGATAAAGAAAATTTCAGGTATATTGTTTTTCATTTTGGTTGTAATCGCAGGGATACAGGGTCAGTATAGCCAGTATATGGTCAATGGTCTGGTGATTAATCCGGCATATGCCGGCAGTAGGGGCGTTTTCAGCCTTTCGGGTTGTTATAAACAGGTGTGGACTGCCTTACCCGGCTCTCCCATCTATCAACAAATTGGTGCACATATGCCTCTGAAAAATGATCGTGTCGGCCTGGGAATGGTGCTGGGTAGTAATAAGGAAGGAGCTTATCAGACAATGTATGGTTCTTTTGATTATGCATACCGGATTCATTTTGAGAATTCGGTATTGTCCATGGGGATCAGGGCTACGGCCGAGTGTAAAAAGGAAAACTTTGACGGTTTGAAATACGATCCTTCCGATCCGGTATTTGTAAATAATTCCGTGTTTCGACAGAACTTCGGTTTCGGGGTTTATTATTATAACTCGCGATTATTTGCAGGACTGTCCGTGCCCGGGATGATTACCTACGGTATGACGGACACGTCTTTCACCGAAAAATTAACATCTTTTAATCCGGTAGACTATCATTATCTGGCAACAGTCGGCGTTTTGGTAGGAAAAGGAAAGTTTAAATGGAAGCCTACTGTGCTTTTCCAATATTTAGGTTTACAGAATGACTACGG
>DRPN01000075.1 GCA_011374625.1 Bacteroidota bacterium
GTAATTTCAGCAATATATCCAGCAACGTGCTGTTCAGGTCCAGCAGAAAACGGATCTTTTTTCTGTAAACCTGTTCCAGATGCTCAATATAATATTCGTAGAAGGGAGAGTGTTTATAAGCGGTATTGAATGTTCTGAGGTGATTCCTGACCCAGGGAAGATCGTAATCCACTTCGACATCCTTTATGTGGATTTTATGAAAACTGCCTCTCTTAACAGGGACTACAAGTGTCTGTATTCCATTGGGTCCCGTGATAACACAACGGTTGCGCCAGGTTTGCTTTATATAGTTTTCGTCATTTTCAATAAGGACTTTCCCCAACAAAAATTTTGATACGTACTGAATAGGAGGCAGATAGGCTGTTGATAAAAGAATAATCGGTTCTTTTTCCATAGATACTGAAAACACGTTTTTTTGATTCATAAATGGGGGGTTACAGGGAAAAGGTCATAACCGGTTGATCATACCGGCATAGTATCCTGCACCAAATCCGTTGTCAATATTTACCACAGCCACCCCGCCGCTGCAACTGGTGAGCATGGCCAGCAGGGCGGATATGCCTTGCAGGTTGGCACCATAGCCTACGCTGGTAGGTACAGCTATTACCGGGATGTTCACCAGGCCTGCCACAATACTGGCCAGGGCCCCTTCCATCCCGGCAATGACAATGACAACCCGGGATTTACGGATCTCGTCAAGATGGACGGTGAGCCGGTGAATGCCTGCCACACCCACATCAAAGATGCGACGGACGGTATTTCCCAATAATTCTGCCGTGACTGCTGCTTCTTCCGCCACAGGTATGTCGGAAGTCCCGGCGGTGATGACTGAAATATAAGTTTTCGGCAACACCGGTTCTTTTTTCCGGATGCTTATGATCTTTGCTTCTTTGTAATACTTTGCTTTCGGTGCCAGCTTTTTTACCACATCGTATTTTTTCTTGGAAGCTTTCGTGATGATGATATTATTGTCATGTTCAAGCATGTCTCTTACGATGCCTTCAAGCTGCACAACGGATTTCCCTGCGGCATAGACGATCTCCGGGTACCCGCGCCTCAGCTCCCGGTGATAATCCAGCTTGGCGAACCCAAGGTCTTTTATGGAAAAAGACTGTAGTTCATGCAAGGCCTCTTCTACACTGCGGGTCCCGCTTTTTACGTCTTTCAGTAATTTTTCAAGATCTTTGTTGTCCATAGGTATTTTTATCAAAGGTTATCATAACTACCGCTCCTGAATCCCTGAAGATCGAACGTGACAAAATCAAAACCAAGCTTTCTGAATTTCTGAAGGATCTTGTCTTTTATCTCATTCCTGATGATCATCGGAAAGTCTTTTTCAGGAATTTCAATGCGTGCCAGATTATGGTGAGTCCTGACCCGCAGGTTTCCAAATCCCAGCCTGTGAAGATAAGATTCGGCCTTTTCGATACGCTCCAGAATCTCTTTGGTGATTGTGTGATTGTATGGCAAACGGGTCAGCAGGCAGGCATTGGAAGGTTTGTCCCAGGTCGGAAGGCCCAGTTCTTTTGAGAGGTTGCGGATATCTTCCTTTGTCAGTCCGCTTTCCAACAAGGGACTGATAATCCCGAGTTCTTTCAAGGCCTTTCTTCCCGGGCGGTATTCCTGTGTATCATCCATGTTGGTACCGTCAAAGAAATATTGCATCCTGTCATGTGCTGCGGTTTTCTTAAAAGTTGTGAAAAGTGTGAGTTTGCAGAGATAACAACGATTCCGGGGATTGTTCAGGACACTTGCCGGTATAGGCAGAGAAATTACAGTGTGGGAGATTTCATATTTTTCGCAGAATTCCCTGGCCTCCCTGATTTCTGTCCGGTTCATATAAGGCGTGTCAAAGGTATAGGTTGAAAAGTGCAGGATCACCCTGGATGCCACAAAAGCCAGAAAAGCACTGTCTGTACCTCCTGAAAAGGCCAGTGCGGCAGGTGCATGATCCGGCAAAAATGCTACCAGCTTTTGAAAACCTTTATGTTTTATTTTTTCTATCTGCGTCATTCAATAAGATATTGATTTCATTATAGAGTTGTTTTAGCGGAAGGTTCTGATCCATGGCTATTTTTCTGCAGTCGTCATATTCGGGTTTCCGGTTGATCAGGGTGTCTCCCAGGTAAGCTTCTTTGATTCTGACCTTTCCATACCGGGTATCCAGGGAGGAAATCTTCCTGACCAGGAAATTTTTCCGGACCCGGCGACGCCGAAAACCTATGGTCGTTGTTTCTTTTAGCAGGATCAGGCCGATTCTGTTACTTTTTTCAACAGGAGCAAGTACGCATATTTTCATTCCGGGCCGGTTTTTTTTCATAAATACCGGAGTTAACGTAACATCCTGGGCTCCGGCCTCGAAAAGTCTGGTTATGATCCAGTCGTACCATTCCGGGTTCATATCGTCTAAGGTGCATTCAATTTCTTCGGCTATCTCCTCGCCCAGATTTGTGTTTTCTATGCTTTCAGCCAAAAATGTACGCAGGAGGTTGGGACGTGAGGTTCTCTGGTGCTTTCCTATGCCATATCCCATCTGCAGAATAGACATGCCGGGGTCATCGGTAAACCGTGTTACCAGGGTTGCCAGGATGGCTGCCCCTGTCGGGGTGGTGGTTTCAAAATCAGCACCTCCGAAATGTACAGGTTTGTTTTTCAGTATTTCTACGGTTGCAGGAGCAGGTACGGGAAGGGTGCCATGGGCGCTTTTGACAAATCCCTGTCCCAGCTCTATGGTGGATGCCCAGACTTCATCTACCTGGAGATAATGAAAGGCAATGGCAGCACCGACAATATCAATGATTGCATCTTCGCCTCCCACTTCATGAAAATGGATCTTTTCAGGAGAAGAACGGTGTATCTTTGCCTCTGCTTCGGCAAGCACCTGGAAAATAGCTTTGGCTGTATCCTTTACAGCCTGATTCAGGGAGGTATCATCGATGATCTCCCGGATCTCTTTCAGATTCCTTGAGACTTGTGTAGGATGTGTTACGGTAACCATGGCATTGGTGCCGTAAATGGCATTGCGGGAATCTTTTTCAAAAGATACCTTAACGTTGGACAATTCGAGCTTTTCCAGTTCCCCGATAAGATATTCTTCCGGAACCCCCAGATCTACCATGGCTCCCAGATTCATATCCCCACTGATGCCAGAGAAACATTGATAGTATAATATTTTTTTTTTGTGCGTACGCATGGTTGTATCCTTTAAACAGGATCATAAAAATAATGTAAATATCCGAACGGATAAATAATTTACTTATCTTTATATGTTGAAATGATATGAACAAAAAGAAGACACGATGAAGCGGAGAGATTTTTTTCTTAAATCGGCAGGTGTAGGGTTGGGTTTGGGTGCTGTCATGAGTCTGGGTAGCTATAAGACATTGACGGCAGGACCGTCGGCTTTTGCTTTACCGGATATGGCTGCAGTCCGCGGTGGTGAACCGGATGTGATGTTCGACAGGGCCATTGCCGCTATGGGCGGCATGGAGCATTTTGTGAAAAAAGGTCAGAAAGTGGTGGTGAAACCCAATATCGGGTGGGATGTTCCACCTGAACGGGCAGCCACCACCAACCCGTTACTGATCAAACGGATCGTGCAACATTGCTATCAGGCCGGAGCCAAAGAAGTGTTAGTCTTTGATAATACATGCGATACATGGACAAAGTGTTACAAGGACAGTGGCATTGAAAAATATGTGAAGTCTGCAAGAGGAAAGATGGTTCCGGGAAATACGGAGGGTTATTATCAGGAAATTGAGTTAGCCCGGGGAAAAAGGTTGAAAAAAGTGAAAGTACACGAGCTGGTCTTGGATTCCGATGTATTTATCAATGTTCCCATTTTAAAAAGTCATGATGCTGCCAAACTAACCATCAGCATGAAAAACCTGATGGGGGTGATCTGGGATCGCAGATACTGGCACCGCAATGACCTGAACCAGTGTATTGCCGATTATGCTACATACAGCCGGAAACCCGATCTGGTGGTGGTGGATGCTTATAATGTTATGATGAAAAACGGACCGAGAGGAGTATCCAAAAGCGATGTGGTCAAAATGAAAGCCCAGATTGTGACTACCGATATGGTAGCTGCCGATGCTGCTGCGGCAAAAATATTCGGGGTAGATCCAGCCTCCATAAGATACATTCGCCTTGCCCATGAGATGCACGCCGGAAACATAGATTTATCTAAATTGAATATTAGCAGGATAAAAATCTGAATCAGAAAATGAATGTACACTGGTTGAAAAAACTAAGAGTGGTGGTTTCGCTGTTCTTTCTGATTCTTACATCCCTGCTTTTTCTGGATTACCGGAAAATGATTCCGGAAAGCTTGTTCAGTACGGTTTTATCCTTGCAATTTGTGCCTTCCTTTCTTAAGTTTTTTACTGTACTGAAGATTACGGTTTTTGGATTTATCGTAGTGATAGTCCTGACTTTATTGTTTGGCAGGATCTACTGTTCTACCATCTGTCCGCTCGGTGTTTTGCAGGATGTAGTGGCTTATATTTCCAGAAAATTCAAGTCGAGACGGAAAGGCAGGTATCATTACCAGAAAGCAAAGAATATTTTGCGTTATACGATTCTGGGAATAACTGCCGTTGCGCTTGTTTTCGGTTCAACTTACCTGCTCCTGCTGCTGGATCCATACAGCAATTTCGGGCGTATCATGACTTACTTTGTCAAACCTTTGCTGGTTTGGGTTAACAATCTGTTCTCTCCTTTACTGGCCAGGATAAATGTGTATTACCTGTATCCGGTGGATCTTAAACCGATAAAGGCTGCCGTGTATATTGTTCCGGTCATTATTTTGGGCCTTGTGCTGTGGCTGTCCGTTACACGGGGGCGTTTATATTGTAATACGGTATGTCCCGTAGGAGCTTTCCTGGGTTTGTTGTCAAAGTTTTCCTTATTTAAATTCAGATTCGATACGCAGGCCTGTACGGGATGTCATCTTTGTGAATTTTCCTGCAAGTCTTCCTGCCTTGACGTGGTGAACATGACCGTAGATGAAACACGGTGTGTTACATGCTTTGATTGTCTGACTTCCTGCAAACTGGGAGCTATGAGTTATACAACCCGTAAAGCCCTGAAAACCGACTCTGTCATTAAACCCGTTAAAGTCCGGGAAAGTAACAGGAAGATGTTCAATGGGGATCATGATCCCGGAAAAAGAGTGTTTATTCTCGGGTCTCTGGCTTTTCTTGCCGGAATAACAGGCATTTCAAAAGCTAAGGAGTACGTTAAAAATGCCAAACCTACAACCATTCCCGAGAAGAAAAATTTTCCGGTAACTCCCCCCGGATCCTTGAGCATCCGTCATTTTACCGACTATTGCACCGCCTGTTCATTATGCATAGATGCCTGTCCTACCGATGTGTTGCAACCTGCATTCATGCAATATGGTCTGGCGGGGATCATGCAACCCACAATGGATTATCATAGTGGCTATTGCAATTATGACTGTGTACGTTGTACGGAGGTTTGTCCTACAGGAGCGATCCTCCCTCTGAAAAAAGAGGCCAAACAGACGGTACAAACGGGGCTGGCTCATTTTGTAAAAGAAAATTGTGTGGTTTATACGGATGAAACCAACTGTGGTGCCTGTGCGGAACATTGTCCGACCAAAGCGGTTCATATGGTTCCCTATAAAGAGGATCTGGTTATCCCGGAAACGAACGATGATATCTGTATCGGGTGCGGAGCCTGTGAACATGTGTGTCCCACAACCCCTTTCAAAGCCATTTATGTGGATGGCAATGAGATTCATAATCTGGCCGAAAAACCCAAAGAAGAAAAACTTGAAAATCCCCTGGAAAAAACCGAAGATTTTCCGTTTTGATACGATTTTTCTGAAATTTATTATTGACCTGATTGTTATCGGATTGAAAATCAGTAGATAAGTCATTTCTTTGTTTTGTGATAATTTTATATTTTTACCGTACAAAAAGAGTATTTAAAAAAGCAGCATATGAAGATATTTATAGGGCTGTTTTTTGCCGGTTTGTTGATGTCTGTGACGGGCTTTGCTCAAGATGATTATCTGGATATGAAATTCGGTATAGGTGTTCCGGTAGGAAAGTTTAGTGATAATGGTTTGGAGACCAACGGATATGCAGGCTCCGGATTTATGATGTCTTTTGAAGGGACTTATTTTCTGGGAAGGATCGGTTTTACAGGAGGCCTCACCTATGGGATGAACTTTCTGGATGATGTGACACTACAGGATGATATCACTGCCCATCTGAAAGAACTTTTTCCGGATGTAGAGATTTCTCCGGATGCTCTTGTTCAGTTTGTCACTACTCCTTGGAGTAATGTGAATGCATTGGTGGGGCCCGTGCTTTCCCTTCCTGTATCGGTTATCTACCTTGAGATGCGGGCAATGGGAGGGATGAGCTTTGTGATGCCGCCCACCTGGAAAATGGATATCGAATCGGGAGAGAATAAACTGCATTCAATGTCTTCGGGACAGAGTGTGAAACTGGCCTATTTGGTAGGTGCCGGTATTGCTTACAACTCTTCCGGAAATTATGGCTTAAGGCTTGGAGTGGATTATGTAGGAACAAAAACGAGCTTTGGGGTAAATTATGTTTATGAAGAAGGGATTACCGAAAAACCCTATCAGGAAAAAAGCGTAGAAATACCTGTTAACATGTTCCAGACTACACTGGGCATTACATACACTTTTTGAAAAAGATTAGGAACAGATTGTTTAAAAAATAAACCTTTATAAATAAATGAAAATGAAAAAGATCGTTATTGTGATGATGTCGGTGCTGATGATTGCCTCGGCAGGATACGGACAAAGCAAGAAAGAACTCAGGGCACGTGAAAAACAAGCCAAGAAAGAGGCCAGGGCCCGAGAAGAAGCTATGAACAAAGAGCTTACAAAAAAAATGATTGAAAGCCGGAAGTTTGTGCTTGAAGCCGATTTTGTATCCGGCAAGCAGGGACAGCGGATATCGGTTACCCGCACCTTTAATTTTATTGTGGTAAACGGGGATAAGGTTGCTTTTCAGTTTGCCGACGGGAGCCATGTTGGTTATAACGGAGTGGGGGGTAGTTTTGAAGAAGGGAATCTCCGGGAATATAAATTTAAAACGAATAAAAAAGGAATGTATTTCGTGGATTTTCGAATCGTTTCTTCCGGAGGGACTCTTTTTGTACATTTGTCGGCCATAGGGGCTACACTCAGAGTGGATGCTACCATCAAAGGAACTTCTTCGGCACAACTGAATTATTCCGGATACCTTGTACCGCTGGATAAGTCCCGTGTCTATAAGGGAGTGTCGTTTTAGCCTTATCCCGACAAAAAACAGATCGGTAATTTTTGAGTATTTTCTGATTTCCATGCATTAATCAACTTTAATCCGCCAAAAGGCGGACAATCCGTCAGGAGAAGGACAAGGAAGGGGGGAATTCCTGCTGCCAGGGGCGAAAATATTAACAACTCCATAATGATATCACCTCTGCTTGCAGCGGGAAGATTCATTTCCACGACACTTTTGGTCGGAAACAAATAATACCTTGTGATACATCAGGGATTCCCCGGGATAGTTCATTCAAAAGAATTCTTCGGAGTTCCGGGGAGCTGCTTATGCCTCTCCTTGAGGAAAGGTATTAACTTTCAGAGAAAGTTTCGGGTGAGGTGTAATAAAGAAATTTCGTTTAAAAGATTTCAATATGATTGTTTGGAAGTAAACTTTTTTCTATATTAGCAGTCCGTAATCGCTGAAGATGAATAAATATTATGCATATGGCATTTGTTGTTGTTCCCGAATGGATTTTTACCGGGAAGAATACGATGTTATGTAAGTAATATTTAGTTTAGAAAGATATTTTCGTATTGAGACTCCCGGTCCTAAGCCGGGAGTTTTTAATTTTAAACTGTATTGAAATGGTATATAATAGTATTATTGATTCGATTGGGAATACCCCCGTGGTCAGACTGCGCTCCTGTATTTCCGGAAAAATAGTTATATATGCAAAGCTGGAAGGACAGAATCCCGGGGGTTCGGTCAAAGACCGGGTGGCCGTGGCTATGATTGAAGCTGCCGAAAAGAAAGGCTTGCTGGACGGAGATAAGGTGATTCTTGAGCCTACTTCGGGAAATACCGGTATTGGGTTGGCAATGGTGGGTATAGCAAAAGGGTATCCGGTAATGTTGACAATGTCGGCGGCCATGAGTAGTGAACGTAAGACGATTTTGCGTGCCATGGGAGCAAAAATTGTTGAAACAGATCCGGCGCTGGGTACCGATGGTGCCATAGATGAAGCCAGGAGAATATTTTCTGAAGACCCTGGCCGCTATTGGATGCCTTTTCAGTTTGATAATCCGGCCAACATTGAAGCGCATTATCGGACAACAGCCCCTGAAATTATCCGCCAGGTACCGGATATTACATGTTTTGTAGCAGCTATAGGCACTACCGGAACTTTGATGGGAGTTGGGAAACGACTGAAAGAATATAATCCGGATATTTGCATTGTTGGTGTGGAACCCGAGAAAGATCACAGAATACAGGGGTTGAAGAATCTCCTGGAAGCCATTGTTCCCGGGATATATGATCCATCGGTCCCCGATAAAATCATTGAGGTAACTACGGAAGAGGCTTATCAGGCTACCCGGGATCTGGCGTTGCAGGAAGGAATTGTTGCAGGAATGAGTTCCGGGGCAGCGTTATTTGGTGCAAGGAAGATAGCTAAAGAATTGCACGAAGGAAAAATTGTGGTTATTTTTCCGGACCGGGGTGAGAAATACCTGAGTACACCTTTGTTTCAACAATAAAGAACGCCGGATGTTGTCCGGTGTTCTTTATTATGCGAAAATAATTTGTCTATCGGTATATCAGATGGCTTACTTTTCCCGGATCTTCATTTTTCTTTAATGGTTTGATAAGATAACTGTGTGAATATTCCTTGGCCGGGATCATATATTGCGGATGAGGCCGGGCACCCCACGAGTTGTCACCTCCTACGCCCATATGTTTCATGTCCATGTGGATATTGACAAAGTCTTCCTTGTTCAGTTGATAAGGATGCATACTGCCCCGGAAAGGCTGGGTAAGATCTTCTTCGGTATAGTAAAGAGCTGACCAGCTTACCAGTGGCAATCCCACAAACAAAAGCCCGTTTCCGTCGTGGTTACGGATGGCTACCCAGCGCGTATCTGTGCGTGTGCCTGTTTCCTGGGGACTTATGTAGGAGAAGAAGAGATTATCCACACTGCTTTGATAGCGTCCTACAAAAGCTCCGGATTTCCGGTCACAGTAGTTTTCCTGCGGACCGCGGCCATACCAGGTAACCTGGGCATAATCTTCAGGCATTTGCAGATCCATCCCATAGCGGGGTAGCTCGGGAAGGATCGAGTCTCCCGGCATGAAATGATTGGTGACGCGGATCGTCCCGTCACCATAAACAGCATAATTCATTTCATAAGTGGAATAAACATCAGGCAAGTCAAAGACAGCATGTACCGTCACTTTCCGGTTGTTGTCTTTATTTACAGTAAGGCTTTTCAGTTTCCTGTGATTTCCGGCATGGCGCCACACTCCCAGTTTTATGTTCAGATTGGCTCCGAAGTCATTGTCCGTGGGAGCACGCCAGAATGCAGGCACGGGGCCTCTCTTCAGCATGTTTTGTCCGTCGTAGGCAAGCTGATCCAGAATGCCGGTTTGTTTATTTATGACCGCTTTGAAGCCATTTCCCGAAATCACATAGGACTGATCTGTTTCCTCCGTTTTTACCGGAGTCATGTCGGAAAGAACGGCTTGTGGTGCCGGTGCTTTCAGGTTCAGCCCGAATTGTTCTTTTGCCAGCACAAAACCGGCCGGGATAAGGGGTTCCTTGTTTTTTGTCAGAAGAAAAACATTCAGGAAATATTCACGCCCGGGTTTCGGCATGACCGAAGGCAAAGTCAGGGTGTAGTCGCGGGTGGCTCCGGGTGCGATGTTCAGGTCAGCCCTGTTTCCCTGTGCGATAACTTTTCCATCTTCCGTGATCTCCCAGTTCATTTTCAGATAAGAAGCATTGCGAAAGAAATTTTCATTGGTAAGAGAGATTTTTCCTTTTTCCGGGGCAGAAGAAGTGATCAGAACATTCTGATACACTTTTTTTACCTCAGTGAGACCCGGGTGGGGGGAACGATCCGGGTTGACCAGTCCGTTGATGCAGAAATTATGGTCGCTGGGTACATCTTTGGGGCCGTAGTCTCCACCATAGGCCCAGAACTCCTTCCCGTCTTGGGTTTTCTTTACGAATCCCTGGTCTACCCAGTCCCAGATAAAACCACCTTGCAGATTGTCATAGTGCCGTATTACCTCCCAGTAATCCTTAAAATTGCCGGTACTGTTGCCCATGGCATGAGCATACTCACACATGATCAGCGGCCGGTCGTGATGAGTTTCGGCATATTTGCTGATAGATCCGATACGTGCATACATCGGACAAAAAATATCGGTATTGTAATCTAACTGTGCCCGTTCATATTGTACCGGGCGGGTATGGTCCCTTTGTTTGATCCAGTCGTAGGTGGCATAGAAACACACTCCGTTACCGGCTTCATTGCCCAGTGACCAGATTACCACCGAAGGATGATTTTTATCCCGTTCCACCATGCGTCTGGTACGATCCAGGTGAGCGTCTATCCATTCGGGCCGGTTGCCCAGTGTACGGTCGGGACGGTATCCCATGCCATGCGATTCGATATTGGCTTCATCCACGAGGTAGATGCCGTAACGGTCGCACAGCTGATACCATTTCGGATCGTTGGGATAATGGCTGGTACGGACTGCATTGATATTGTTTTCCTTCATCAGCCGGATATCCTTCAGCATCAGTTCTTCACTGATCACATGCCCTTTGTACTGGTCATGCTCATGCCGGTCTACTCCCTTGATTAAGACAGGTTTTCCGTTAACCAGGAATTGTCCGTTCCTGATCTCGGAAGTCCTGAAGCCGATATCACATCCCGTGGTCTCGGTAATATTTCCCTGATCATCTTTCAGTGTCAACACCAGATGGTACAGGTTTGGAGTTTCGGCCGACCAGGTGGCCGGAGCAGGGATCTCTTTTTCAAAAGTGATAAATTGTTTGCCTTTGCCTTTCAGGTCAACGGGTTTTTGCAGAACAGCTATGTACTTCCCGTTTTTATCAATAAGAGAGAGCGTAAGCTCTTTGACATTGTTGCGGGTACGGACAGCATAATTTCTCAGCTCTGTGCTGACGGTAAGTAGTCCGTCTTTGTAATTGTGGATAAGGGTTGCGTTGGCAAAGAAATCACGTATGGAGGTTTTAGGCGTGGCAAACAGATAGACATCCCGCTCAATCCCGCTGATGCGCCAGAAATCTTGGCACTCGAGAAAAGAACCGTCACTCCAGCGGAACACCTGTACCGCCAGCGTGTTGTTGCCCGGCTTTACATATTTGGTAATATCCCATTCGGCGGGTGTTTTGCTGCCCTGGCTGTAGCCTACACGATGACCGTTGACCCAGATAAACATGGCTGATTTGACCGCCCCGAAATGGATGAATATCTCCCGGCCATCCCAATTCTGCGGGATCTGGAAATCACGCCGGTATGATCCTACAGGATTATGATCATGGGGTACGTGAGGAGGGTTAGGATTTGTGGTCCACTCATATGGGATATTAACATATATGGGAACTCCATACCCTTGCAGCTCCCAGTTGGAGGGCACGGGTATTTCATCCCAGTTACTTACATCTACTTCAGGCTTGTAGAAGTTCATAGGCCGGTCTTTCGGACTATCGGTCCAGTGAAATTTCCAGGTGCCGTTCAGCAGGATATACCAGGGAGAAGCCGAAGGATTGTTGGCAATGACCTGTTCCACCTTGTCATAGGGAAAGAATGTTGCATGCGGAGGTGTTGTGTTCTCCTTAAAGACATGTGGGTTCTCTAGCTCGGGGGGCAGCGTGTTTTGATTCCTACAATTACAGCTCTGAAAAAAAAAAATCAGCGCGGGAAAAATCAGGATCGAAAAGAGTTTTTTGCTCATGGTTTTATATTTTGAAATTACACACATTTTTTATAATAAGATAAAGAAGGACAGATTATGTTATTCACGTCTAATTTTACATTTTACTTTTTTTATATTCATTGTTCCTTATTTATCGTTCCATTTACCTTTTGCCTTGATTTTTCTCCCAGATATCCTCCATGATGCCGTTTTGCATAATCCTGGGCAGTAAAATTTATTTTTTTCATCAGCAACACGACCAGGGTATCTCCAATAACTGTCATTACCGTAGTTGAAGTGGTAGGAGTGAGACCCAGCGGGCATACTTCATCAGGATGACCGGTATAAATAATTATGGTGGCTCTTTTTGCCAGTAAACTGTCTGGGTTACCGGTGATAACGATGAGGGGAAGTCCTTGATAAAGTTTTTCTACCAGGTCGATCAGTTCCAGGATCTCCCTTGTTTTCCCTGAGTTGGAGATCAGCAGTAAAACATCATGAGGCTGGATTACCCCCAAATCCCCGTGTTGTGCTTCGCTGGGATGCAGAAAGACAGCAGGGGTTCCTGTAGACGAAAGTGTAGTGGCAATGTTGATGCCGATTTGCCCTGCTTTGCCCATCCCGCTGGCAATTACCTTTCCTCCCAGTTGATGAACTCTTTCGTGGATGAGCTCTACCGCTTTGGTAAACTGGTGATTAACAGGAATGTTTCGTATAGCTTCCGCCTCCTGTTTCAGGATATTTCTGATGATGTCTTCCATAAGAATTGTTTTACTGGTCTAAAATAATAAAATTCTTTGTATAGCTTTTATTATTTTTGAAACTTAATATAAAAGAATATGAAAGCTTTTCTGCTGACAGGCCTCCGGCAGATGGAAATGAAAGAAGTTCCGGAACCGGAAATACAATCTCCGCATGATGTGTTGATCCGTATGAAGGCAGTGGGTGTTTGCGGTTCCGACATTCATTATTATCTGACGGGACGCATTGGCAGTCAGGTGGTAAACTATCCTTTTACAGTAGGTCATGAGGGGGCTGGTTTGGTGGAGGCGGTAGGATCGGAGGTGATGCGCGTCAAACCGGGCGATAAAGTGGCTATCGATCCGGCCATGCCCTGTGGTGTCTGCGACCAGTGTTGTTCGGGAAGACCCCACACCTGCCGTAACCTGAAGTTTCTGGGCACACCGGGACAAGCGGAAGGTTGTCTGTCCGAGTATGTTGTCATGCCGGAGAGCTCATTGTTCCCGCTGAAACCAAGCAGCTCGTTTGAAGAAGGAGCTTTTAGTGAGCCTTTGTCCATTGGGGTTTATGCCGTCAGGCTTTCCAGAGGGGTGAAAGGGAAAAGAATCACCATACTTGGATCCGGGCCCATAGGGATGAGCGTCCTCCTGTCAGCACTGGCTTATGGTGCAGAGGCTGTATATATGACCGATAAGATTGACGAGCGTTTGGTGCTGGCAAAAAAATCCGGTGCGATCTGGACCGGAAACCCGGACAGGAAAGATGTGGTGAAAGGGATATTGAAACAGGAGCCTTTGGGAACAGACATGGTATTTGAATGTTGTGGACAACAGGAAGCTATGGACGAGGCTGTGCAATTGCTGAAACCCGGAGGCAAGATCATGATTATTGGCATCCCGGAGTTTGATGAGTGGCGTTTCCCGGTGGATGATTTCCGCCATAAGGAGATAACGGTACAGAATGTGCGGCGTCAGCTGAACAGCGTGCAGGAAGCCCTTGATCTGATCGAATCGGACAGGGTGAACATAAATCGTTTGATAACTCATCATTATTCTTTTGAAGAAACCCGTGAAGCTTTTGAATTGGTGGCCGGATACCGTGACGGAGTGATGAAAGCGATGATATATTTTTAATATTTTACTGCCTGTATGTCGGGAGCAAGGGTTTTTCAGTATTATTTTGGTATCTAAGGCTGTGCTTGCTCTGCGAGATTACAAGATAACTTCTCGGTACTACTCCGGGATATTGTGCAACACGGTTAGTTTGCCTTGCTGCTAAGTTATAAGAGTTCTCACAAGTTTCTATAGTACTCATTTTCCATTATTCAATAATTATTTACTTCACTTCGTGAGATCGTTCACTTCATTCTTTAAATTCCATAATTCCATTCTTTCCTATTATATTTGCAAACAACGCTCAAACATTTTCGAATGTATAAGTTTGCTACGGCCATTGGAATAGACGTAGGACGTACCGGAATTAACTACGGGGTTGTGCGACAGGATGGTTTTGTACTCTGGCATAACAGGATCCGATATTCGCGGCAGCGAAATAAAACGGCCGTTTTACGAAAACTGTTTAATGTGCTGGATGATGTGCTGGCCTATACGGCTGAACAGGGGATCAATCCTTTATGTATCGGCATCGGTTCTCCGGGGTTTGTGGATTTGAATACCGGATATGTACGTGGGGTGGCCCTGCATATTCGCGATTGGATAGATATACCGTTGGCAGGCATCGTGCAGGAAAAGATCGGTTTTCCGGTTTTTGTGGATAATGATGCTACTTTGCAGGGATATGCCGAATGGATGTTTGGGGTAGCCCGAGATGTAGATGATGTAATCTTTATCACTTTAAGGACGGGTATTGGGGGAGCTATTATTATCAATAAAAAATTATACCGTGGCAACAACAATACCAGTGGTGAGTTTGGACAAATGACGATTAACTTCCAGGGTCCCAGAAATAAGTGGGGAGGAAGAGGGTCGCTTGAGTCTTATGCTTCCTCAAGAGTGTTGGTGGATAAGTATAATAAAAAGATTAAGAAACAGGGGGATATAAGCCGGCTGGTTACTTCTCCTATTCCCGTTTTTGAGCGTTTTAAGGCCGGAGAACGGGAGGCGAGGGACGTAGTGGAAGAAAATGCACGTTTTGTAGGGGTCGGTCTGGGGAATCTGGTAAATATTTTTTCCCCTTCCCTGATCGTGGTAGGTGGAGGGATGTCTCAAGCAGGAGATCTCTATATTGATCTGATCCGTAAATCGACCATGGAAAATTCTATTCCTTCCTGTCATGAAGGATTAAAAATACTTCCTGCACAGTTGCAATATGAAGCAGGCTTTATCGGAGCAGGGCATTTTGCCCTTTCTATGCTGGATGGAAAAATACCATAAAAGACAAGAATCATGATTACCTTTCGTTTGGATGCGATAAAAGAGATCGAAGTACCGGCAGAGGAGATGCTAAAGTATGAAAAAATACCCGTTCGGGTATTTGCCAGTTCCAGGGCCGGATCGAAGATAGTGGCAGCACATATTGCCGAAGCTATTACGGCAAAAGCGAAGGCAGGGAAGCCTTGTGTCTTAGGACTCCCGACAGGCTCTACCCCTGTGGAGGTGTATGATGAGTTGGTGCGGCTGCACCGGGAAGAAGGATTAAGTTTTCGAAATGTGATCACTTTCAACGTGGATGAATACTATCCGATGAATCCCGGAAAATTGCAGTCCTATGTGCGATTTATGCGGGAACATCTGCTCGATGAGGTGGATCTGTTGCGGGAAAATATTCATATACCCGATGCCACTTTACCGCTGGAGGAAATACATGAGTTCTGTCGCCGATATGAGGAAGATATAAAAAAAGCTGGTGGAATAGATATTCAGTTGCTGGGGATTGGTCGTACGGGACATATTGGCTTTAATGAACCGGGCTCTGACCGTCATTCACGAACCCGGCTGGTCTCTCTCGATTATGTAACCATCGCCGATTCGGCGAGCGACTTTTTCGGAGAAGATAATGTGCCGCGCAAGGCGATCACCATGGGGGTGGGGACTTTGTTAGATGCCAGAGAGGTGATCCTGCTTGCTTGGGGTGAAGGAAAAGCCCGGATCATCCGGGAGACGGTAGAAGGGCCTGTGACGGAGAATATACCGGCTTCTTTCCTGCAGGAACATCCTGATGCTACCGTGATACTGGACGAAGCCTCCGCCGCTGAACTGACCCGTTTCAAGACCCCATGGATGGTGGGTGATTGTGACTGGGATGATGAACTGGTCAGAAAAGGAGTGATTTGGCTGTGTGGAAAACAGAACAAACCGATCCTCAAACTGACCAACCGGGACTACAATGAAAATCACATGGGAGACCTGATTGCCAAAAGAGGCGGAGCCTATGATATCAACATAAAAGTGTTTAATCAGATACAGCATGCTATTACAGGCTGGCCGGGAGGCAAGCCCGATGCCGACGACAGCAACCGTCCGGAACGGGCTGTTCCCTATCCGAAAAGAGTAGTGGTATTCAGTCCTCACCCCGACGATGATGTGATTTCGATGGGAGGGACGCTCACACGGCTTGTAGATCAGGGCCACGATGTACATGTGGCTTACCAGACCAGTGGCAATATCGCGGTCTTTGACGATGATGTGATTCGCTTTGTACGTTTTGTGACCGACTTTGCCGGGGATTTTCTTCCCGGCGAAGGGTATCCCCTGTCGTTTTATCAGAAAGTACTGGATTTCTTTGACAAAAAACATCCCGGTCAGGTGGACATCCCCGAGGTGCAGAAAGTAAAAGCCCTGATACGGAAAGAAGAGGCGCGGGCAGCCTGTCGTTTTGTCGGAGTCCCCGAAGATCATATTCATTTTCTGGATATGCCTTTTTATGAGACAGGCCGGGTGAAAAAGAGTCCTCTAACGGAAGCAGACTTCCGGATTGTGCAGGATCTGCTGGAAGAGGTGAAACCCCACCAGATTTTTGCCGCCGGCGACCTGTCCGACCCGCACGGTACACACCGTGTCTGTCTGGATGCAATCTTACAGGTGCTCGACAGGGTTAAAGGACAATCCTGGATGCAGGATTGCTATGTGTGGCTGTACCGGGGTGCCTGGCAGGAGTGGAACATTTACGAGACCGACATGCTGGTGCCCCTGAGCCCCGATGAGGTTGTGAAAAAAAGAAAAGCCATTTTCAAGCACCAGTCCCAGAAAGACCAGGCCCTTTTCCCGGGGACGGACCAGCGGGAGTTTTGGCAACGTGCCGAAGAACGTAATCACCAGACCGCCGTTCTCCTGGACAAGCTGGGGCTCGCTGAATATCAGGCTGTGGAGGCATTTGTGAGATATAAAGTGACGGAAGGATCTTTGTAGTAATGGAGGAATAACAAACAATGAAAACCTGCAACCGTGCCTTAGGTATTCCCGCAGGTTCTGTTTTAAAGTACAAAGATAATCTGTCTTCCCTTCAGGTTTGAAAAAAATAAACCTAAATTGCGCAACAGAGTTATTGTAATGGCTCCTATTGCGCATAAGCCGAAGGCTGCATTGGGTTAATCCTGACAAGAAAATCTTACATTCCATTTTGATGGAATGCCATGATTTTCTTCGTCAAATAAGCAATAGAATTTTTCTATTGCTTATTTGGGACAA
>DRPN01000042.1 GCA_011374625.1 Bacteroidota bacterium
AAAAAAAAAGAAACCGCAGACTGACTTTTCATATCCCTGATCAGGGCGATGATCTCCTGCATTATTTCCTGAGTCGGTTTATGAATATAGTTTCATCACGGCAGGGATCAGGTTGGGATTTCCGCTGTTACATATTTTTTTATAGCGGATAACACCAGGTTAGCACGTGCTGAGAAAAGTTGTTTGATATTTTCTTGGTTGTTACTGCCGGTATCTCTTTTTGCCATAGGAAAATTTTATAAAAAATCAACTTAGCAATTGTATAAAAGATGCGTATTAGTATGGCGAATCTTTATTCAAAATAGTCCGTATAATACCAAAAAAACGAATAATAATTAAGGGATATCTCAATATTGATATTCTTTTTTTGGTCTGTATTTAAAAAACATTATGTTAAAATACATTTTAGTATAAAAAAATATCATGTTATATCTAAGTGATTATCAGATTAATAAGAATTTATAGA
Source organism: Bacteroidota bacterium (assembly GCA_011374625.1). Lineage (GTDB taxonomy): Bacteria > Bacteroidota > Bacteroidia > Bacteroidales > VadinHA17 > DRPN01. The sequence continues at coordinate 467 of DRPN01000042.1, forward strand.
AGATTATGAAATTTTTTTATGGTCATTTGAAAAAAAGTATTAATTTTACTTTGGTATTATTTCCTTATCAATGTTGAATAAATTTCTTGTTTATGAAACTTAAAATGATTCAAAGAGATTTTATCCGTGTTTTCTTATTGGCTTTGATCACTGTTTCGTGGGTCAGTTGTAAATCCGGGGCAAAGAAAGAGCCAGCTAAAAATGAGATAGAGGTTGATGTCTCACAACTGAATGAAGAGATGTTCAAGGATATCAACGAGGCTAAGCAAATTTTTTATTCTCTGCCTTCACCGGTGGAAACTGCTATGTTGATCAAATCCTGCGGAACGGGTTATAATGAAGATTTGTTGAATTCTGTGGATAATGCCACAAAGTACTCAATCACCAAGAGCATGGCCCTGAATCTGGGTATCTACACTTGTGATTTGAGTTTTGCCAGTCTTTACGATCAGACACAAGCCTCTATAGATTATATGAATGCAGCTAAAAAAATGGCTGACGGACTGGGTATTCTGGATGCTATCAGTCAGGAAAATATTGACCGTCTCGAGGAGAACATCAACAACCGGGATGTCATTATGGATATAATCTCCGAGACTTTTATGAATTCCAGTTCCTACCTTCAGGAAAATGACCGTGCGGCTGTTGCTGCCATTGTGTTGGTAGGTGGCTGGATGGAAGGACTTTATCTTGCTACGCAATTGGTGCCCGATACGGCCAACCTGGAAAACAACAAACTGGTTCAGCGGATTGTTGATCAAAAGTTGTCCCTGAATATTGTTGAGCGATTGCTCAATGACTATAAGGACAATCCCGATATACAGGCAATCATGAAAGACATAAATGTAATAAAAGTCCTTTATGACAAAATTCCTATGACTGCCAGTTCCTCCTCTGAAACTTCTACCAATGAAAAGACCCATGTGACAACCATCAAATCTGTGTCCACTTATAAGATTACTTGGGATGTCTTTAATGAGTTAAAGGAAAAAGTGAAAGTTATCAGAAATAATTATATTTCATAAAATTTATACCTATGAAACGAGTTTTTATTCTGTTGTTATTTATATCAGCTTCTTTTTTCGTACTATCCATCCAGAGCAGTCAGGCACAGTGCAAAGGTTTTGCTAAAAATGTCTGTAAATCGGAGCTGGCACCTTTTACCCATGACGGAAACTATCATGCTGCGGTACTGACCGAAGGGGAAGAAGCAGAATTATATAAGACATTTTATTCCGACCAGGAATACAGAATGGCCGTGTGCGGCTCGGATAATCTCCCGGAGATTGAATTCAAAGTGTTGGATGCTACCCAGAAAGTCTTGTACAGCAACAAGGAACATGACTTTGCCAGGACTTGGGATTTTAAGTTGGAGTCAAGTCAACAGTTAAAAATTGTCGTAAAGGTTCCATCGAGGGGGGATAAGTCAAAAGAGCCGGCAAGCGGCTGTGTGGCGATCATGTTTGGATTCAAAGTGAAATAGTCTGAAAAACCCTGGTATTTTCTGAAGATAAAATCAACCTGCACTGCATGTGCAGGTTTTTTTATCCCTAATTGCGCAACAGAGTTATTGTAAATGGCTCTATTGCGCATAAGCCGAAGGCTGCATTGGGTTTACCCTGACAAGAAAATCTTACATTCCATGTTGATGGAATGCTATGATTTTCTTCGTCAATTAAGCAATAGAATTTTTCTATTGCTTAATTTGGGCTTATTGTATTTTTCCTCTAAGATAACGGGCTGTGTATGAATATTTATTCCGGACAAGCTCTTCGGGAGTACCTTCAAAAATAACTTTACCCCCTTTTTCTCCTCCTTCCGGTCCCAGATCAATGATCCAGTCAGCGCCTTTTATCACGTCCGGATTATGTTCCACTAAGATTATAGTATTTCCAAGTTCGATGAGTGTATCAAAAGCTTCCAGCAGTTTCCTTATGTCATGAAAATGCAGGCCGGTAGTTGGTTCATCAAAGATAAAAAGCGTGTGTGTATTATGGTTTTCTTTCTTCAGAAAGGAAGCCAGTTTAACCCGTTGACTCTCCCCTCCGCTCAGGGTGTTGGACGGTTGTCCGAGGTGAATATATCCCAGGCCTACAGATGACAGTGTGTTTAGTTTTTCGATGATTTTTTTCTCGATAAAGGAATTCCCTTCCCCGAAAAATTCAATGGCTTCATCCACAGTCATTTCAAGCACATCATAAATAGACTTTTCTTTATAGGTTACTTCCAGTATCTCCGGCCTGAAGCGTTTTCCGTGACAGCTTTCGCAGATGAGGTCTACATCTGCCATAAACTGCATTTCCACGTGAATGACGCCTTCGCCATGGCATTCTTCACACCTTCCTCCTTCGACGTTGAAGGAAAAATGGGCAGGGGTAAAATGATTGATCTGTGCAGCAGGCTGTTGGGCAAAAAGCTTTCGGATGTCATCGTAAGCCTTGATATAAGTAACAGGATTGGAACGGGATGATTTTCCGATCGGATTTTGATCTACCAGTTCTATACGGTCTATCATATTCAGATCTCCCTGAAGACCGAGGTGACATCCTGGTTTTTTCCCTGTTTTCAGAATACGCCGGCTCAGGGCAGGGTATAGGATGTCTCCTACGAGTGTGGATTTTCCGGATCCACTGACTCCCGTGACTACGGTCATTACATGTAACGGGAATTTTACATTTATGTTTTTTAAGTTGTGTTCGCTGGCACCGTAGACTTCAATATAACTATTCCATTTTCTTCTGGCTGAAGGTACTTTGATTTGCTCTTCTCCGGTGAGGTATTTTTGGGTGATACTGTTTTTTGCCTTCAGCAACCTGTTGACAGGTCCGGTAAAAATTACCTCTCCGCCCAGTCTTCCTGCCATAGGTCCCATGTCAATGATATGGTCGGCAGCACGTATGAAAGATTCATCGTGTTCAACCACTACCACAGTATTGCCCATGTCTCTTAGCTCTTCAAGTACTTTTATCAGTCGGTGAGTATCTCTGGGATGAAGACCTATGCTGGGTTCATCCAGGATGTACAAGGATCCTACCAGACTGCTGCCCAGTGAGGTGGTCAGGTTGATGCGTTGTGATTCACCTCCGGAAAGGGTGGAGGAGAGGCGGTTCAGCGTCAGATAACCCAGGCCTACATCCATCATATAACGGAGACGGTTGGTGATTTCTGTAAGAATCCGTCCCGCCACTTTGCTTTCGTAATTTGTCAACTTCAGGTTGTGAAAAAAAACTATTAATTTTTCCACCGGCAGATCAACCAGATCAGGAATGGATTTCCCGTTAATCCTGACCCACGAAGCTTCTTTCCTGAGGCGGGTTCCGTGACATACGGGACAGATGGTCTTCCCCCGATAACGAGAGAGCATAACCCGGTACTGGATCTTGTATTTTTTTTCTTCCAGATAAGAAAAAAATTGGTTGAGTCCCTCAAAATATTGATTACCAGTCCAGATCAGTCGTTTTTGTTCTTCTGTAAGTTGATAGTAAGGTTTGTGTACCGGAAAACCGAACTTCGGGGCATGATAGATCAGAGCTTCTTTCCATTTTTTCATTTTTTCGCCACGCCAGCAAACGATAGCATCTTCGTAAACAGAAAGACTTTTATCCGGTATCACTAAGTCTTCATCTATGCCCATGATTTTGCCATACCCCTCACATTTCGGGCAGGCGCCTACCGGACTGTTAAAACTGAACATGGCGGGTGAAGGTTCTTCGAAAAGGAGCCCGTCTGCTTCAAAACGGTTGGAGAAATCCCTTTCGACGGCCTTATTCTCACTGAAGATGATGACCTTGCATTTGCCTTTACTGATCTGAAAAGCAGTTTCGGCTGAGTCAGTGATCCTGGATATGGTATCGGGATCATCTTTTGTCACCAGCCGGTCTACCAATAAAAGGATGTTGTCTGTTTTATCCGGATTAATTTTCCCTTCCAAGATATCCTGTAAGAAAATAGCTTTTCCTTTGATGAATACACGTGAAAAACCTTCCTTCATGAAAAAACGGAGCTGCTCGGGAAATTTTTCGGGATTATGGCAGGGAATGGGAGCAATAATGACAATGCGGTGACCTTGGCTTTTTTTAAGCAGGAAATTTGTTACATCTTCTGCCGTATCTTTTTTTACTTCCCGCCCGGATACGGGAGAGATGGTTTTCCCGATGCGGGCGTAAAGGAGTTTCAGGTAATCATAGATTTCAGTGCTTGTGCCTACTGTGGATCTGGGATTGGAGGTGTTGACTTTTTGTTCGATGGCAATGGCGGGAGGGATCCCTTCAATAAAATCTACATCCGGTTTTTGCATACGCCCCAGAAATTGACGGGCATAGGCACTCAGGCTTTCGACATACCGGCGTTGTCCTTCTGCATAAAGTGTGTCAAATGCCAGGGATGACTTTCCCGAACCGGACAATCCGGTGATGACGGTAAGCCTGTTCAGGGGGATCCTGACTGTGATGTTTTTCAGATTATGGACCCGTACTCCCCTAAGTTCTATGTTGGTATCCGTTAATTTTCCGACTTCTGGCATAAATAATTGTGAAAAAATGTAAAAGTAGCACATTTAACAATATTTAACGAATGATTTAAAGGGTGCATTTTGAAGTTTCACTATTTTTTTGTTATTTTGTATATCCTGTAATGTATAAACCTTGTAAAAAAGATTGCCTATAGAAAGACCTTTACCCTGATCAAACCAAAAAGGAGAGAACATTGGTACTAAAACATTTATCCGACCGGGAGCTGGTCGAGCTTTACAGGAAAGGCAGTCAGGAAAGCATTGAGATACTGATTAAGAGGCACAGAAACAAGGTGTATACCTACATCCTTATGACAGTTAAAAACCCGGCATTGGCCGAAGATCTTTTTCAGGATACCTTTATCAAAGTGGTTCGGTCGCTTGATGCCGGTCGTTACCAGGAAAACGGACGTTTCCTGTCGTGGGTCATCCGTATTGCTCACAATCTGATCATAGATTATTTCAGGAAACAAAATCAGATGAACACTTATTCCAATGATGACTGCGAAAATGATATGTTCAACAATCAAAAATTCTCTGATAGAACCGTGGAAGAGGAGATGGTGCGGGAACAAATCTATCAGGATGTCCGGAAACTGATTCACTTTCTTCCGGAAGAACAAAGGGAAGTGGTGGTACTCAGGCATTATGCCGGATTGAGCTTTAAGGAGATAGCCGATCATACCAACGTTAGTATTAATACGGCTTTGGGACGTATGCGCTATGCCTTGATCAACATGCGGAAGCTGATCGAGGAGAAGAACCTGAACCTGACCCTGCAGTAAAAAAATGTCTTTTCCATACTAATTCTTTTCAGGTTGACGTTGTAGTAATAAACAAATAAAATCAGTGTCGGCCTATGAAGGATTATTCTACTTTTCATTTACATTTTTTTGAAGAAAAACAGCCACATGGTTTACACACCTTGGAAAACGAAATGGATGCAGGAGCTGAAATGGACAGAGATCTTGTCCGTATCTTCGGACCTTCGGAAACAATAGAAGTGCCGGAGATCGTATTGCGGAGATTGTTTTACAGGATCCGTTTGTTATCTCATAGATTCAGGAATTGACTGCGATATCATTTCGCTGTGTGGAAGAATCGCGCAGCCATGATCACAGCAACTGCAATACCGGCGGTTTCTGTACGAAGACGTGTGTGACCGAGAGAGACCGGCAGGTAATCGTGAAGGAATGCCAAATCCAGTTCCTTGCGGCTGAAATCCCCCTCGGGGCCTATCAGTAACAGGATGCGGTTGGTTGTGACAGCATCCGATAAAAACTGTTTCTCTTGTTCATGGGTACAACAGTGGGCTATCAGTTTATCTCCCGTAAAAGATTGTTGAACAAACGAAGCGAAAGGCGTTATCCGGTTTAGACGGGGAATATAAGACTGTCCGGATTGTTTCATGGCTGCGACAGTAATTTTTTCCAGACGTTCCGTCCTGATCCTGTTACGCTCGGAATGTTCGCAAAGTAACGGGGTGATTTCGTCTATACCTGTCTCGACCGCTTTTTCAAGAAAAAACTCAAAACGATTCATGTTTTTTGTCGGGGCGATGGCAATGTGCAGATAGTAAGGGGCGCGTTTGTCCTGATGGGTGTGTCCGGAAATGCGGATAATCACTTTATGTGGATTTGCATTTGTAATCCTGCCGGTAAATCTGTTTCCTTTACCATCCAATATCCTTACTTTATCGCCGGTATGCAATCGCAATACCCGGATGGCATGCATGGATTCGGAAGGGTCAAGGATGATTTCCTTATCATCGGTATGCTCGGAGAAAAACGTATGCATAGGGGATGCGTTCCAATGATTCAGGATTATTCATCTTCTTTTTTTAATTTATCCAGGCTGGTGACCGGCCGGATAAAAGCATCGTGATACCCCATTTTTCGTATTTCCGGAAGCGCTTTCTTCGCCACGGAGTACCCGTGGTAGTTTCCGACTGTATATCTGACAAATTTGTCTTTACATGCCCAAACCCGGATATCTTTGAGATTTTTAAATGCTCCATGATACGGAGGTTTAAGCAGTGCACAGATCTGAATGGTATAGTAAGGGATTTCTTCCGTGATATATTCGCTTCGACCGACGTATTTTTTCTTTTTTTCCGCCGGCTTATGCAATAGATCGTCCAGTGCAGGATCATCGATAACACGGGCCTGGCTGAAACCCAGATCAATAAGTCTGGAAAGTAATTCAATAGCCCTGTTTTTCAGTTTGAAAGAGCCCAAAGTATAATAATATTGTCCGTTCACTTCATCCACCTTCACATAATTCAGTTCTTCCATATTGAAACGATAGAAGTAGTCAGCCGGTAATTTTTTCTTTGTTTTAATTACGAGGATGGAGTAAGTAAGTTTATCTTTTCCGGTTGTATATTCAGGCATGAAATACTCCTGTTTGTATCGGATGGAGGTATCGGGACGAATCAGGCGAATGTCCACCCGTCTTAACTGTGCCGGCTTAATCTCTTTGGTTTGTTTGCCTTTTTTCAGTGGGACGACTTTGATCTCCCCGATGTCTGCCAGGGTAAACCGGTCTCTTGAAATACCCATGCCGGTGAGGAAGTTGATGACTTCTCTGGCTCTTTTGACGGCCAGATTCTTGTTGTAATTTTCGGCAATTGTGGTATCGGTTATTCCAACGATCTCGAACTTGAGTCGGGGATACTCTTTCAGGAGTGCAGCTACCTGTAAGAGGGGCTGACGAGCTTCTGCCGAGAGATGATATTCATTCAATCTGAAATAAACCGATCGAATAAAAAACACCTTTCCCTGGTTTGCCTGGCGCGGAATCATCCGGGTTTCGATGGCGAGGAAAGAACGGGAGTATTGTTCGGATATGTTGATGGTCTCGGTCACATTTCTGTAGCGGTTGCCCGTGATGGTTACTTTGTAAATGCCAGGCAGAAGTTCTGCCGTATATTGTCCTGCCGAATCCGGTATGGTTTTAGCGAAGATCTTTGTACCTGAGGTATCTGAAATGGTAATCGACAAGGATGGATCCGCATCCCTGGCACCGTCTTCGTAGACCAGGGTTCCCTGCAATTTTATCCGGTTTATTTTACCCGGAGCCACAATATGCACCTTATAGATATCCCAGGTCTTGACAGGGCCTTCTTTTGTGATCAGGGAGACCAGCGCCGTGTCGCCGTTGCCCAGCGGAAAATAATCCGTATTTTCATCTGTGGTGTTGATAGGATAACCGAGATTTACCGGCTTGGCCCAGCTCCCGGATCTTTTCTTTTTTGAAAAGAATATATCAAATCCGCCCATATTATAGTGTCCCTGAGAGGCAAAAAACAGAGTTTTCCCGTCAGCTGTGATATGTGGATTATCTTCAAGAAGCGGGGTATTGATCACCGGGCCCAAATTGACAGCTTCTCCCCAGCGTCCATCAGCAGTCCTTTTCGACATGTAAATATCCAGACCTCCAAAGCCTCCGTTTCTGTTACTTGTAAAATACAGGGTTTTTCCGTCTGATGAAATACTGCAGGAGGACTCCCAGTACTTGGTATTGATATTTCTGCCCAGCCGTTTCATCGGGGTCCAAACAGTATCTCTGTAATAACTGACCCATAAATCGGCTCTTCCACTTTCTTCCTTATAAAGGAACAGTGTGTCTCCGGTATAGGACAAGGCAACGGCACGACTGTCGTCGCCGGCGTTGAGCTGTGAGGTAATATCCACGGGTTTGCTCCATCCGTTTCTTTCTTTTCTGCTGTACATAATGGTCTTGTTGTTTCCTGGCATCGCGGTGTAAACAAGAATTTTCCGGTTTTCAGAGACAACAGGGTTCAGATTTTTCCGGTACGCATTGATCCGATCCGGCAGTTTTTCTTTTTTTACGATTACCGGATGTTGTTCCATCTCGCGGGCATGGGAACAATTCTTGATCTGTTGACGGACAAAATCCGTATAAAACATCTGAGGGTTGTGAAAACGGGAAGTAGCCGACAGGAATTTTTTGTAGTAATACACTGCCGAATCGGTACGGTTGAGCAGGTGGTAGGCCGAACCTATATAAAAGAGTACGTCGATAGGTGCGTGGTTTTCCTTATAATTGTAAGAATAATTAATGGTTGTTTTTTTACTGGCTTTGATAAGCCAGGGAATGGCCTCTTTGACGTAACCGTCCATGTTCAGATAGCATATACCTACTTTATATTGGTAGTTGTTGTTGTCGGGAACAAAATCTGCCAACAGCTTATATAGGGGAAGGGCTTTTTCATAATCTTCATTGTAAAGGAGTATAGATTCGGCCTCATTGAAAATGGAACGGAGCTCTTTAGTAGAGACTTTCTGTGATTTCGCAGGAAAAGGGAAAATGAGTAAAAAGGAAATGAGTAAAAACAAACTGGTTTTCATAACTCTGAATCTCATCGGTTTGCAAACAAAGATATAAAAAAGACTAATAGTAAAATAAATAAATGAATATCAGTGAGAATTCTTAAATTTACCTTATAAAAAACAGGAAGAAAAGGAGTGGTAAAAATCGGTCTTTTATCGGATACACATGGTTATATTGATCCGCGCTGGGAATCTGTTTTCAGGGGAGTGGATGAGATATGGCATGCCGGAGATATTGGGACAACGGAAGTGGCTGATTTTCTTTCATCGCTAAAACCATTTCGGGCTGTGTTCGGGAATATTGACGGACAGGATATCAGAAAACGCTTTCCTGAAAAACTTCGTTTTACCTGTGAGAAAACAGAGGTGATTATAATACACATAGGGGGTTATCCCGCCCATTATGACCGGAGAATCAGGAATGAACTAGAAATTCGTCCTCCCGGAATGTTTATTTCAGGTCATTCTCATATCCTGAAAGTAATCTATGACAAAAAATTGGGTTTTCTTCATATTAACCCGGGAGCTGCAGGTATCTTTGGTAGTCATACACAACGTACCGTAGTGCGTTTTATGATTGACGGAACTGATATCAAAAACCTGGAAGTAGTTGAGATGGGACCCAGAGAGCGTATAGTTTCCATGACTCATGGGTAAAAAGTTTTACTGCGACGAATTGTTCTCCTTTAGCATCTCCATTTTCCTTAAAAACATTACTTTTTTGCGTTCCACGCCCGTCATGAACATGTAGGATGGTTGATTTCCGCCTGATCTGAGCCTTCTTTTATTTTCTTTAAGGGAGGTCAGAATCGTCATGAAATTGTTGTTAGAAGAAATGGCCTGTAAAACTCCCGGTGTATATGCAAAATAATAATAGCTTCTGCGAGTGAGCTTCAGATACAGATCAAAGATATCACCGCTGCGTTTTTTCTGTATTTCCAGATATCCGTCAACGGAAACATTCAATGGATGTCCGTCAATATTTCCAATGCCAATCTTTCCTGACGAGACATAGGATCCTGTTTCATGGTTCCATTCCAGGGTAACATCCGAAAGGAAAAGTGTGTGTTTTTGTCCTTCCGGCACCGTTGACAACTGACCAAACATTTTCATTTCTTGGATATCTGCTTTGGAAACTCCGGGAGAAGATCCCAGTAAACTCAAGGTTTGTTCATACCAGTCGCTACGGATATTTACAGGTTCCAGATTAGTCAGTGAATCAATCTCCCCAGCCATGATCTTCATTGCTTCAGGATCAAAATAAAAATCCAATCCTATCATAACGTGTAAACGGATCCTGTTGCTGTCGTCCATTTCCTGGAGGATGGTGCCGGGAGTGATGATTTTGATACGACCGAAATGAACCCCAAGGTTTAGTATCCCTTCACCATATAGCTTACAAAAGTTTCTGTCAAGTGAGAGATAATTGCCTGTAACCGATGGATCGTGAACTTTTTCTTCACTGCCTATCCGGTATTCGCCGGATTTTTTATCATAATACAAAACTCCCCGGGCTGTGCTGACAGGTGTGTCACTATAGTTCTTCCGGGAAGACAAGAAAGCAGAATAAATATGGGTGGAGTCATTGGTGATAAAGTGTCCGCTATATATTTTCTTTTTATGGATATCCAGCATTTGTTCTCCGACGGGAATCAGAATGTTATGGGGATCGATCTCTGAGGAGAAAGCCAGGTAATGTCCTGAGATGCCTTTGCATTGATGTACAATACTTACACCTCCTGTGAACAGAAGATGGTCCCGGTTAGAACAGAGTTCAACTTTCCCCGTATAGGCAAAGTCAGGACTTAACATAAAGTGCGTTTCCGGGGGAAGATCTGTCTGTGCGTATGTATGCAGGGAGTCGTCCACATGGATGTCCGTAAAAAAGATGTTCTCTATTTCTCCGTTTTCTTCAATATATTTATAAAGTCCTGATCCCCTGAAATTTTTTCTTGAGTATATATTCAGGCGGGCTGAATCCAGCGTATATGTATTGGCAGCTACCAGTCTTGCATCTTTCAGTTCATTGAGATTGCCGTCGGGTCCGATCCTGAGGCTCATGCTGTCGGGGTATACCAAGGCATCTGCAATTTCCAGAAAATCAGTATGGAAAGCATGGATGGTATTTCCAGCGAGATCATAAATGGCAGAATCGGAAAAAAATCCGAGGGTATCTGCTTTGGGATGGAGGGAAATAAAAGTGGGCATTATTATCCATTTTCCGGAAATGGCAGCAGGATCGTTTCCCAGGAGATAAGGGTCATCCGAAGTCTTGTTGTTAACCAGGACAATGTGTTTGTTGGCATAATCAATGGTAAAGGCATCCAGGGAGGTGATCCATTGCATATCGGGAAACTCTATATGCAATGTGTCGTACAGGCTTTCAAAACTTGCCATCTGTGCGGGAACGTCAATATCTGATTTCATTCGGTTTGCATGCATGATGTCGTTGCTTTCCCTGGTTTTTCCGGGCAGACACAGATCAGCTGTGTCTGCTGTTATATGAGTGTCTGTTATAAGGTATTTGCCGGATGAGATCTCGGATTCATGGAACAAAAGGGTTCCCTTTGCTGAAAGATTATCCGGAGTGAGGATCATATCTCCGTTAAGGCTGACCAATGAATCGAAAAGTGCCAGGTTAGCAGATCTCTTTATGATGTGAAATTTGTTTTCTCCGGGAAGCCATTTGATGTGTATATCCCGGGCTTTTCCGTCGGGGTACCGTGTGCCTTCGTGGGTGGCTTCGACGGTAAGGTCATGGGCGTCGGTGACCATAGAATCCGGGAAAAAGGAAAAATGATCTGAAAAGACTGTGGTGGTAAGATATTTTAATTTTCCTGCACCCTGCAGTCCCTGATTACTCAGTTCCACATCGTTAAAAAATCTTCCTTTTCCATTATACAGAGGAATTCCCTCTTCCGGCATCCGGGAGACAAAACCCAGGGAGTTGTCAGGCTGCACTTCCAGACTCTGTGGTATCGGCGGGAATATTTTCCCGCTGATAAAGTCTCCTTCAAAAACCAGATCTTTTTTATACAGCTTATTCAGAGAATAAAGTGTAAAAGGTTTTATAATAAAATGAAAATTCTCCCGTGTGTAGATACTATCATAGACAGAGGCTTTGTCGTAAAAGACAAATGAGGTGTCAGTACTTTGAAAATATGGGTATTTATCAAAATGTTTCAATCCTGATTTGTTGTCTGGCTTATCTATGAACAAGTGTCCGGTAACCACTTCAAGGGTGTTGTTTATTTTTTCCGGTACCGGATTTCTCAAATTGTCCATGCTGTCTCCATAAGCTGTGAATCTTACGGAATCGATTTGGTACAGGTCAATTTTGAAGGTATCGTAATCAAAATAAAAGTTTTTCCCATTCAACAGGGCCATGCCGGCTTGTATTTCCCCATCGAAACTAAAACTTCGGTTGCGATGCATGATGATCCGGTGTCCTGTCGGATAAATAGCCACGTTTTGTGAGTCGCTCAGAAAGATGGTCGGTACCCCGTTAATAGTCATATCAAAAGTGTTCATGTCGATGATAGCATTGTCAACAGGAGCTCGTGTACGGGATACAAAAGACATTATATCATAGTCTATCTTTGCACCAAAAGCATCCAGATAATCATACAATTCTTTTTTTAATTTAACTTCGCCTGTTTTGGGATTGTAAAAAACAAACCCTTGCATGGCCATGTGTGCTATCAAACGGCGTGCCTGGTATTCCGGCTTTTTCATCCATTTAGCCAGTTCTTCTACCGGAAATTCATCCGAATAATACCACTCGGAAAATTTTTTCAATAAATATAATGGGTTCATGGAATCCATCCCTTGCAGCTTGTTGTAGGTTTTTACGTTAAAGAAATTGGTAGACCAGAATTTTCCTTCTCCAATAGTTGTTCCCCGTAACCGGGTGAATAATGCTTTGTTGCCGTCCGTTTTCCATACAAACCGGCTGGACCTGATGTTCAGGTTATGATAAGAGTCGTAATACGGACTTTGGGTCATGGGGTTTTCCGTCTGATACAGGGAAACCTCTCGGTCAGTTGCATTATAGACGAAAGCTATGTTGGGATGAAAAATGGAATCTTTGTCTATATAGAATGATACGGTTGTTTCTCTTCCGGAGACCCTTTTTTTATGAATGGCAAAAAACAATGATCTGACCTTCATTTGTAATGTATCGTTCCGGTAGAAACGCAAAATAGCTTGTTTGTAATTATTGCCTGTTCCGTTGACTACAGCGCCCTGCATGGAAAAACCGCCTTCATAATCTACGTTGGGGTATAGATTTTTTATCTTAAAATGTTTGATATAGGAGTCGAATTTCGGATAAGTTGCTCTTGACGGAGAGGAAATATGGGTGACCTTATCTTCAAAAGCCCCCAGAATAGGTTTGTTGAAATAAGTATGGTTGATAAAAGAAGCACTGTCAACATAATAACCATTTTGGGTAAGTACAATTTTATAGGTAGGTAACAGGGCAAAAACCGAGTCTCTGTGATATCCTGCTCTTTCCCAGGTGACTTTACCAGCTTCACCATACCATACTGAGTTATAGGGATCATATTTTCCGGCAGTCTCATAGATAACAATGCTATCATGGTGTGAATAACAGGTCAAAGTCGTTTTATCAACCTGGATATACAGTTTCTTATCATATTGAAACCGGTAAGCTACAGGTTTTATGGCCCAGATTACTGTCTGGCTGTTATACAGATAATCAGATTTAAGGAAATTCAGAACACCCGATAGATACCTCTGAACATTTCGCATCTGTGTATGACTGTTGTCGAGAAGATCGATCAAGCCTTTTTCCCAGTTTTCGTAATAGGACTTGTTCAGTTTATTGTCAGAAAAATAGAGGATGGTTTTTATGTAATCCATGAAATGGGGCCTCTGTCTGGCCCGACGGTTTTTAAGCCGGTTTAATGTGTAAAGGATACGGGTTCTTTTTCCCGGGATATCCGTTGCCGAATCAGAGGAAAACATGCCGATAAATCTATTGACAGCTTTTTTATCTTCTTCATTCAAATGATACAAAGACATGAATGATCTGAAGGATTCGGCAAAATTTGTAGTGTCTTTGGGAAACGGCTTGATGGATTGCGAAAGACCCGGTGTCAGGAACAAAATAAAAAATAGAACAAGAAACGTAAATCGAATAACAAGTACCTGTTTGTAAACAGATTTTATCATCAGGATAAATAAATTGTACTCAATCCAATATCAGGTTAAATATATAAACTGTCATCCGCAATAAAAAATTAAAATTGTTAAGAGCGATGAAAATATCCTCTTCAACAAACCATCACGAAGTCTTGTTTGTTACAGAATAATCCGGTTGTGCAATTTTTTAGAAGGCGCGGATGATCGCATAGAAATCATCAGCCTTTAATGATGCTCCGCCAATTAATCCTCCGTCCACATCCTGATTGGAAAACAGTTCGCCGGCATTGGAAGGCTTGCAGCTGCCGCCGTATAAGATGGTAGTGTCTTCGGCTACTTGTTTGCCATATTTGTTATTGATAAGACGACGGATATAGGCATGCATTTCCTGTGCCTGTTCGGGGGTGGCAGTAACACCGGTGCCTATGGCCCAGACCGGTTCGTAGGCGATGATGATCTTCCCGAACTCTTTTTCGGAGAGAAAAAACAAAGCTTCTGAGATTTGGGTTTTAACGACCTCAAAGTGTTGTTTGGCATTGCGTTCTTCCAGAACTTCCCCGCAGCAAAATATAGGAGTAAGATTATTTTCGAGTGCCAGCTCGGTTTTTTTCTTCAGGATAGCGTTGGTTTCGCCATAATATTGCCGGCGTTCGGAATGGCCGATGATGACATACTCAGCACCTGTTGAACGTACCATGGCTGCTGAAACTTCGCCTGTGTAGGCTCCGGCAGCTTCGGCCGCACAGTTCTGGGCAGAGAGTTTTACTTTTCCGGTATCAATGCGTTTGGCCAGTTCGGCCAGATGAATAAAAGGAGGGGCAATGATCACATCTGTGTTCTCAGGAGTGCCCTGTGATACAAGATTATTTACGGCTTCTGCCAGTTCGATTCCTTCCTCAAGGGTATTGTTCATTTTCCAGTTCCCGGCAACAATATTTTTCCTCATATTTTTGTTTTTTTAGGTTGATTTATCAGAAAGCCCAAAAATATAAATTATCCCTGTTTTATCAACCAAAAAGTTGAATAGTTTCTCATTCATCGATCATAGAGCCTTTCTGCGGGCAGGATCAATCGAGCTGTAGCTGCAAACAAAAGTAATCCTAAAATCAGTAAGAGACCCAGCCAGGTGTTTGAATCTTTTTGCAGAACGGTGAGCTGATGAGATAACAGATCCCCGCTGAAAACCTCCGGATCAGGGATATCGTGATAGTGCCATTTGCCAAGGATGGTGCCTTCTTTTATCAACAACAGGCCGGGATTGGACCGGATAATGGTTTTACAGGTAGTTTCATCAGTATTGCAGAATTCAAAGGAAAAACCTTCCTCCATAAGCTTGTTTGTTTCATTTGTGCCTGATGGTGTGAGAACGTAAAATCCATACCCTTTGTCCCGGGCAAAGACAGATATTCTCCATGCTTTCTCAAGCCCGATATGGTTGGCTTCAGACAAGTCATAAGAGATGAGCAGAAAGGTATAGCCCGGGTCATTCAGTATCTGATCTGTGATGTCCATTCCATCCTGCCGTAGAATACTGAAATCATGAATGGGAGGGACATACCCTTTTTTTATGAGGGTACTCTTCTGGTCAACAAATTTCCAGGTGCTGTCCTGCCAGGGGAAGTTATCCGTGGAAAACTCTTTGCGGACACCGTTTTTTTCATAGATCAACGTAGTCTGATATTCATCTTGTGGCGCATCCGGGGGAACGGTCATCTTGTCGGGGATGTGGGTACCTGTTTTATATGGACGAAAATCGAACAGAGGCAGGTGACGATAGCTGTATGCGGATAATCCTGCAAATATCAGAAAATAAAAAAATAATAATCCCCATTGATAAAAGGAAGGATATAATCCTGAAAGATTCTTTCTGTCGAAGAAAAGCCATAGGGCCAGTGCCAGCAGAAACAGATTTTTGAAAAAAGTCTCCCAGTTAGTTAGAATCAGGGCATCTCCGAAACACCCACAATCTTTTACGGGATTGAACACTGCCAGGACAAGGGTCAGAGGCGTGAAGAAGCTCATGAACAGAAGAAAGCCCCAGGCTCCAATACGGGGTTTCAGGGAAAACAGAAGGGATATCCCGATCAGGAATTCGGTAGCCGGAAAAAGGAAAGCCAACGGAAAAGCCAGAGGATGGAGAAAATCAAGATGAAAAGCATGAAAATAATCTTCAAACTTTATGGCTGAGCCACTCAGGTCAATGCCTTTGACAAACCCTGAAAAGATGAAAACCGATCCCGCAATGATTCTGATTATCCACCTTATAATCTTCATAATAGATATTTTTTTTCGAGTGAAAAATAAGTAAAGCAACGACACATGAAAAGGACATTTGTCAGTTTTTCTTTGCCACGAATTATACGAATGAACACTAAAATATATTTTTTTCATCTGTTTAAAAATTTTTATTTTATTAATAATGAAGAAAATAAAAATTTTCTTCACCCATGTAACCGGTTACTCACAGTAAAACTGTTCGTGAGCTCGCTTTGCCCGGTTCGCTCTCCCATGAATTTTTTTAATCATTTTTATTTGTGAATTTTTGAATGAATCTCCCCGCTG
>DRPN01000198.1 GCA_011374625.1 Bacteroidota bacterium
CCTCTTTCATCCTCAATATAATATATTACGGAGTCCATTCCCGTGAAATCACTCTGGGGGGTCAAATACCGTACCGTATCGAAGGCCACTTCTGTGATATTCCCGTGAGCCGGTATCCCTGTACCCGTCACATGGATCGTATCCTGATCCGGATCGCTGTCATTGTCCAGAACACTGATCCTTACACTATAACCTCTAAAAACTTCCGTCGTATCATTTTCCGCCACCGGTGGATGGTTTTCCGGCATCCAATCGAACTCATCTGCTCCGATGTCGGGGTATTGCGGATTACGCAGGTCGCCGTCAATATCCTCTGTAATACCGGCAACGGGTACGCCGGCGCTGTCAAGGGCCGCCGCCGTAACATGAAGGTTCGTGTCCGAAACAAAACCGGGGTTTGCATCCACAGAGTGTCCATTCATGCCACTGGCTGTTTTGATCGCATCCAGGCCGGCACAGTCCTGATCCCAATACCCCAGGTTGGTCCCTTCGGAATAAAAACAATTATAATCAAATGTATTAAAAGCCGAGTTCTTAACATAAATGGCATATTCAGTCCCCTGGTTGCTGAAAATATTGTTTTTTACCCGCACCTCATGGGCCTGATAAATACTCAAAGGACGGGATTTGTAACTATTGGAAAAAGAAGATACACTATTGTAATAAACATCTATCTGTTCACAATTCATAAGTTCCATGGCATCCTTGTTAGGACTTGTCCCGTCACAAACAATAAAATTGTTATAGATCCGTCCATACTGGTCATATGGCAGGGAACAGGAATTTAACACCAATCCGCCACCATATTTCGACCTGATATAGTTATTATCAATCTGCAGTTTCTGAGAAACATTGCCGATAAATATACCGTACATTCCCCCGGGTATATCGTTATTTGAAATAACCGGCGATTCGACACCGGAAAGATAGACGGGTTGATAATTGTTATCCGGGAAAATATTCCCCGACACTTCCAGCTCTCCCGGTAAGGTAGTGTGCTGGGAAAGATTCAAAATTATGGATGTGCTGCCGTTCAGTATAGAATTCTCCTTAAAAGCCATGTAGTGAAAATTCAGATAATTCGAGAAAACAAGCCTTGCTGAAGGATTGGCATCCCCCTGGGGTGTGCCGGAAATTATACAGGAGTCAACCTCCAGGCTATCCACCATCCCTTTCAGTCTGAAAACCAGAGAATATTGTGATCCCAAAGCTTCCAGGGCCAGATTCCGGATACGTAAAAATGAACTGCCTGCAAGTTTGAGGACATAATTATCATCACCACTACTTGCCTGGTAACGAATATGTACATCGTCCCGGTTACCAGATGCTGACTCCAGAATCACGGGATGTACAGAAGAAGCCCCGGGTATGGGGGCAATGATACACTGTTCCTCATAGGTCCCGGGTAAAAACCGCAACTTCAGCGTGTCGGATACGCCTTTTATCCTTGTATCAAGTATCGCATCATTCAGTGTGGTATAATCTCCGCCGGTGCCAATGGTCTTTATTCCGCTTAACGGGGGTTTTACATCTGCCAGGGCCGAATATTCATAACATCCGATGTCCGGAGGATTATTTCTGTTATTCCCTTCAAGATCCTCCGGTATTTCAGTAATCTGTATCCCTGCACCATCCAGCCAGGCAGACCGGGCATGCAAGTCTGTTTCGCTCACAAAACAGGGCCAGGCAAATACCGAATGAGCATTATCACCACTGGCAATTTTCAATGAACGAAAATCCTCACAATTTTTGGCATCATTCCAATAGGCAAATATTCTCCCGGGAGTATAGTAATTGTTATAATCGCAACTGTTGAAATCTCCGGTATTAGCCACATAAATAGCATAACCGTCATTCAGGGTCACCAGGTTGTTGTTCAAAATATTGATCGTGCTTCCCGTACAATTTTCCAGAGAAAGTGCTCTGGCCTGAAAATAATCCTGATTGACCATGACGGTATTGTGGTAAATGTTCAAATAATAGGAACCGGATAATGATATTCCATAGTGGCCATTTTTATTCCCGGCTATCAGGTTATTACTGATATATGACTCAAATCCGGAGGCGGATTTAAGATTGGAGAACTGCATCCCGACCCAAAGGATATTCGTCAGTTGGTTCGATTGAATGATTGTTGCATTTGTTGATGTGTTAATAATGATCCCGTAGGTTGCATATTTAATCCTATTCCGGAATATCTCAGGGGCTTCTGCGATATTCAGGGATACAGCACAATATCCTGTACTGTCAAAGCGGTTGTACTTAATCACCGGGTACAGGTTGTTTTTGCTGTAACTGTTACAGAATATCCCGAAACTGGCCCGGCTAAACCAATTATGAAGGATCTTCAGATGAGTCAACAACGCATTCTCCGATTGAATATGTGCTCCGCGGATAATAGCATTGGTATTGTAAGTCCCTTTAAAAACGCAATTTTCTATGGTAAGATATTCTGCATAATCCTCAATGGTAATGATGCGGTTATAGGTCTTATCCAGCGCCCAGAAAGTCATCCCTTTTAGCGTAACATAGCTGATCCTTTTTAATGTTACCAGAAAATTATCAGCATCTCCCCCGGCATCATACTTTATCACCACATCCGTAGAGTCTCCTGTCTGAGACTGAAAAGTTATCGGATTATTCTCACCGGCATTTGGTATATAATCCAGTGTGAATTGCTCGCTGTATGTTCCCGGTTTAATGTTGAATACCACCGGACCGCTCACACCAAGGTTATGCAGGTCATCTGCTGCTGCCTGAAAAGAAGTGTATGTTTCACCCGGACCAATGGTATAGGATCCGTTTAATTGGGCAAACAGGCCGGAAGAAAAACCAAAAAGAAGAATAAGTATAATTATCATATACCCGGTTCCCCCTTTTTTCATCCTGAAAGTAAAAATGGTTTTCATCTGTTTAAAAATTTTTATTTTATTAATAATGAAGAAAATAAAAATTTTCTTCACCCATGTAACCGGTTACTCACAGTAAAACTGTTCGTGAGCTCGCCGTGCCCGGTTCGCTCTCCCATGAATTTTTTTAATCATTTTTATTTGTGAATTTTTGATAAAAAAAATCATGTTCGTTTCATAATAAAATGATTAATTGAAAAAATATAAATCTCATATATATTGATCATTACTTACCAGAAAGAAAAACGGATCAAACAATCAAACATCAGCAGTGTACGCACAGATCTTCCGCGCACCATCGCCGAAGCATAAAATTAGTTACAAAATAAATGTTACGAGGATTGAATACAATCCCATAAACATGGGAGATTTTAAAAAAGTGGAAGTCCGGTCATCACCTCGTAAAGGGCCGCCTTTTCCCCTGTGCCAGCCAGGCATCATAGAGATCAGGGTTGAGCAGGCCCGGTCGTAGCGAAGTGTATCCAGGGGCCGACACCGATAAACCTAACATGTTCCCGTGTTTCAGGATGATCTTTTATTGAGATATTTATTTGCCGTACATCTTCCGGCGATAACTCTCCACCTCCCATCCCCGGATGAAGTCGATCGTCTCCTGCGTGAGGGGATGGGGACCGCCAAAAGTTTTCGTATAGTAGCTTACCTTCATAAAGTCTTCGAAAACATCCAGGGCGGTTACCGCCACTTGCTCCTTTTCTGCAATACCGAAAAGTCCGTAATCCTTCACGAGCACTATGTAGGGGTCGTTACCGTATTTTTGTCTGTATTGCGTAATCTTTTGCACCACATCTCCCAAGATCTCCGGCAGACTCTTTTTATCTGAATAGATATATTCCGCGCCGCAGTAAACCAGTATATCGGGAGTAAAAGGCACGGAGACCGCCCGGAAAGCTTGCATGTTATCATAAAAATGCCGGTGCAAAGTGTTGTGGCGCATCACTACATGTTTGCCCCCGGTATGCCGTGAGAGCTCCTGACGCAGTTGCTCCGTCTCCTCCCCGATGGGCAGGTAACGGACCTCTTCCGGACCTATGATCTCACGGAGAGTCTCTGTAATTCTGTCATAGTGCTGCACAATCTCCCCGGTCGTCGTCCCACTGACGAATACCCCGTGGTTCCGAAGGAAAATAACTTCCGGATCTTTTCCATATTTTTTTCGGAATTCCGGCAACAATTCTCTTACCCTGATAAAGAGGGAATATCCGGCAGCAGGCTCCACGAAAAGGAGTTCTTCCCCAAACAACTCACGGGTTTTCACTTCCGCCTGCTGCGAGCACATCAGGGCATTGACCAGTGTGGGATGGGTATGGACCACAAAAGGATATTCGATCAGGTCGTGCAGGGAGGTCTCCACCGAGGGACGCAGCCCTTTCTCCGGATATGTACGCGCCGCCAGCATGTCTTCTTTTACCTCTGCTTCCCGCAACTGCACATCTTCACTGTAGCGCTTCTCCCCAATCACCTTCAGTTTCCGGCGATCCAATTGTACAAAACCCGTTTCATCGATCGTTGCCAGGGCTATGCCGCTTGCCTTGACCCATAAGTAATGACCCTCTTTGTAAGAGGTGTTGCCCCCGCCGGCAATGACATAATCCGGATCACTGCCGTAACGCCGGGAGATCTGTATGAGGTCTTTTAATTCAGAGTTCATAGTTCATGGTTTTGCCCGCCGGAGCTTTACGCGAAGGCGGATTCATAGTTCGTGTTTAATAGTTACCCGGCTCTGCGCCCTGAGCCCTGAGCCTTTCCTTTTTCCTTTCTCATCGCTCATCTCTCATGGCTCATCTCTTTCTTCCTCCCCAGCCAGGGGGTTGCACCGATAAACCAGATCACAGTACCAACCAGTACCCAGGATGTCATAACATCTTCAGTCATGGTTTCCATATAACGTAATATCGGAGGGATAAGTGTCAGCAGTAGACCTGCAATAGCCGTAATCCTAAAAACAATCTTTATCATGCTGCAATGATTTTCGGTTTTTGATAAAGCTTACTAAAGAGAATATAGATAAATCCTGCTATAAGCCATACCGGAAATGGCAGGAAGAAAAGGTCGATATGCAGGTAAAGATTTGCAGCCAATGCTATCGCAAGCATCAGGAACCAGGTCCAGCCAGCAGCTTGGTTAAACAACAAACCGTGCCTTTCAGCATAATCATCTTCCATACCCATCCGTGGCAGCAGATAGAAATCGACAAAGATGACAGCACCCATAGGCACAAGGATAAGTCCGTAGAGTGCCACAAAATCAAGCAACCGCATTACCAGCGCAGGGAAGAGTGCAGCTACGGTAGTCACCAGGCCGGCCACCAGGGTCACCTTCCAGCGGCTCCAGCCGGAAGCTACCTGCAGAGCCATACCGGCACGATACAAGGTAGGATTGGCAGTGGTCCAGCCTGCGATCACCACGGCCAAGGCACCGGAAATGCCTAAGGCTTCATATGCCACAACACCCGGAGCATCAGAATGAGCAGCAGCATAAAGTATGCCGGAGGCAATCCATGCCACATAGTGTCCCAGAAACATGCCCACAGCCGAGGCAAAGCCGTAGGTCCATTTTCTGGCATAACGCAGGATAGTCAGGTCGGACATGCCCAGATGCATAGCTGCATTGGCCAGCCAAGTGAAGAAGATCACGTGCCATATGGTAAACTGAGACTGGCCGTTCAGTGCCACACCGGTCCATATCCTTGTCCGGGCTATTTCCCAGAAATTGCCGCCACCGGGATATACACCCAGCTTGGGCATCACGGCAATGGCCGCTGCTACAAAGATCAGAAACATCCAGGGAGCCGAGACCTTTGAAAAACGAGCCAACGCATCAAACCCGAGGATGGCCATGGTCGTAATAACAGCTCCTACCGCAAAAACCGTGATTACCCATCCCATACTGTTAGGGAACATATCTGAAAGAGTAGGCATTGTAATGTGAAAAGGAATCCCGACAGCCGTCGCCGAGACCGCTACCATGGCCCCGGCAAGAAAACAAAACATCAGTGCATTGACAATATTATAAATAAACACCAGCACAGGACCGGCAATTTTCTTCAATTGCCAATAAAGGGACAGGCGTTTTTTTACCGCAATTGGCGCTGTAATAAAAGCCCAACTGAAAACGGCCAGGATATTCCCGATAATTCCTCCTATAAACATATCGGTTACCGAGACCCCATGGGCGACAAAAAGCATTCCGATGACAAATTCGGTTCCGGCCACATGCTCGCCGGCATACATGCCCAGGAAATTACCTATTCCCTGTAGTTTGTTTTCTGTTACTGGCTCCCGGTCAAACTCATATAAGGCATCGAGTCGCTGCGAAAGGGTAGTAGCTTTGCTCATAAAAAATTCGTTTTGAATTGCTAATTTATTACAAATATTACAATTTGCAGAATTCTTTTCTTTTTTGAGTATCAATGTAGTTTTTCATTCGATTTATATAAAAAAGTTACAACAGCTTTTATACCGGTTTTTTTGCCTCGTCAAAAAAGGCCAGAATATTCTCCACCGAAGTATCATCCTGAATATTGTGCGCCGGCGCAATGATGTATCCTCCATCCTTTCCTAACACAGATTTCAAGCGTCTCACCTCCGCCCTTATCTCCTCCGGTGAACCGGCCGGCATGAGGTGCTGTATATCGAAGCCTCCGAAAAGCACCAGTTTATCGCCATAGGTTTTTTTCAAATATTCCCCATTCATTCCGTATGCCAGCGGTTGTATCGGATTGAGCACATCCAGGCCGATCTCAATAAGTTCCGGAATGATCGGCAATACGGAACCACAGGTATGCCAGGCAATGATAATATCCGGGTTTGCTTTCCTGAACTCATCAAACATGTATTTCATTCTGGGTTTAAAATACTGCCTCCACAGGTCAGGAGATATCAGCATGCCGTTTTGTGAACCGAAATCATCCCCGGCCCAGACCATGTCAGCACCTATGGATATCAACTCCTTACCGATAGCCAGATTCACTTCCATGATACGATCCAGCAATGGTTCCACATACTCCGCCCCCGTCATCATGTCTGTTAGCAATTTTTCCAGTCCCACCAAATACCAGGAAGTTTCAAAGATGGTCGTTTCAAGTTCGGCTACAATAGCATAATCGTTTTTATACTTTTCGAAATTTTTTCTGGCGATATCAAACCGTCCCCGAGCATAAGGATCCGGAAAATCGAATTTTTCAATATCGGCTTTGGTAACAGCATGCGCCAGAGGATACTCATAAAACTCAAAATAGATTCCCTGGTCAATGAATTTCATGTGCCATTCGTTTTCGAGGATCCCATTATCCAATGTCTGCGTAGGATAATTATCCGGATAACATGCAGCTATTCCTACACAATCATTGCCAAGCGTAGTAAGAAGATTCACATGTGATATACGTGATGCCAGAAGAGAATCATATGGTTTTTCATAAGGAAGATTCAAGTGGTCTGACAGTTTTTTTGCCGCTTGAGGAGTGAGCGTAACAAAAATAGGAGGCCTGTCAGGATTCTCGTGATGTATGGCTTTAAAAAAACGATCTCTGGAATTCATGATGTACTAATTACCTTATTTAATTTAACTACAATTAAAGTAAAATCTGAGCTTTTACGCAACCCCAATTATGCACTTTTTTGAAAAAGTATGTAAACGAACACCGAAAAAAACACCTCCGGGAAAAAGAATCCCACATGATTCAGTTGCTTATGGAAGATTCCGGTCCTTCAAAACAATCATATCAGTCCTTTTTTCCCCGCTCCGGAACAGGCCACAACCATTTCCTTTTTATATGTATTTAAATAAATATTTTAATATATATTTAAATATTAATTTAAACTGACAAACACAAGAGCTCTCAGAACATCATATTCTCTGCGAAGATATCCTGAAAATGAGGGGTGGTCTCCAGGGACAGGTGAGTGGTTTTCTGCAGGATGTCACGTATTTTATCTCCATTTTCAAAAAGTGACATTTTTGCCCCTAACAAGGCCGTATTCCCCATCTTGATGATCTTTTCCTCCGGATATTTCAACAAACCGATCCGGCGGGTGTTTTCGAGATTGATAAAGCTTCCGAAAGCACCGGACACATATACATTCCGTATATCCTCTGGAGCAAAGCCCAGCGTTTCCCTCAGAATCTGAATACCTGAGGCGACAGCCCCTTTGGCCAGTTGTAATTCACGAATATCTCGCTGGGTCAGGTACACCTTCGGCGTCAGGTTGATATGATCGGATTCTCCTGCAATTTTGCCGCCAGTGTCTATTTTCCCGGTTTCCAGAAAGACCGCAATTGCGTCTATCAGTCCACTACCGCAGATTCCCCTGGCTTTTTCATTGCCGATGATATGCACCCTGATTCCTTCCTCTGATTTCGTCACCGAGGATATAGCCCCTGTCGTGGCACGCATACCCATGTGGATATTGGTGCCTTCAAAGGCAGGACCTGCTGCCGTCGAAGCACATAGGATCCTGTCCCTGTTTCCCACAACGATCTCACCATTTGTGCCCAGGTCTACCAGGATCAAAGGATCCTCACTTTCCGCCATACCTATAGCCAGAATACCTGCCAAGATATCGCTTCCTACGAAGCTGCCCAGAACAGGAAGAAATTCAATATCCGTATGATCGTCCGTTTTCAGTCCCAGTTCTTTCGGTGTAAAATGACAAGAACCCCTATCCGAAGTTTCAAAAGGATAAGAGGCCATCGGTGTGAGGTCCTTTCCGCAGAAAAGATGATGCATCACCGTATTGCCCACAACCACAATTTTCTCCGGCACCACACCGCAAGTCTTCCGGATCAGACGGTTGATCATTATGGCAAATTTCTCACGGACCAACCGTGTAAGCGTTTCCTGTCCATCCCGAAACACTGCATATTCGATGCGGGAGATCACATCCGCCCCATGTTGTGCCTGTGGATTTACAGCAGTCTCCACACCCATTACCTCGCCAGTGTGCAGATTGACCACTTGGGCTACCATCGTAGTGGTACCCAGGTCAAAGGCAATACCATATCCTTCCCGCGGCTTAAAACGAAAAGGAGAACTATCGGCCAGAATGAACGTATCGAACTGCCCTATTTCCAGGGTAACATCGCCTGTAACATAACTCTGGCATGCCAACCGCCACGAGAGGTCCAGGTTCAGTTTCTTCAGCAGGCTCTTGTGTCGTTCATCAAGAAAAATATCCCCTTTCAATACCTTTACCCTGCATCCACCACATAAACCCTTTCCTCCACAGGGAAATTCCACTCCGTAGGAAAATAACACATCTTTCAAAGGGGTTCCCTTCGGCACCTCTACCTTCTTATCCAAAGGCTCCAGCCGAATGGTATAGTATTTCTTCATCTCTCCCTCTCTCAGTCTCTCTACCCTGTGTCCCTTCGTCTCTTTACGACACCAGTTTATTAAGATACTCTATGGCTCCTTGGGGATCGGGCGAATAAAAATCGGCTCCGATCTGGTCGCAGAAATCCTGCGAGAGAGGCGCCCCTCCCACCATCACAATCGTCTTCGGGCTCTTCTCCTTGATCTTTTGTGTGATTCCTTTCATGTTGACCATTGTTGTCGTCAGCAGGGCCGACATACCTACAATGGCATCCGGATTTTCTTTAAGGGCGGCTTCGAACTTTTCATAAGAGGTATCGGATCCCAAGTCTATCACTTTCCAGCCTGCTCCTTCAATCATCATAGCTACCAGATTTTTCCCAATATCATGCAGGTCTCCCTGAACGGTTCCCATAATTACGGCACCTTTTTGTTTCACCGAACCGGATTTAAAAAAAGGCTCAATATGTTTCATGGCCGCTTTCATAGCTTTGGCTGCCATCAGCATCTCAGGAACAAAAGCTTTTCCGGCACTGAAATCTTCACCGATCAGGCGCATTCCCTTGACCAGCGCTTTTTGCAATACCTCGTCAGGAGTAAAGCCCATTTTCAGCGCTTCGGCTGTCAACTCATCAGCACCGTCCTGACCTTTTAAATCAGGAGGATAAGGAGAATTTTTATCTGCCTTGCCACGTTTTACAACAATTGTCAGTTTTTCAAGAATATCTTCCATTTTTATACTATTTAATTCATTATTGGCCCAAATATATATATTTTTTATTACTTTGTTCCAATAACTATTTCTTCTTCCTTATACTTCTCCCCTCCCTTTTCTTTTCCCATCCAATTCCTATAAAGTGAAAAATTTGCTAAAATCAAACTCTTCACAACCAAAGGATGTGGCTTCAACCCTGATTTTTGCTTCGCACCGCAAATTTTTCTTTTTCCCGCATGGTCTTTCGGGCAAAGCCCTGCCATTACATAACCACGCCCAAAAGACGTGAATTTCTAAGTTAAATCAAACAACGTGTGGCAATAATGCATATAGCCAACGGCGGAATTTCATCCGTTCCGGACAGAAACCCCATAGACGGGTCTAGTTCAACTTAAAAATTTCAATGCAGCTACGCTTTTTGAAATTATAGTCTTACTGAATTCCAGCCTTTATTCTATATTTGTTTCCAAGGATAGACCCCGTTGAACAATCGCCGCTGGTCATATGCTTGACCGTTGTGGGTAAATTGAGAAAAAAGATTGAACAATGAATAAAAAGATCATTAATGATATTTTTATCCCAAGTATTATGAATTGAAAAATTCAAACCCTGGCTTGGAGATTATTCTTTTATAACAGAATAATGGAAAAATCATTCTTTCAAAATGATTTAGTGGAGATATTTAGCTAATTTCTATTCATATGTATCAACGATTTAAATTGCTTTTTTAAAAAACATTTACACGAATTTAGGAATCTAAAAAAAATTAAAACATTCCATGTTTTTAGATCACTTGTATGCACTTGCGCTGCATATTCCGAACTTATCACCATCAATTTTTCCTTCGGCAATTGAATACGCTGGAAAATCCTGAGCCCCTTAAAATAAGAATACCGGCTAAACTGCATCCTATTGTTATCGATTATCGAAAAATCGTAATTCTGTCCATTATAAGAATACAATACATTGTTAAGATTGTAGTCATTATGATAAATTCCCAGTCGATGTAGCTTGTAGGTAAAACGGGCAAAAGCCTTAAGAGCCTGTTCCGATTCCAAAAGAGGAAGTTCGAATAACTTATCAACAGGTTGGTAATCGGTGTATAAACACACATAATAACTATTGACCAACAAGCAATTTTCGTAGCAGTTTACGTATGCAACAGGTTCCGGCGAGGTTATACTATATTCCAGCAGACGCATTGAATACTCGTAGGATCTTTGTGCTTTCGACTTTCTTATGGTTGCAAACACCAACTTATTCAACCCGGTAATTTTTATAAAAGATTTTATAACAATGCGTACACCATCGACCTCTACGTCGCGAATATCGTTTCTGCCCGTATGTATTAACACTCCGATTTGCTCAAACTTTTCAGGAATTTGATTAATAAAATCGCTTAAATTGGCATACTTTGGATTTATATAAATCTCTTTTCTCATAGTTGTTTCCTATTTCTACTCTTATATATAATACTCGGCTTCTACAAAAAAATTGGTTTTGTAATTATTTCGCAGATTAATTGTCCTGAAATGAAATTATATCCCTCCAAAGGTACTGCATAATTCGGAAAAAATATTCCGGTTATTTTTTAGCCAGTTAAAATAACCACTCAAACAATCATGGAGAAGCCAATCTTCGTGTTTTTATCCTATATTGAATTGATATGACTTTATGTTAACAGCTAAGTAGTTACGACAAAAACTAAAAACTCAATTTTCTTACACTCATATACAGAGCTTTAAAATTCTTTATTACTACAATATTTACGGCTTCACGGCATGCGTAGGCCGGAATACTGACAAATTGTTCCTGTTCGACAATCAATAGACAACTTTTATCGTTTCTCAGATCTTTGCCATACCGATGACATTGGCATCCCAGCCGGGAGCTTTATGCAAGGCCTGGATTACCCCCGACACATCCGGTATCACGCTCCACATGTTCAGATGAGCAGGCCGGATAAAATTATCATCAAGCATTGAAGAGAAAAAATCCAGCAAGTGATCAAAATACCCGTTGATATTCACAAAAATGATCGGCACAGTGATCAATCCCAGTTGTTTGGAGGTAATGGCTTCTGACAGTTCTTCCAGCGTACCGAACCCACCGGGCAATGTGACAATCCCATCGGTTTCGTGGATTAATTTGTATTTCCGTTCATGCATATTCTTCACCACCACCAGATCGTCCACTCCCTTATGAGCCCATCCGGCATCCACCATAAATTGTGGAATAACACCGGTAACATGCCCTCTTTCTTCCATAGCTCCCTTGGCTACATTGCCCATCAAACCAAAATCCCCTCCGCCAAAAAAGATGGAAATATTTTCACGAGCCAAGATACGGCCCAAAAGTTCGGCTTCCCGGAAGAATTTTCCCGGGACCTTGCTGCTGGAACCACAAAAAACGGAAACTTTTTTCAAGGTTTTTCAGTATTGTCCGAATCAGTCAAGTAGGGGCTGCAATTTAGACATAAAAACTCTCTTGGGAACAGCTCCTACCTGCTTATCCACTACTTCCCCGTTTTTAAAAAACAGGACGGTAGGGATATTGCGAATTCCATATTTTACCGCAATATTAGGATTGCTATCCACATCCAGTTTCACAACTTTTACTTTGCCTTCCATATCTTCTCCGATCTCATCAATAATTGGGCCCACCAACCGACAGGGACCACACCACTCAGCCCAAAGATCTACCATTACGGGAACATCTGATTGCAAAACAATCTCTTCGAAATTAGCTTCAGTAACATCCATAATCTAATCGCTTTTTACTTTGACTTTGAAGCTTCAAAAATAGGTTTTTTTCAGAGTTTTGGAAAACAAATCAGTTAATCTTCATCTCAACCAACTCCTGGGCTCGAATAAAATCGATAAACTCATTGTTAAGATTAACTCTTATACTCTTGGAGAACAGGTCTACAGAAACCCTGTCTTCGGGTGAATATACAGAGAATTTCAAGATGATATTTCCATTTGTTTTAATGATTTTCTGTATCTCATTGATCCAATTTGCATTGATCTCCGAAAGAGGGACCAGGATTTTCACCGAATGGATCAGTTTTTCCCTGACTTCGGATAGAAGTTGCATTGAAGTGATCCTGAATTCCGGTTCATCATTCCGGTATCTGTTTTTCTGCACTTTCCCTTTTACCATCAGGGAATAACCTACATTGAAATATTTGCTATAATCCACGTAGTCATTACTGAACATCATAAATTTACGGGATCCGGAATAGTCATGCAAGACGATAGAACCATAAGGCTTCCCTGTCTTGGAAATTCCTTTGTTCACGGCTGTAACAATACCCGCAATGGTAATTTCTCTGCCCAGCATTTTATCCAGTTCTTCCAGCTCGGAGATGGAAGCATTGCAAAACTGTTCGATCTCCAGTTGATAATCGTCAAGCGGATGTGCCGACAGATAGATCCCGATAAGCTCCTTTTCGCGTGACAGTTTCTCTAATTTCGACCAGTCTTCTGCATGTGGAACATCAGGTTTTTGTATCTGCATCTGAATGGAATCGCCGAACAGGGTTTGCTGGGTTGCATTTTTCTCCTGTTGCACTCGATTACCATACCTTATTAACTGATCGATAAAAGAAATCTCATTGTTAACCTTGGCCAGGTACTGGCTTCTTTTAATTGTGTCTATACTGTCAAAAGCCCCGGCAATAGCCAATGCTTCTATATTTTTCTTGTTGACAGCAAAAAGATTCAGCCTGCTGACAAAATCAAAGATATCTTTATACGGACCATTTTTCCCCCGTTCTTCGATGATAGTTATGGCTGCATTTTCTCCAACACCTTTAATTCCTTTCAGCCCGAATCTGATATTCCCTTTCTTGTTCACCGTAAACATCACATCGCTCTCGTTCACATCCGGCCCCAACACCAACAATCCCATCCGCTTCACTTCGTTGATTAACTTGGTAATTTTCTTGATATCGTCAATATTCCGGCTCAGCACTGCCGCCATGTATTCAGATGAATAATGTGCTTTCAGATATGCGGTCTGATAAGAAAGATAAGCATAGCTGGTGGCATGCGACTTGTTGAAAGCGTATTTTGCAAAAGCTTCCCAGTCGTGCCATATCTTCAAAACTACTTTTGTATCGTAACCTCTTTCTTTTGCTCCTTCGATAAATTTCTCCCGGAGCTTATCCATTTCTTTTTGCTTCTTCTTACCCATGGCTTTCCGCAGCGAATCGGCCTGACCCCCCGAAAAGCCGGCCAGCTCCTGAGACAAAAGCATCACCTGCTCCTGGTATACAGTGATCCCGTAAGTCTCTTTCAGGTATTTTTCCATCACGGGCAGGTCGTAAAAAATTTTCTCTTTCCCGTGTTTTCGGGCTATAAACTGTGGAAGATAATCCATTGGTCCCGGCCGGTAAAGGGCATTCATAGCTATAAGATCTTCAAACCGGTTTGGTTTCAACTCTTTGAGGAATTTTCGCATACCCTCCGACTCAAATTGGAAAATCCCGGTTGTTTCTCCCTTGGCATACAATTCATATGTTTTCTGGTCGTCAAGTGGGATGTGGTTGATATCCACTTCTTCTCCCCGGGTTTCCTTAATAATCTTTAAAGCATCCTGAATGATAGAAAGGTTTTTCAAACCCAAAAAGTCCATTTTCAGCATTCCTGCCGACTCAACAAAAGACCCGTCGAACTGGGTCACCAGCAGATCGGTATCTTTTGAAGTACATACCGGAATATGTTCTATGAGGTCATCACGGCTGATGATAATTCCACAAGCATGCAATCCGCGGTGACGAATGGCTCCCTCCAGCACTTCGGCAAACTTTAATGTACGGACAATCAGTGGATTTTCCGATCTTCTGGCATTTTTCAGTTCCGGTACTTCTTCAAAGGCTTTTTTTAAGGTATATCCCGGTGACTCCGGCACCAGTTTGGCCAAGTGATCCGCTTCCGACAGGGGAAGTTTCTCTACGCGAGCAACATCACGTATGGCCATTTTTGCAGCCATAGTACCAAAAGTGATAATATGTGCAACCCTGTTTTTTCCATATTTTTCCACAACATACTTTAATACCTTATCGCGTCCTTCTTCATCAAAGTCTATATCAATATCCGGCATAGAGATTCTTTCCGGATTCAAAAATCTTTCAAACAATAGATTATAATGTATGGGATCTATATCGGTGATGCCGATACAATAAGCCACTACTGATCCTGCGGCTGAACCTCTTCCCGGCCCTACGGAAACTCCCATATTTCTGGCAGCATTCAGAAAGTCCTGTACAATCAGAAAATAACCGGGGAAGCCCATATTCCTGATCACTGACAACTCATAATCAATCCTTTCCTTCAACTTACCTGTAATTTCCCCATATCGTTTACGCGCCCCCTCATACGTCAGATATTTCAAAAATTCATTATCATCGGTAAAACCATCCGGCAATGGAAACCGTGGCATAATGGGAGGTTGGTTCAGCTCATATGCTTCGATTTTGTCAACAACTTCCTGAATATTTTCAAACACTTCCGGGACATCGGAAAATATCTCCTGCATCTCGCCAGAAGTCTTGAACCATTCCTGTCCCGTATATCTCATCCGTGAAGGATCATCAAGATCTTTTCCCGTGTTGATACAGATCAGGTGATCATGCGCTTCTGCATCTTCTTCATTGGTAAAGTGCACATCGTTTGTTGCAAGGATCTTAACATTCAGCTTTTCTGATAGTTTCAGGAAGGCTTCGTTGACTTCCTGCTGACGCTCATACACGTCCTCGTCTATTTTCGGATCGCCCGTCCTGTGACGTTGCATCTCCAGGTAAAAATCCTCCCCAAAAAGTCCCTTATACCATTTTATCACCTCCTCTGCTTTTTCCAAGCCGTCTCTCAGAACAGCCTGTGGCACTTCTCCCCCAAGACAGGCGGTAGATACAATCAGACCTTCATGGTATTTCTCCAACAACTCCCGGTCTATACGAGGTTTATAGTAAAAGCCTTCAAGCCAGGCCAAAGACACCAATCTGATCAGGTTCTTATAACCTTTTTTGTTTTTTGCCAGCAAAATAAGATGATATCCGCTCCTATCGTCTTTCCCTTTTCGTTCAAAACGGCTGTTGGCCGCAACATACATCTCACATCCGATAATCGGTTTTATTCCGGCTATGGTACACTGATCATGAAAATCCTTTGCTCCGAACAAATTACCATGATCGGTGACAGCCATAGCTGTCATTCCATCCTCTTTGGCTTTGATCACCAGGTCGGAAATCCTGCATAAACCGTCGAGGATCGAATATTGCGTGTGAAGATGTAAATGTGTAAATGCCCCCATTATTCCTAATAAGTGATTTTCAAATACTTATAAAATTATTTTCTCTTTTCAAATTAGCTCTTAAAGGTACGAAAACGTAAAGGAATGGCGTGGAAATGTTAAAAAATATTGATAAAATTCTCAGAGAAAGTTTCAGAAAAAAGAAAATAACTATATGTTACAAAGATTCAAAATATTTGTAATCGTAAATTAAATTGTATCTTTGCATCCTCAAAATTTTATAACCATTTAAATTAATAACGAATGCCAGTAAAAATCAGGTTAAAGCGCGAAGGTCGCAAGAAAAAACCTTTCTATCACATTGTGATAGCAGATAGCAGGGCGCCACGAGATGGCCGGTTTATAGAAAAAATCGGGTATTACAATCCCAACACAAATCCTGCTACAATAGAATTGGATTTTGACAAGGCATTGGATTGGTTATTGAAAGGCGCCCAACCCACCGACACATGCAGGGCAATCCTGTCGTACAGAGGGGTATTGTATAAAAAACATCTTCTTATAGGTGTGAAAAAAGGAGCTTTTTCAGAAGAAGAAGCCGACCGTCGTTTTGAAGCATGGATGAAGGAAAAAGAAGCCAAAATCCAGGCAAAACGCGACCGGCTGAAACAAGGACGTGAGTATGAAGAAAAGAAACGTCTTGAAGAAGAAGCCAAGATCAAAGAGGCACGGGCACAGGAGATTGCAAAAAAACGAG
>DRPN01000118.1 GCA_011374625.1 Bacteroidota bacterium
ACACTTAACGTTGTGTGCAAGTTAAAAAAGAGAGATTGAACAATGAATAAAAAGAATTGGAAAGACATTTCTACCATTAAAAAGCAAGGAATAAACTATTTGGTAGAAGGAAATGGAAAAATTAAGAAATTCAAACCTTGGCTTGGGGATATATTTTCTTTTCTTTATGACAGAATAATGGAGAAATCTATCTTCCCAAAGTTATTTAATGGTGATATTTCCAAGCATTTCGAAATTTTAAAAAGAGAATTTAAAGACATCCATGATAAAGAGGTTCTGGAAATTGCAACCGGCAGCGGAACTATCTCGGAAGTTTTGCCAAATGACAACAAATATGTTGGGATTGATATAAGTAAAGGTTTATTGAAAAAGGCATATTCAAGATTTAAAGCAAAGGGATTTCAAAATTTTGAACTATATAATACGAGCGCCGAAATATTACCTTTTGATGAAAATACCTTTGATTTTGCCGTATGCAATTTATCCCTAAATTTTTTTGACAATATAGAATTGTTATTACATGATTTAAGAAGAATGCTAAAAACTAATTCAACCTTTTTTTGCAGTGTTCCCATCCCTGAAAGAAAACCGGAAAAAAGTAAAATTCACGGAACACTTTATTCTGAAAAAGAATTGAATGAGATTTTTGCAAAATACAATTTCGACTTTGAAAGCAAACCATATGAAAATGGCGCGATATTATATTTTACAGCGATTTTAAAGGATAAATAATGAAATAATAATCTTGCACACAATATAAGTTTCCCTTCGGCTAGGAGCATCTCTTGTAGGGAAAGAAAAGGCGAGCGATCTTTGCTGGAAAAACGGACATGAGCAGAGAAGAAAAAAGTGAGATGATGGTATGGCTTGTACAACAATGGCAGGAAAGCGGGATTACACAAAAAAACTTTGCATAAACACACCGGGTAAATCTCTCTACCCTGCGATACTGGATTCGTAAGAGACGGAAAGGATCATCAAACCCATCAATTCATTCAGCTGGATATTTCAACAGGACATTCTATTCGTTTGTATTATCCCAACAGCATCGAAATGGAATGGTCCTCCGGGACACCGGTCAATGTGACCAGACATTTGATAAGCTTTCAACCCACATCGCAGCTAGGGGTTCTTAAATATCTGACTTTAAGACTAATTTTTTTTTTGAAATTGTCACAGGTCCCACTATGGAATTTTTGCGATAGAATGGCGTTGTTTTGTATCCCATTAGTTCGTAAATCTCTTTTACTTTGGTTATAGGTTTCGTACACTGACGTATAGACGTATAGATATTACCTCATCGTTTATGTTTTGCATGGTTGTGGTAACACATTTCTGAGTGTTTATAATACGTACGATCTCACGCCAGTTGGTCTTGGAACCCTTTTGCTTATTCATTCTGCAATGCTTTGAAGTCCGTCTTCAAAACGCTGTGATAAAAAGCCGTTCATGCTATTTTCTTTCATTGCTTTGGCCTTGCTCTTTACCCACACGATTTTATATAGTATATAGAGTCATATTTTTACCCACACAAATCAACATAGAACCATTCTTTTTTTTCAAAAAATGGTATACTTTTAAACTGAAATACTGGTATACTTTTCAATTGAAATAAACACCCTAAAAAGATCTGATTTGAATGATACAGTTGATTCATATATAGAAGTTTATTTGATTCTCTTTTTTTTAATTTATTCTCAAATTTTTAGTGAATGAAAAGAATAAGTCTTTCCTTTAAAATACTTGGTTCATTATTTTTATCATCTTTCACAGGAATACTGATTGCTCAAGAGATTGACTCACTTCCCGGCTTAGATTCGTTACTATCACAAACACTAGAAGAGGTAGTAATCACGGCCAACAGACATGCATCCCTCCAGATAAAAACACCTGAAGCAATCAGGGTGTTAAATAACAAGTCTATTCAAAAGTTTCAGTTACGCACTGCCCCTGAAGCACTTCTGCTGACACCTGGAGTATTTGTACAGAAAACAAATCATGGCGGGGGTTCTGCTTTTCTGCGAGGGTTAACCGGGAACCAAACCCTTCTGCTTGTTGATGGCATCAGACTCAGCAATTCAACAATGCGTTACGGACCAAATCAATATTTTAATACCATAGATGTTTTTAGCATTGAAAAAATCGAAGTCTTGCGTGGAAATGGTTCAGTTCAGTATGGCTCTGATGCATTAGGAGGTACCATACAGGCATTCAGTCATGAACTGGTAACTGCTGAAAAACCAACTTGGGGAAGTACTCTGCTTACAAGGATTGCAACACAAGGTATGGAGCAGAGTATGCATGGTAGAATAAATTACAGTAATAAACAAGCCGCTTTCACAGCAGGAATCACATGGCGGAATTTTGGCGACCTTGTTGGTGGCGACACTACAGGTCGTCAAACTCCAACAGGCTACCGGGAACTTGATTACGACTTAAAAGGGAAGGTATTTCTATCACCATCATCCGATCTAACCTTGGCTTACCAAAGTGTACATCAGAGCGATGTACCAGTATTTCATAAAGTAGCCCTTGAAAACTATGCTGTTAATAAAATGGATCCCCAAAAAAGAAAACTGGCTTATATAAGGCTAAATCAGAAGCTGAATACCGGAATAATGAAATCTGCAGTATTCACAGCTTCTTTCCAGCGCAACGAGGAGGGCAGGGAACTTCTCAAAAACGGCTCTTCTATCTTACACACTGAGAATGATAAAGTGCATACATTTGCTTTTTCGGCAGAAGCGTTTGCATCGAACAAAAATGGCTGGTCGGCGAACACTGGTCTGGAAGTATATAACGATTTGGTCAACAGCCACCGCAACGATAAAGATCTGTTGACTGATGTGGCAGTTACAAAACGCGGATTATATCCCGATGGAGCCACTATGACGAGTATTGCAGCTTTTAGTATGCATACATTTGATCTGCAGAACTGGAATATTTCAGCCGGAGCACGGTTTAATACATATATTATTAAAGTTAAAGATGATGCTGTAGGCATGACAAAACTGACACCTACAGCACTTGTAGGTAATTTTTCAATACTCAGGAAGTTGAATAAAACATCCAATTTGTTTGTTTCATTGAATACAGGTTTCAGGGCACCTAATATTAATGATCTTGGCACATTGGGCATTGTTGATTTCAGGTACGAAACCCCGAATTTTGATCTTAAACCAGAGCATTCATTACAGTATCAGATTGGCTATAAATACAAGGAAAGTAAATTCAGATGTGAAGTATACTTATACCGTAATGAGTTATATAACTTAATTGTGCGTAACAGGATTGTTGGTGACAGCATTGAAGGGTATCCCGTATATATGAAAGAAAATGCTGAACGTGCTTATATTCAAGGTGCTGAAACAGCTTGGGATTTAGAGCTAAATAAGTCATGGATGGTTAGTGGCAGCATGACTTATACTTATGGACAAAATATTACACGAAACGAACCAATACGACGGATTCCTCCACTTTTCGGTCGTCTGGCGGTGGAACATAAACTCAAGAATTGGTGGATTAATCTTGAATGGCAAACTGCAGGTAAACAAGACCGTCTGGCCTCCGGTGATATTGATGATAACAGGATTCCCTTTGGCGGCACACCGGGTTGGAATATTTTTAATATCAACACCAGTTATAAAGTACGGTTTATTAAAATCGATCTGAGCCTGATAAACCTTTTCAATCAGGATTACAGGTTTCACGGCTCAGGGGTGAATGGATACGGCAGATCGGCTTTCATATCACTAATAGTAAACATTTAGGACAAAATATTAAGGACATAATAACCCCATGGCTTAAATGAAGTAAAGAAGAAGACAAGTAACTGCGCTCATAATATAGAGTTCAATAGCTTAAGAATAAACAATTATATCAATACGCTCAATACTCGTGGCTATTATCTTGACTAAATTAAAAATTATTTGATTATTAAAAATATTTGTTATTTCTTTGTATTTCTTCTTTTCTAAGAATTATTATCATTTACTTATGAAAAAACAAAATATACAGAAACTATTAAAAGAGCACGGACTAAAAATAACGCCGCAAAGAAAGATCATCCTAGGGATACTATTTGCGATGAACAATCATCCGACAGCGGAGATGATCATCCGGGAGGTAACCCTAAAAGAACCTAACATTTCCCCCGGTACGGTTTATAAAACCCTGGACCTGCTGGTTGAAAAGGGAATTATTCATAAAATCAAAACAGAAAAAGATATTATGCGGTATGATCCTTTTATCCATCGTCATCATCATTTGTATATCCGTGAAACCGATGAGATCATTGATTACGAGGATGAGGATCTTAATCGTTTACTGGAGTCCTTTTTTAGCAAAAAAAACATCCCCGGATTCCGGGTTGAAGATTTTCGACTGGAAATTACAGCCAGACAGAATGAACAAAAATGAATCTATCCAATCAATTATTAACAAGTAACAATTAAAAAGGAAGCAATTATGGAACAGACAAATCACACTTTTCCGCTATTAGGGGATGTTTTCCCTGATATGGAAGTTCAAACTACTCACGGAGTAAAAAAACTTCCCGCGGACTACAAAGGCAAATGGCTGGTATTATTCAGTCATCCCGGAGATTTCACACCGGTATGTACTACTGAGTTTGTATCTTTTGCCCAGCACAATGACCAATTCAAGGAGTTAAACGCAGAGTTGCTCGGACTTTCAGTCGATCAGGTATTCGCACACATCAAATGGCACGAATGGATTGAAGATAACCTTAAGGTGGATATCCCATTCCCGATCATCGCCGATAATCTTGGCAGCGTCTCTCATAAACTGGGACTATTGCATCCCAGCAAAGGCTCAAACACGGTACGTGCAGTTTACATTGTGGATCCACAGGGCATGATCCGCCTGATCATCTATTATCCGCAGGAAATAGGAAGAAACGTAGATGAAATCGTACGTGCCTTAAAGGCCTTGCAGGTTTCTGATGAGGAAGGAGTTGCCACACCGGAAAACTGGCCCAACAATTCCTTGCTGGGCAGTCGCGTGATCGTTCCGCCGGCCACAGACACTGAAATGGCCCAAGAACGCCTTAAAAACTACGAATGCTACGACTGGTGGTTCTGCCACAAAGAACGGTAGTACCCTCTGAAATTTTATAAGAAAGGTAGAGACAGCCATAGGGCGTCTCTACTTTTTTTTTACCTTAGCAGGCTGATCAGTAAGTGACGAACATGTCTTTTTTCAGAAAAATAAGTACGATTGTTATATTTTTCTTCCTGCTTCAGGGTTCTTCCCTGTATGCCCAGCGGTTTTATCAGGAACTGCAGGAATATTGTGACCGTCTTTCAAAAGAAATTACATCGATTCCGGGGGCAAGAAAAGACTCCTTAAAAATCATCGGAGATTTTATTCTGCAATTACGGCAAAACCATAAGTCTGTTGAAACTCTTTTTGCCGGCAGCAGTAACGGAACACTTAGTCAGGCTGCTGAAATATGGTTTTATACAGCATTGCATTTCTACAAAGTAAAAAATATTAAACCCTTTTCGGGCGGGATCCATCCGGGAGCTATCAACTACAGAATCGTCGGGGCATTTAAGAGATGCGGTTTTTTCATTATGCCGGCAGGTGGTTATGCCGATAACCCCGTTTACTTTCTGAACCTGGGGCGTAATTATCCGGATTATACTTTTTTTGCAAAACCCATTGATTACCATAGCAACCCCCACAGTCATTTTCTTGTCATTCCGGTTTTCCCGGAGGTGGACACGGTCGATTTTCAACAATATGGTGCAGAAAAAACCATACCCTGCCACTGGAAAAATCCTTCACTCTGGGATGACACATCCATGGAAAACATAAAATACGATGCCTGTATTCATGAAATTGGCCGTGATCTTTTTTATCTGGCCGGATATATACGGGATCGTCTTAAATCCGAAAAAAAGAAAAAAAGGAAATAATCTACACGGGTTTTACCCATCTCATAAAATGCGGTAACCTGTTCATAATTACCCGGGGATAATTCACTTCTTTCCCTCCAAATCCCTTATAAAAACGGGCAAGGTCATGATTATCCGATCCTTCGAAATCCAACCACATTTTTTCACCTGTATGCATTCTGATAAAATGATCGATAATGCCTGCCAGAGCATGGATATCCCTTCCTTCCGGCGATTCTGCCGAAAACAAAAAAATATACCTTTCATAAGATCTGGAAAAAACAGCCCCGGATATAAGCCGGTCCCCTTCCCGTACCGTACAGACCGTTAACAGGCTTTTTCTTCCAAGCACGGATAACAAACGGCTGAGAATACCATAATGAGCTTTTGCTACACCATATTTTTTTCCCTGCCCCCCTGCAAATAACCGTATGATGTCCTCAGCAGCCACAGGATCTTCCACAACACCTATTCCGGTTTTCTGAAATTTACGGATGTTACGCCTGGTATTCTCATGGTAATATTTTTCCGGAATGTCATGATACAGATTCAGCAGGACATTTTTTCTTTGCACGATCTTCCCGGAGCAGCCGTCCACAGGATTTTTTTCATTCAACTGGATATCCATAAACCGATACCGGTCCGGCAGTGATCCGATATATTCAGCTACCTCTTTTCCATTTACCGCCAAATGTGAGAAAAGGCCCAACTGCTGTACAAACGGAGGTTGTATCACATACTGTATCCCAAACTTTTTCTTCACCGGTAATGGAAAAACCTTTTCATAATCTCCTTCCACCAAGGCTGCCCATCCCGGCGAGACAATATCAAGATACCAGGAAAGAGCATAGATCATCCCGTTGGATGCATTTTCCACAGTGGCATCCCATTTTCGTTTATTTATCTCATTATGTGACAGAAACCGGATCATTTCCTGTATATTGCTTTTCCCAGCCATTCTTCATAGATATGTTTCCACCCTTGCCAATCGTCCCAGTCGCTCAGCGTATGGTTGTGCCAGAGTTGAACAAACCATCCGCCCGTATTTTTGACCTTTTGCTTAAGGACACCCAAAAAACGAAGAATCTCATCACCCTTGCTGCCGTATTTTTTTTTCAGCACTCCGTCCATCACTGCAAAAGGATAAACGGTCAGGCCTGTTGTTTCATTGCGTTGCAGATCAAACCACCGGAAAGGCCGGGATGTTCCGGCACGAAACCCCGGAAGCTCCGGAAAACCCATGCTGTAATCATCACTGATACCCACAGCCAGAAGACGCCGGTAAGTTTCCGGGAAACGCAACCGTATAAAGTGCTGACGGCTGGCAGTCACAGTGCGGCCCAGTGCTTTTTCCAGCCGCTCTTTCTCCCAACGCAATAACTCCGGTTCGTCATGGGAACGGTAAGAAGGATGCAACCCCACCCTGCCCCAGGTATCACAATCACGGATTACCTGTCTGACAGACTCTTTTTCAGGAAACATACTTTTATCAAACTTTCCCCATTTTCCGGTATGAAAGAAAAAGAAAGGCTTTAGTCCCAAGGGCTCGTGTATGCTGCGTATTAAGCCAAACGTATCAAACGGATCTTTTTCCAATCCTCGCCGGATCTTCCATCGTGCTGAAAAGTCCCCGGCTTTCAGGGCACTACCCAGAAATCGTATCACGGGCTTATCTTTTACAGCAAAAACCTGGTCCACATCAAATGTAGGCAGGAAATGATATTCCTTTTCTCTGAATGAAAGTCCGGGACAAACAGTTATCAGCTTCCTTTCCAGCATAAGGGTCCAGTGATCCACTACCGGCACTTCAAGAAAATCATTCCTGTGAGCCAGGGATAAAGCGGCAGGAAAACGACCGTATTCATCTTCCTCAAAAGGCAGGTATTCTTCATACCGGCTCAGCATATAAAATACGGCTGAAAAAATATCAAAAGGAAAATCCCCGTTTCCGTGCACGGGAAATAGCACCGGTATCTTTTCAAACACAGACACTTCCGGCATAACTTTTTTCACCTCATTTTCCAATACCAAACCTGCGGCAGGGACATGTATTTCATTGTCTTCCCTGACCCGGGTTACTCCGTAACAAATACCAGGCAGGGGGGATTGCAAATAGTCCTGCTTGTCCGTAACGACCTCATACTCCAGCCCCATACGTTCTCTCAGCAACTCATCCAGGATATACGTCATTCGAGGTGATGTTTTCTCCGTATAAATCAGTATCTGCATGTCAGCTTAATAAAAAACATAAATAAAAGTATGAAAAAAACGGTTCTGAGAGTTGAGTATTAATGGTTTAGAGTTTAGGGATTTACATTTCACATTCTCCCAAAGGGATGCCTTTGCCATACATTCTACATATCCAACAACACCACGGTCACTCCGGTCCCGCCCCGCTCTACATGTTCATCCTGAAATTGTGCTACTACAGCCATAGTGCGCAGGTAGTCATGGATTATCTGCCGGAGAATACCGTTTCCTTTCCCGTGGATAATCCGCAGGTTGGGCTCACCCACCATCACCGCTTCGTCAATAAAGTTCATTACCGTTCTCAGGGCCTCTTCCGCTCTCTGTCCCCTGATATCAATCTCCGGCCGGAAGTGCAGTTTTCTTTTCCGCAGATCCTCCTGCCAATCCGACACGGTTTTTTTTCTTCCGTTCTGTCGCCGGTATTCCTCTTCGCTTACTTTCTTCAGCCGGTCTCCGCTCACCTGCGTTGTCAGGTTTCCGAAAGCCACCAGATATCCTCCCTGACTGATATCCAACACCTCTCCGGCTATTTCATGACCTTCCATACGCACCTTGTCACCCACATATATCTCCTGCTCCTCCGGCTTATCTTGATCTTCCGCTTGCTTCTCGCCTCCCAACTTTTTCCGCCGGTACTTCACGGCAGCCAGTTTCCGCCTCACCGGATCCTTTTGCTCCGGTTGTTCTGTTTCTATCTTTTCCTTCAGTGCTTCCAGCTCCTTCCGGGCCTCCTTGGTCTGTTCCTTCTCTGCCTGGGCCTCCCTGATCACCCGGATGGTATTTTCAATTTTCCTATTAACTCCAGTGAGCATATGTTCAGCTTCCTCTCTGGCCTGTTCCAGTATTTCTTTCCGCTGCTTCTGAAACGCCTCCATGTCTGCCTCGTATTTTTCCAGCAGGCTCTCCAGTTTTTTTTCCGTCTGTCTGATTTTTTTCCTTTTATTTTCCCAATAACGTTTATCCCGCAGGATATCTTTCAGATGTTTATCAAAAAGCACATGCTCCTCCCCCACTTTCTGTGCCGCTTCTTTCAACAGCTCTTCAGGAAGTCCGATTTTCCGTGCCATCTCAAAAGCGAACGAGCCGCCGGGTTTGCCGGGTTCAAGGCGGTACAGCGGCTGCATATTCTGATGGTCAAAGAGCATGGCTCCGTTGATAACCCCTTTTTCAGAAGCAGCAAGGTGTTTCAGGTTTGTATAGTGTGTGGTTACCACACCGAATGTTCCGGTCTGGTTCAGGCGCTGCAACACCGTCTCAGCCAGGGCACCCCCCAGCATCGGCTCGGTGCCCGTACCCAACTCATCCATCAGGATCAGCGTTCCCTGATTCGCATGCTTCAGGAAATACTTCATATTCAGCAACCGGGAACTGTATGTGCTCAGGTCGTTCTCAATAGACTGTTCATCACCGAAATCCAGGAAGACGGCCTGAAATATCCCGAATACAGACCCTGTTGCCACCGGCACCGGCAAACCACACTGAAACATATACTGCAGCAGCCCGACGGTCTGCAGGCATACCGATTTTCCTCCGGCGTTGGGACCGGAGATCACAAGAATCCTGTTTTGTTCGTCCAGCTTAATATCCAGCGGCACCACTTTGCGGTTTTCCTTCTTCAGAGTTCTGCAGAGGAGAGGATGCACAGCTTGCCTCCAGTCGATTACCGGGTGTTCTTTTATCTCCGGCACCAGCGCCCCTGTCTCCATCGAGAAAAGGGCTTTGGCCCGGATAAAGTCAAAAAGTCCAAGACGGTGATACGATCCGATCATTTCCGGGGCATAAGGCCGGAACATATCTGCCAGATGCAGGAGTATCTTTTCTATCTCGCGGTCTTCGGCAAAACCCAGCGTACGTATCTCGTTGTTCAGTTCGACCACCTCTGCCGGCTCCACAAATACGGTTTTTCCCGTGGCCGACTCATCCAGGATCAGTCCGGGGATACGACGTTTGTGCGTAGCCGGTACCGGAATGACCATACGGCCGTTGCGTACGGAAAGGCCCGCATCTCTTTCCACCCAACCTGCTGCCTGCGCCTTTTTCATAACCCGCTGCAGAAGACCTGACAACTCTTTTTTCCTGGCTGCCAGGGTCTGTCTGATTTTTTTCAGACCGGGAGAAGCAGTATCCCGGATGGTCCCTTTCGTGGTTAAGACTTTATCAATAT
The DNA here is from genome assembly GCA_011374625.1 of Bacteroidota bacterium. Lineage (GTDB taxonomy): Bacteria > Bacteroidota > Bacteroidia > Bacteroidales > VadinHA17 > DRPN01. The sequence goes on from DRPN01000118.1 coordinate 10,336, forward strand.
TATCAACGACAAACGGGAAAACGGTCATCCCCTTAGCCAGCTTTTTCAGGGCCATAAACCGGTCTTCTTCCGACTTTTCAAAAAATCGCCCGATGGCCCGGATGGTATTCAGAGACTGTCGAAGGTCGAAAAGCTCCTCCACGGTAAAAAAAGCCCCTTCCACCCTGATCTTTTCCAATACCGGCGTCATGTCAATCACATGATCCATCGGAAAAGAGAGGTCTTCTTCGAGCAGGGAAATAAATTCGCCGGCTTGCTGCAGGTTCCTTTGTATCTTTTCAACATCAGTAATAAACCGCATATTTTCCAACCATCGTTCTCCCAAAGGAGAAAGTACCTTCTCCCGGATCAGTTTCTTGATCTGGTGGATACCCAGCTTCTCTTCAATATTCTCAGGATAGTTAACCATATCTTTGCAAAGGTAAAATAAAGTTTAAAGGTTTCATACCGCAGGGTTCCATCTTGTCATTATCTACGTAGCCGCCTACGTAGGTAATTCAAAATCCCCTGTTTATATCCAACGTCCCGGACTTTTTTCTTGTGCCTTCTGCCTGAATTTTTTTTACTACATTTGCACGTTACAATAAATAAACAAACCAACTTATAAGGATAATCGATCATGCAATATTCTTCACTTTCCACAATTCTCAGAAACAAATATTTCAAATTCGGCACTGTTTCTGTCCTGTATATCCTTTGGGTTATCTGGCTGAATAATTTCTGGTGGCTTTTGGGTGAGATCGTGATCTTCGACCTGTATATCACACGCAAGGTCAACTGGACTTTCTGGAAAAAACGGGAAGGGAAGAACAGCAAGCTGGTAGAATGGATCGATGCCCTGATCTTTGCGGTCATTGCCGTAACGTTCATTAACATTTTCTTTTTTCAGAACTTCAAGATCCCCACGGGCTCGATGGAAAAAACCCTGCTCATCGGGGACCATCTTTTTGTCAGCAAGGTCAGCTACGGTCCGCGTCTACCGATGACTCCTCTTTCCTTTCCTTTTACCCAACACACCATGCCGGTGGTTGGCGGAAAATCCTATCTTGAATGGATCAAACGTCCTTACCGTCGTTTGCCCGGTACGGGTCATATACAACGCTTCGACATCGTCGTCTTCAATTTCCCTGCCGGGGATACGGTATGCTTAGAAAACCAGGCCCAGAGCTATTACTCCATCGTCCGTTCTACAGCCATGGAGCTCATCAACCGGGACAAAATGGAAGGCAAACAGGTCGGGCCTTTCAAAGATTATTATTCAAGAGCCAGAAGAATTGTCAGAAACCGTTATCACGTCGTTTACCGTCCGGTGGATAAAGAAGACAACTATATCAAAAGGTGTGTGGCCCTGCCCGGCGACAGCCTGCAGATCATCCACGGAGATTTGTATATCAACGGTAAAATGATCCCTGAATTTCCTGAACAGCAGTACCGGTACATCATCCAGACCAACGGGTCCCGGCTTAACCCCAAAACTCTTGAGCGGATGCATATTTACAAATCGGATATCATGCAAATAAGCAGTTCGAAATATGTGATACCGCTGACACACGACAATTACGTAAAAATCAAAAAGTTCTCGATCGTAAAGTCCATCGTCCGGTATGAAAACCCAGCCGGAATCTACGCTTATTACATTTTCCCCCACAGTCCCGATTATGCCTGGAACGAGGACAACTTCGGACCATTATGGATTCCCCGAAAAGGAGCAACCGTCCGGCTTACCATGAAAAACCTCCCCAAGTATAAAAGGATCATCGAGGCGTATGAGCATAACACCCTACAGGTAAAGGATAGTACCATTCTTATCAACGGAAAACCCACAGACAGTTACACCTTTAAATATGATTACTTCTGGATGATGGGCGACAACCGTCACGACTCGGCCGACTCTCGCTTCTGGGGGTTTGTTCCCGAGACCCACATTGTCGGTAAACCCAAGTACATATGGCTCTCCCTGGATAAAGAAAAGCACTTTCTCGGGAAAATCAGAGTACTCAGGATGTTTAAAAAGATACAATAGTCCCTCTCAAACCAGTTTAGACAAGTTACAGGATTGAGTGTCTCGGAATACAAGAAGGAAATAGAGAAATAATCATTCTAACCCTGCGGGCTGCAGGTATTCCTTTATACATTCATACATTGCATAACAGCTACCGAAGGGGCTGTCTATTTCCAATAAATCCCTACGGAAAATCTTGATCAATCGTGCCCGGTAAAAATGAAAATTCGAAAAGCTTTCTGTTCAAATAACTTGCTACCCTCGTTAATCCCTCTACTTGTAGGGCAAAAACCCGGCATCGCCTTCCCTCAGCCACCAAAGGCTAGCCGACGATGTTTCTTCGTGCCACCCCGTAAGTAATTGTATAACTCAATAATTTTTTACAAGATTTTTTACAAGCCAGCTGAATTATTTTCCGATAATCAACATAATTTTATAACAATTGTGAAGAATTTCACACAACCTTTTGATACCATTTTCGTTTAACTTACATAAATTTGAACCTTTTTACAAAGTTATTAAAACCAACAGATATGAAGATCAGAAAAAATATAGCTGTCAATGATACAGGTTTCGTCTTCGACTCTTCAACGGGCAAACCCTTCACCGTAAATGAAGTGGGACTTGAGATCATAAAGTTGATGCAGGAAGGTCTCTCTTCCGATTAAATCAGTGAGCAGATCACCAAAGAATATGACATTGATGCCACCGGCTTCGAAAATTACTGTCAGGACTATATCGAAATGTTAAACCAGTTTAAAATATGAAAAATAAAAAAAAGTTTTACTGGCGAAGTTTTGTCAGTTTCGGGTTGTTTTTATCTTTTCTCGTTATGACGCTCTCCGGAGTGATTCTGTATATTGCTCCGCCGGGAAGGGTGGCCAACTGGTCGAACTGGGAGTTGTGGGGGCTTACGAAAGCAGGATGGCAATCCCTGCATACCAACTTTTCCCTGTTCTTCCTGATCCTGGGCATCTTTCATCTTTTCAGCATCAATTGGAAAGCTTTCCTGGCACATATACGTACAAAAGCCACGAAAGAGCTCAACAGGAAAAAAGAGATGGTCTTAGCCACGCTGCTTACCGTGTTCATATTTATAGGTGTCATAGTAAATATTCCTCCTTTCAAGACGATCATGGTCTGGGGGGAATCGCTTACAGAGAGCTGGGAAAAGAAAGAGACCTCTCCACCTATTCCTCATGCTGAGCTTTACTCACTGGAAAAGTTCTCAGCTGAAATCCTGGATATTCCCCTTGACAGTACAATCGCCATATTAAAAGCCAATAAAATCTCGTTTGACAACAAAGATCAGACCATTAAAGAAATCGGAAAGAGCAACGGCAAAGCCCCTTCCGAGATATTTTTGTTGTTTGGAAAGTATAAAGGCCAGGTTGACAAAGAAAGAAAAAAATCGGTAATAATACAGAGAGGCAACGGCATTGGCAAGAAAAGCCTGCAACAGATAGGAGAAGAATACGGCATTCCGGTCGAAGAAATGATCCGGGCTTTGGAAAAGGAAGGATTCAAAAACATCACCTCTGAAGATATTCTTAAAGATATTGCCGGCGAGTCCGGAGTCACACCGGCAGATATACTGAAAATTTTAAACAACAGGCATGCGCGGGAAAAGAAAATCGGTTCTTGCCGTCACAGGCCTTAACAACACCGATAATCCCGGTCCGGGAATTCCTGTTATCCGGGCCATTAAATAGTCGTCCAACCTGAATTTACGGGTAATCGGGCTGGCCTATGAGACCCTGGAACCCGGCATCTACCTGCGGAATCTGGTAAACAAAGTTTATCTGATCCCTTATCTCTCCGAAGGTCGGAAGCGGTAGTGGTCAGGCTGACTTATATTCAGAATCGTAAGCATATTGAAGTACTCATCCCAAACTTTGATGCAGAGTTCTATGGCTTCATAAAATCGGGAGAAAAGTACTGAGAAAAAGGGTATTCTGACCTCTCAACTTATCTTCAATACCTTTCCCTAATAGCTTTATTTATTCTACCGTATGAAGTTTTTCTTCAAGCTTGCCCAAGCCTATTATTACGTGATGTCGGATTCTTCCGTCAAGTCGATAACTCTTGCACAACTGGTAAAGGGCGTAATACTTACCGGTGGTTTTATTAACCCATGTATTATGAATTGAAAAATTCAACCAGGCGAATAAAAATACATATTATTTTTAGAGGAAATACGGACATTATGCGGTCCGAAAAGCCCGGCATATAGCCCCGATTTTAGCACCGGCCGGCTGTGAAAATCCATGTCTAAGCAAAAAATAAATAATCCCTATCTTTGGCAAATGGTTAATCTTCATTATTAAATTAATAAAAAAAAAATTTAACAGATGAAACCAGGATTCATCTTACTCATTGCTTTCTTAGCTATTCTGATCAGTTGCTCCAAGAAAGCCACCCCGGATCTTCCGGTCAAAGAGACGATTGAAAACGACACCACCCTGGTGTATGTCATCAGCGAAAAACCTTCGGGAATAAAAGAAGCTAATCGATTGGGCCAGTGGCTTCCATCTTCTGATTTTGAAGCTACCGGCCTGTACCTCCCTCCCAAGCAACAAATCAAGATACATGTAAAGAATATAGAGGGGAATACACAGCCCAAATTATTGGTAGGTACTTATTCCCGTTACAAATGGCAGGACAGACCTGCCGAATATACTCTAAAAGAAGGAATTAACTCCATTACCGATTATACCGGAGGGTTACTCTACCTAAGATATGTTACCAATGATGTCCCTTCGGGTAAAGCCGAACTGACCTTCATCGGAGGAAAGCCCGTGCCGGTATACAAATTAGGAGAAACGACGCATGCAAATTGGCTGAATATGTTGGACACCATGTCTTATCAAGATGTACTTTTGATAAGCAACCGGACGATGGTTGTGGTCAGTAAAGAAACGGCTTTGAAATACAAGAATATGAGCCAGAATAACATGCTTAATACCTTAGACCGGATATATGATATTGAAGACTATATCAGCGGAATCGACGGATCCTCTCCACTCCACAGTAAAAATGTACACAGGCAGCTTATTACAGAAACGGCAGATGAAAGTATATTCATGGCAGCCGCCTATAACCGGATAATGGCAAATACGAGAGCCTGTAACAGATTTATGGATCCGGTAGAAGCAGCCACTCAAGCCTGGGGCTTATGGCACGAAATGGGGCATATGCACCAGATGACCAGTTGGTGTTGGAATGAAGTAGACGAAGTGACGGTTAATATTTATTCCCTGGCTGCAAAAAAAGGCTTGCATGCTCATAAAATTTGGCTTGAGGGTGATTCGAATTGGGACATCGTTCTCAACGACTACCTGCAATCTCCCCTTGAAAACCGGAATTATAATACTTCCGAGATATTGACCTGCAAAGGACGCCTGATGATGTTTGACCAGCTTTGGCTGGCATTCGGAGACGAATTCTATATTAAAGTCCACCGACTCGCACGGGAAGATACCAATATGTCCGCTTCGGTGGCAGCGAGAGATTCCAGATATGGACAGGAGAAAATGGCTTATTTTATGCTGATTGCATCAAAGGCCAGTGGGTATAACCTGAAAGACTTTTTTACTCAGTGGGGATTTAAACTTCCCCGTTATTATTTCGATGCCCTGGATTCATTGCACCTGCCTGACCCGGAAATTGATCTGCTTAGTATACGGGAATAAGAATTTATTTTACCGACAATAGCGAATAAAAACATAAAACCTTATTTAAACCAGTCAATAAATTATTTGTTTCAATTCATTTTGATAATATTCTTTTTTGCATCTTGCAACAAAGATGATGATTCCCCCATCGTAACACCGCAAGATAATGGTTTATACTTTCCTTCAAACACAACCAGCTGATTTGGGATGGAATCAAGATAAAATAAAAATTTTCTTCACCGACGTAACCGGTTACTCACAGTAAAACTGTTCGTGAGCTCGCTTTGCTCGGTTCGCTCTCCCATGAATTTTTTTAATCATTTTCCTTTGTGAATTTTTGATTAAAAAAATTCATGTTCGTTTCATTCAAAAAATTATACCTTTGGACAGATTTATCCGGAGAGAATACCGGAAGGATCCTTTTCTTTGACTTAACGTTTTTTTATGAAACGTCCATGATAAAATAATTATGATTTTAACACACACGTGCATAATTATTTTATCATGGTAAGTTCCATCTGACCTTTTAAAAATAAAAATAAACAGATGAAACCTACGATAAAAGAGATTACCGGAACCAAAGGGTTAAAACAATTCATTCGCTTTCCCGAAGAGTTATACAAAGATTCGGAATATTTCGTTTCTCCTTTGCGGCGCAATGAGTTCAAAACCCTTTCCAAAAAGCACAATCCTGCCTTTGACTACTGTGAGGCAAAGTACTGGCTGGCTTATCACGGCAACAGAATTGTCGGGCGGGTAGCAGGCATCATCAACAGAAAATATAATGATTTCCACAAAGAAGCATTCGCACGTTTCGGCTGGCTGGATTTCATCGA
>DRPN01000143.1 GCA_011374625.1 Bacteroidota bacterium
AAGATTTAGTGTGGTTAAACGAATAAATACAGGAAGACAAAAAGGACTCATTTTTATGATAATTATTTTGGGAATTTTGTTTATCCCAAATTCCTCAACAGAAAACCCAAAATGCTTTCTATTGAGGAACGACATCTTGCTCATTCTCTGTATAGTTGCAGAATAAGGCCTGGAAATTGCCGGATCGCAAAATACCGTACCACAATATTTCCACGTTAACCCTTCACCCATTTTGGCTAGTGCCGGCTTTTCAAAAGTGACCTCTGTCATGATCATGGAAAAATTATTGCTATTTTTAGCATTATTTTACTTTTAACCGACAATCATGAAAAAATTTACAGTCTCAACGTTAGCTCTTTTCTTCTTTTCTCTTTCGCCGGTCCTTTTCGCACAACAGGCAAATCAGAAACTACCCAGTGATCCGGAGGTTGTAACCGGAACACTAAAAAACGGATTAAGATATTACATCCGGCACAACGAAAAACCCAACAAACGGGTAGAATTCAGGCTGGTGGTTAATGCAGGTTCTATTCTTGAAGACGACGACCAGCAGGGGCTGGCCCATTTCTGTGAGCACATGGCTTTCAACGGCAGCAAGCATTTCAATAAAAATCAATTGGTGGATTTCCTGGAAGAATCGGGCATGCGTTTCGGTGCCGACCTGAATGCTTCCACCTCCTTTGACGAAACTATTTACCAGTTTCAAATCCCCACCGACAGGCAGGGTCTGGTCGATTCGGCTTTTTTAATTCTTGAAGACTGGGCTCATAACCTGCTCTTCGACCCCAAAGAGATAGACAAGGAAAGAGGCGTCATCCATGAAGAATGGCGAATGGGTCTGGGCGCCCAGGACCGGATGCAGAAAAAATATTTCCCGTTACTTTTCAGGGGCTCCCGCTACGCCGAACGACTGCCTATCGGCAAGATGGACATCGTCATGCACTGCAAATATGAAACCCTGAAAAGGTTCTATCACGATTGGTACCGTCCCGACCTGATGGCCGTGATCGTTGTGGGAGATATTGATCCGGCCGCCGCCAAAAAACAAATACTAAAGCATTTCAAAAAAATTAAAAATCCTAAACCCGAAAGAGAGAGGAAAGTGTACGGACTGTCTGACAATAATAAACCCATTATTGCAATAGCCACAGACAAAGAAGCTACGAACAATCAAGTAGCTGTTTTCTGGAAACATACCAAGTCCCATCTGATTACGGAAAATGACTATCGCCGTTCACTGATGCTGTCCCTGGTCTCCGGGATGCTGAATAACCGGTTTTATGAAATCTCTCAGAAACCGGATGCCCCGTTTATGTATGCCGGTTGTGGTTATGGCGGTTTTCTTGTGCGTACAAAAGATGCCTGGCAATGTGTTGCCATCCCGAAAACCAACAAAATACAGGAAGCTTTTTCCACCTTGATCAAGGAAAATATGCGCGCCAAAAAATACGGATTCACCCCGGGTGAACTGGAACGGGAAAAAGCTGAGATCATAAGCAACTACGATAACATGCTCAAGGAAAAAAACAAAACCAACTCCTCTGCCTATGCCGAAGAATATATCCGTAACTACCTGGAGCAGGAAGCCTTTCCGGGCATTGAAAACGAATATGCTCTGGTAAAGAAGCTGCTTCCGGGAATCACGCTGGAAGAGCTGAACAGCGCTATTGATACCTTGATTACCCGGAAAAATGTGGAAGTCCTGGTCACCGGCCCGGACAAAAAGGACAACATTGTTCCGGATTCTATTTCTTTACTGATTGCCTATAAAACAGCTCTCGTAGCTCCGGTCACCGCCTATGTAGATAAGAAAATAACTAAAAACCTCATTACTGAACCACTACCGGGGTCCCGGGTTGTCAGCACCCAAAAGAATGACACTTTCGGTTTTACGGAAGTCAAACTAAGCAACGGAGTAACAGTCATCCTGAAACCCACCACCTTCAAGAATGACGAGATTCTGATGGATTCCTATAACTACGGAGGCAGCTCACTGGCACCCGACGACAAGGCCTTTATGGCACGTATGACCCCTACTGTGATAACACAAAGCGGTGTCGGACCGCTGAATGCAGCAGATTTGAATAAATTCCTTTCCGGCAAGCAGGTTTCCGTATCCCCCAAAATAGGGGAACTCACCGAAGGAATCTCAGGCAACAGTACCCGGAAAGACTTTGAGACCATGCTTAAACTCACCTATCTCTACTTCACCCAACCCCGGAAAGATGAAGAAGCGTTCCGGGCTTTCCGGTCAAAACTATCCTCTCAGGTACGTTTCCTGCGGTCCAATCCGCAAATGGTGTTCATTGACACCCTGTACAAACTCTCGGCCAGCAATAATCCCCGCTATTTCCAGATTCCTTCCGCAAAACAAATCAACGACCTTAACCTGGACGATATCCTGGCGTTTTACAAAGACCGTTTCGCCGACGCCGAGGGATTCCATTTCTTCTTTGTAGGTAATTTTAAAGTGGATACCATCCTTCCCCTCTTGCAAAAATATCTGGGCAGCCTGCCGGCCATAAACCGCAAGGATGCATGGAGGGATGTGAGTCCGGAATTTCCGAAGGGTATCACAAAAACTACAGTGCATAAAGGCTCTGAGCCAAAGAGCCTGGTAGCTCTTCTTATGGAAGACGAATTTGACTGGAGTGCAAAGAACAAGGTTATCTTTAACATGACCATGAATATCCTGAACATCCGGTTACGTGAGATCATGCGGGAAAATGAAAGCAAAGTATATGGCGTAGGAATCCAGAAATCCACCTCGAAATATCCGAAACCTGAATACAATATCCTCATCAACTGGGGCTGTAGCCCTGATAACGTAGAGGGTTTGATCAAAACGGTCTTCCAGGAAATGGATCATCTTAGGAATAACCCCCCCACTACGGTAAATCTCGAAAAAGCCCGGGAGACCATGATCCGTGAGTTGCAGACCAACAACGAACAAAACAACTACTGGCTGGGGAAACTGAAAGGAAGTTTTTTGAATCAGGACAAACTCCTTACCCTCGAAGAACTTGAGACGATCATTCAGAGCATCATACCGGCAGATATTCAAGGAGCTGCCCGGCGATTCTTTACCCCTGACCATTACCTTCAGGTGGTGTTGTTGCCGGAGAAATAGACCGAAGAATAGAGTTTTGGGGTGTAAAACCTAAAGCACAGGTATGAAGAAATGAATCAATAAAGCGAAGCAAGAGAACAGGTAATAAATAGAAGGTAATAAAATAGTCCGTCAACTATGGGAATATGAAATGGAAAGTTCTTGCATTTCTCTTGATTACGTTTTCACTTCTTCAGCCATTATCCGGGATTTCCCTGCAGGATGCCAGCCCGGTGGGGAAAGGACTATCATAAATGAACCGGAACTCACCTTTTTCGACCAGGTCCCTGCTATCTGGGACGATACCAAAGTCATAGAGAGTGACATCGGAAAATACGGAATCGTGGCCTGTCGTCATCCTGATCAAGCCGATCCCTGCATTTAATTATGGCGATACGGTTTGGATCTCCCCGGAACTAATCAAGCGGAAGATACAGCCTCTGATGGAGAAAACAGCTTTTGACAATCGCTGTGAATTGGTCGATCTTTACCACTGGTTCCTGGATAAGGAGATCCTTCTTTCAGACAAAGCACATCCTACGGCCTCCGGCACCCGGTGTGGGACTCCATCCCCACAGTCTTCCGAACCCCAATTGTAAATTTCGTGATAAAGGCATGGAAAACCGGTCAAAATGAATTATGATCGGGGAATTACAAAAATATACTTATTCAGGTTACCTGTTTACATATATATATATACCGGATATGACATTTTGTTCCTTTGCTTTTTTCGTTTTTTTTTGCCGGTGAGGCGTATTTCCAACAAATGTTTTCCTGGTTTTAACCCGGTGCCGAGGGTGTAATACCACGGTAGATACAAGTGCCGGCTGAACCGGGTAAACAAGTCTTTTTTTCTTCCAGCGTTCTTTATCAATACGGTATTCAATGATTCCTTCGTCGGGTCCTGCCACATCCACAATTCCCACAGCATTGCCTGTAAATTCATATTTCAGTGCTTTTCCCGGTTTTTCCCCAATCAGCATAGGCAGGTGGTAATAGTTGGTACGGACACCGGCCTTGTATTCAGGATCCCATGTCTCCGGATATTTCCATCCGGGAAAATATATGTATTTAAATACATATTTAAATACATATTTAAATAAATTCTCCCTTCGGTTCCCAACCCGGTTCATAAGCTCTGCCCCATAGTTTCATGGCATCCTTATCCAGGATATGACCATTGGAAGGATTAATTTTCAGTTCTTTTTGTGTACGGGAAGCAATATTGGCAAGGTGACACAACAGAGTGCTCTTGCCTCCTTCATCTATGGGAGAATCCAGCTTTGCTTTTCCACGTATGGCTTCAAAGAAATTTTCAATATGCAAGGTAGTCATGCCTCCGCCCCCACCCAGGGCTGTCCCTGCTTCACCCAGGCTGGATTTACTGTCTTTCATCAGTTTTCCGCTCCTGTCATACATACGGTACCCGCCTCTGTCAATATAAAAGGTTCCTTCGGATCCATATACGATCGTTCCCCTGCCACTACCGTAGGTACTATATCCGTTTCTGCTTTTTCCGTCCCATTTTATCGTCCGGTCACCGGCAAAGGTAAAGGTAGCATCCATGGTATCATACATCGTCCATCCGTCGTCCACAAAATGATATTTCCCGGCGTTTACAATCACTTTTTGCGGGTAATCCACCTGGAGGGCCCAGCGGGCGATATCCAGTTCGTGGGTAGCATTGTTTCCCGTTTCGGCAGTACCAAATCTCCATCCGTACCAATGCCAGTTATAATCAAACACATTATCCACATATTGTTCCCTGGGGGCAGGTCCCTGAAAAAGATCCCAGTCCAGACCTGCAGGCGGAGGAGCAGGAACCGGATTTTTCACACGTCCGCGGGCATTGGTATAGAAGGCCAATGCCAGATAAGGTTTACCGATTGCTCCTTCGTGGATCATTTTGATGGCTTCGATACTTTCCGGTGCCGACCGTTGCTGATTGCCCATCTGCACAATTTTTTTATATTTCTTCAGATAAGCCAGTAGCACTTCGTTCTCACGAGGGTTGTGAGTCAGGGGTTTTTCGACATACACATTTTTCCCGGCCTCCAGGGCCATCCAGGTAGCCGGGGCATGCCAATGATCCGGGATAGCGAAGAACATCGCATCAACCTTCCTGTCTTCGAGGGCCCTGCGGAAGTCATTCAGCAGAACGGGGGTATAACCCACTTTTTCATTAAACCGGCTGACCCCTTTCTCGCGCCGCGACTTCATTACATCTGCGATATAGGCTACATGCACGTTGTCTTTGTTTTTGGCCATGGCCTCGAGGTAACCGGGGAAACGCCTGCCGGCACCTACCAAAGCCACTGTTAACCTTTCATTGGCTCCGATAATCCGTTTATAACTGGAAGCCGGAAAACCGGAAGCTCCTAATGTCAAAGCGGCAGCCCCAAAAGCAGATTTTTTAACAAATTCTCTTCTTGAAGATTTTTCTTTCATAATTATTATTATTTTGTTTTTAAATTAGTTAAAAATAAAATTTTTTACCGAAGTTCTTATCAATTATTTTCCTGACAAGGGATCCCTATCCTCACGGAACAACTCTTCGTTTCCAGCATGCTCGATAATCCTACCTGACAAAGTCTGGGTTTTTTCGGCATCTCTCCCCCTGCAGGGGAGTGATGGTGAGATAGCGGCAAATTAGTAAAACATTATTTAATACGATCAGCATAAGATTTGCATTTTTATTCGTTAAAACAATTATTCAGTTCAAGTATCTTAATATTTTTAAAAGACACCTCGTATCCATGATCCTGTAACAGGATATGTCCTTCCTTTGCCTCTCCGAAATGAGGCCATACATGGTATTTGCTACGTGCCACCATGGCTCTCCACATTTGTCCACAACGATTGTATTCTACAACTTTAATATTATTGATCCAGTGTTCTACATGGCAGCCTCTTACCACGATTCTGGCACGATACCATCCCATACTGCTTCTCTTAGCATACCCTTGTAATTGTGTTGTAGCAGCCTGTGCCGGAATAAGATCATATAATGAGGCTAAGGTTCTGTTCCCATTAGTTCCTCGTTTAGCATCCGGATGATTTTTATCATCAAGTATCTGAAACTCGCAACCTATAGCCGACCCCGAACCTTTATTCAGAGCAGGATCAACAAAATATTTTATTCCGCTGTTGGCTCCTTTGGTGAATTTAAAATCCACTTCCAAAATAAAATTGCGGTAAGTTTTATCGGTAATGATATCACCACCACCTCCTCCTTCTCTTCCGTTGGAAGCTTGTACCGTTAATATTCCATCTTTTATTACCCAGCCATGAGCCGGGAAATGATCCAATTTGGCACCCCGCCATCCTTTTGTTGTTTCACCATCCCAAAGGAGTTTCCATCCCTCAGCTTTCTCTTCTTCCGACAGTTGGTTTTTCAAATAATTAATAACGGGCACGTCAGGGTCCGGTTTTAACCGATGGGCTTCAAGATTACCGGTCATAATCCGCATGTTTTTCCAGTATATTTTCTTTCCGGCCATTTCCTTGTGATTTCCGATCGAATGCACCTGCAGGCCGATAAATCCCGAAGAGGTCATGTCATCCGCCAGATTGGCACACTGCACACCGTTTACCCAGGTTCTGATGGAGTTCCCTATTGCCTCCACCCTAAAATGATTCCAGTATCCCATCAAAAAAGCAGCTTTCCCTTTCGGGTTACGTTCCAGGTTATAAAGCCAACCCCTCCTGGCTTCATCATAGATGCCTCCGGTCCATCTTCGTGGCGAAGGGTCTATCTCTATCTGGTAACCATGCACCCTGCCGTTCATATACTTTTTAGTGCTCTCGCTCCTGATCTGCACTCCCGAATTAAAGGAAGGTTCCAGCAATACGTCAAACTCCAGGATGAAATTCCCGAAATGCTCTTTGGTACAGAGAAAACTGTTGGGAGAATTCATCACGGTTTCCCCAACAAGCATACTGTCTTTCACATAATACTTTGCTTTTCCGTTAAGCTGTTCCCATCCTTTCAGGTCTTTCCCGTTAAACAAATACCGCCAGCCATCCTGAGCGTCTATGGCCGGAATAATCAACAAGCTCATTACTATGAGCAAAAAACTTTTTTTCATGGTTATAGATTTTTTTAAACATACTTATAGCATCATATAATTAAAAGATAAAAGTAAACAATTATCCGTTATGGTCTGTGCGAAAAAGAATTTTTCGCTGACAGGAAACCCAGAGATGTCAGAAACTTATCTGCCTCATGGATGGTCTTTTTATAATATTCCGGATGACTGTAATTAAAAAATCCATGTTTTTCCCCTTCATAAAGGAACAGGTCGCATCGGTTGCCGGCTGCCTGCATTTTCTTTTGAAAGGCTTTGATAGTTTTCACCGGCACCAATTGATCTCTTGTTCCAAAGAACAGGATGGCAGGAGGATCTCCGGGGGCAATATTGTGAAAAGGAGATATTTCACGATACCGCTCACCGATCCGATCATACCCATATCCTCCTGGGCCGTTGTCAAAAACGGGATTAAATAAAACGAGGGCATCGGGTCTGGAACTGACCGTCGTATCCTCACCGGATTCTTCGAGCCCTTTGATAATTCCTGCTGCAGCTGCTATATGTCCTCCTGCCGACCCTCCCGAGGCTACGATCCTGTGGGGATCAACTCCCAATACATCTGCATAGGCCCGAATAAAACGTATAGCTGATTTAGCATCCCGCACCGCATCAAAGGGCGTGGTGTGATTTCTGCTTTTCACCCTGTATTCAGCTGTCATGGCAACCATACCCCGGCTGGCAAAATATTTTGCATGCCCGGCAAATTGTTGCACACTACCTCCGATCCAGCCACCCCCGAAAAAGAAAACAATAGCAGGATGTTTTTCCCCACTGACATAAGCAGGCGGATAATAAATATACAAATACAATTCCGTACTATCAATTTTTTTATACCTGACTTTCAGCGGCAGGGAATCTCGTAAAGGAGAATAAAAGTCTTCTTTACTTTTTATTAATTCTGAGGCAAAGAAACGATTTTCTTTTCTAAAAGAGTCATCCCCTATTTCACTAAAACAGATGGTTTTCTCCAAAGGAAAAGAAATTGCTGATTCAGCAAACAAGATACCAGGAAAAATAACATTCAGAAGAAATATAATCCCTTTCATGCTGACTTTTAATTTTGACTGATATTGGCCGTTATAGTAAAAAATACTCCCTCTGCGGAGTAACTACATTCACGATCACAGTGTTTCCCAAGGTCAGTACACCATGACTCCCCGCAAGCCCCGTAGAAACTACCTTCTGCCGAAAGAATATCATTTTCCCGGTCCATCTCCACCTCAAAAGCTCCCTGAACAATATATAGCTCACTCTTTATGAGGATTAGAATGTATCTCACACCTGGCTATTTTTCAAACTGCACCTCCGCCACCATTATGTTTCCACTAAGAATCAGAATCCTGCGGTACAGTCCCCCGGCATGCTGTTCCTTCTGGAGGTTTTGGGTTTTACCATCTTGATTGTCATATTATTAAACCTTTCCTTACTCGCTCAAGGGAGAAATTTATCTACTGATATACTCCGGATCAGGCAAGGTATCACCGTACATAGTACGGAGACTGTCAAGCTGTATTTTCAAGCTGCCTATTATCCCGGTATACTGCGGATCATGATAAAGGTTCTTCATTTCATGCGGATCATTTTTCAGGTCAAAGAATTCCCATTCGTCAAAATCATAATAAAAATGGATCAATTTGTAACGATCGGTCCGTATACCATAATGGCGTCGGGTAAAATGTTCGCAAGGGAACTCGTAGTAATGATAATAAAGGGATTTTCTCCAATGTGCCGGAGGATTTTCATTTTCCAGCAAAGGCTTCAGGGACACCCCTTGTATATCTTCAGGGATCTTTATACCGGCATAATCAAGAAATGTAGGTGCAAAATCAATGTTTTGAACAAGTTTTTCAATTTTCCCTCTTTTTTTAAAGCCTGGATAGCGCATGATCAGCGGCGTTCTGAATGACTCTTCGTACATAAACCTTTTGTCGAAATAACCGTGTTCTCCCAGGAAAAATCCCTGGTCGGAAGAATATATTACGATTGTGTTTTTCGCCAGACCTGTTTTATCCAGATAATCCAGCAGGCGGCCGACATTCTGATCCACTGAGGCCACACACCTGAGATAATCAGTCATATAGCGACGGAACTTCCAAACAGCCAGCATCTCCCCGGAGAGATTCATTTTCTTAAAAGCTTTGATTTTCGGATCATATTCCCGGTCCCAGGCTGCCCGTTGAGCAGGATTTAATCTTTTGAGCATGCTTTCCATATACTTCCGGTAACGCGTTTTTATCTCCCCTTCCTTATCCACCATTTTCAAATCATAAGCAATATCCATATCTTTAATCACGCTCATTTTCTGTTCTTTGGCTGCCCTTCTTCCGGCATAGTTATCAAAATAATTATCCGGAACAGTGAACTCCTCATCCTCGTACAGTGCAAAGGTGGTGGTATCCGGCATCCAGGGCCGGTGCGGAGCTTTTTCGTGAACCATCAGACAAAAAGGCTTGCTTTTATCTCTGGTTTTCAACCATTGGATAGCATAATCCGTAATCAGGTTGGTCACATATCCATCAATCCGTTTCTTTTTCCCCATCTCAATAAAGTCAGGATTGTAATACTGTCCCTGACCGGGTAATATATTCCAGTAATCAAAACCGGTAGGGTCGCTATGTAAATGCCATTTTCCAACAATTGCAGTCT
The DNA here is from genome assembly GCA_011374625.1 of Bacteroidota bacterium. Classification (GTDB taxonomy): domain Bacteria; phylum Bacteroidota; class Bacteroidia; order Bacteroidales; family VadinHA17; genus DRPN01. Next base: position 9,847 of record DRPN01000143.1, read on the forward strand.
GATAACCGGCTTTCTGTAAAAGTTTCGGGAAAGTTTCCTGAGTCCCGTCAAAATTATTGTGTCCTCCACCGTTGATATACAGACCATTTTTGTTACTGAATTTACCGGTAAGCAAGGTAGCCCGGCTGGGGGCACACAATGAATTGGTGACAAAAGCGCGGGTGAATATCACCCCTTCGTTGGCAATCCTGTCAAGGTTAGGGGTTCTGTTCAGTTTTCCGTTATAACAACTCAATGCCTGATAACCATGGTCATCCGTCATGATGTAAAGAATATTGGGACGGGAAGATTCTTTTGGTTGAGAAGATTTATTCTTGCAACCTCCCAAGACCAACAAAATAAGCATGAGGGAAACAACACTTAAAAAGGACCATTTTTCTTTCATATCTTTTGTGTTTTTATTAGTGTTTTTCTTCAAAAACAAAATTATTATTTTTTTTAAAAAATAACTATAATACAATTCTTGCTTTTAAAACCCATTACTACTCTTATTCAGGATGAGAAAAATAAATAATAGTTCCTAAACTAACTCACATAAATTTTTTCAGAGGAATGATACATATTTTTATTTTTGTTTTTTCAGGAATATCTCCAGTAAGGTATCTTCACCCAGGGTTTTCAGGTGAAAGGATTTTTCTCCATAGTCATTCAGAATCAACTTCTTCAGTTGCAGGGTTCCGTGCATTACATGGATCTTCACATTTTTCCCTGTTTTGCCGGAAGAAATAAGTATCTTGCCCCAGGCCTCCCCGTTGGACCAAAAATATTTCCCGTTCCTGCTGGTGAAGCTCATTTCTTTCGTCACTCCCGAATAATGAAAGCCGGTCAGTGCCAATACGGCCGACCAACTGGCCATGGCTCGTCCGTAATGATGGCCGCATTCAGCCTCATCAAAAGGACTGCGCTTTTCCCCGTCATAGCGATTCCGTATATTCCGGATGCTTTTCAGTCCGTTGTCCGTTTGTCCCTCATAAAGCATACCCACGGCTGCCGTATATTCGAATCCCGTCATCATCTCGGTAAAATATGGAAACGGATTTTCCGGTCTTCCATGCGGATAACTGGCCATCACCAGTCCGGTCTCGTGTCCTGCGGTATAACTGCGAAAACAGTTAAAGCGATCAAACCCGGAGTTCCGGTAGTTGTATTTCATAATACTTTGCAGCGTAGTTTTCACATGTGCAGGCTGTACCAGATACCCCAGCCCGCTCACATGGGCTGCATACTGTCCCACCAGCTGATCCACCAGACAACCTTCCCCCAGTTGATATTCAGGATGGGATATCTTCCGGGTTCCCATCCCGACGATCAGACCCGGCACTATTTTTCCGGAATCAGCGGGCACCTGTACTTTATGGATATAATATTCTCCGTTGAAAAGATTTTTGTCCGTCCAGGTGCTCCCTTGCACAAACAGAGAGTGACAAGTGTCTGCAAAATGTTTATCTCCCACATAGCGGGCCATCTCTTCGACAGCGCGCAGAGCTCCCAGGTACCATATTTCCATCTGCGGATTGGGACCGTAATATTCCACATCCATGGTATTGTGCTGAACTCCTTCCATGACCCCGTCCCGGTTAGCATCCCAGCTCCCCGGCAACCAGGCAAAATGAAGTGCTTTCTTAACTTGCGGATACAGGCTTTTCATAAATTCATCATCCCCGGACAACTGCCAGTCACGATACATTTTAATGATAGCTCCCATCTGTCCGTCAGCAGCTGCATGTCCAAATCCTTTGCTTTCACTGGGAGGCAGTTTGACCCGGAAGTTCATCATCCCGTTGTTTTCCGTAGCAAGACCAAATTCGATATATCTTCGGTTTCTGGCCAGTGAACCATATAAAAACCCCGTTGCCTGCTCATAGTTCCACACATGGGTACAGGAGCCCATACAACATCCCGAACGGTCATTGCATCCTTCCCAGGCATAGAAGTTCCCATCCGAAATACGAAAACAGGTCTGTGTGCGTAAGGTGCTGGTATTGAATAATGCTGCTTCTTTCACTACTCCCGGCAGATCGCTGTTGCAGAAGGTCTGCACGAACAGCACTGTTTTCTTTTCCAGGTCCGGCAAGACTGGCAATACTTTACTGATCACATCCCATGCATCCTTATAGTGTTCCGAATAATAATTCAACAGCATGCTGTCCGACCAGGCTTTGCGGTTGGGAAAATCCCAGGTAAGATAAAAATCAAGGGTGTGCGTTTCCCCGGCCGGAATGGTCACTGACGCGGCCAGAGAAGCCATGGGTTTCTTTTCCAGCATGCCCGGGCGCTCTTCCAGCCGTCCGTCCCTGCTGAAATCGTCCCAGAAGTCCAGCAGGGAAGTACCCCATCGCCAGGGCTTCCAATGTGTACGGGAACTCACTTGATCGGCTGTGGTGGTAACAGCCATGGTCCCCCATTGTTCGGCTGCGGGATTCACCCCTGAAGAAGACATGAAAATCCCTTTCAATCTTTTTTCCTCCCTGAATTCGTTCCGGTTTCCAATGGCCAATCCGCCATGACCATCTTCCCCTATAAAATTCTGCATGGAATAACAAACGGAGGCGTCAAGTTTGTCTCCTGAAACATTTTTCAATACCACCCGAAACAGGGCTAAAGGAATCCCGCTATTATCGGGATCGCCGGGAATCATAGGATTAAAAGCCTTGATCGTCACCCGGACAGGCACGGTGGAATCCCACAGGTGTACCTGTCCGAACGGATATGCCGCATCAAAGGAAGCATGCCGGAACCGGGGCCACCCATGATTGGTGGCTACCGCTCCGGAGGAACCTTCATAGGCAAACAACGGCACCGGCCCTTCCAGTATTTTGGTTATCTTTTTATCCCCTTTATGAACATATATTGCAAAAAAAGGAGCTGTTCTTTGTATCCCTGGTCCCGGATTATAACCTTTTGCCGGCCGGTTCATAATCTCCCAGTCCTGCAGGTTTCCCCTGCCACCAAGCGATACGGTGCCGGTGCCGATCCCTCCTATCGGTAAGGCAATTTTATCCAGATGGTGCTCATCGTAATGCTTTAATACCGGCCATTCCGGGGCCTGTCCGAATGAAAAAATATTGATCAGGCCTAACAAAGAAAACACCAATAGGAAATATGTCACTTTCATGTTTTAATATATTGGAAATTATAACATACAAAATTTTAATTATTTATATTTTTGCCTAAGGATCATCAAAATACTGATAAAAGTAAATAAGTTCCTGTATTCTCAAAAATTTTAATCTGTAAAATTCAATTTTTATCTTTTTACTTTTGTCAATTATCTTATATTTATTGTTTCAAAACATCCGGACAAACCATTTAATAAACTAATTTATGAACTACAAAGAATTTCCATTTTATCAACAAACGACACTCGAACTGATTTTTAACAATACCGTTGAGATCTACAGGAAGTTTTTCGGTTGGTTATTCTTTTTTAGTTTTTTGTTTCTGCTAATGATGAATGTTGTCTCCGGTTATCTGATAGCAGACAAGTTCCAGGACCTGGAGCATATAGTTGATCATCCCGAACTTATGGTTGGGGTTTTCAGCAGCCTTGGAAAATACTTATTTATTTGCTGGCTCGGATATTCATTGTACTATCTTTTCATTCATTATTTCATCATTATAAAATATCTGGAACCGGAAAAGAGCCATGGCGTCATGTTTATGGATATTCTTAAAAAATATTACCTGAAATATTTGATCATCACCCTGCTGTCGTCTTTCATCATTGGTCTGGGAACCATGATCGGAATATTGGCCTTTATCATTGGATCTGTTGTAGCGGCTATTTTCCTGGGCGTAAGTCTGGTTCCCATTACACCTATACTTATTGTAGAAGAAACAGGAATCTGGGAAACGATTAAAAGAAGTTTCCGGCTAGTGTTGAAAGATTTCTGGCAGGTTCTGGGCTTTCTGATCATTTTTTATCTCATTTACATGCTTTTCTCCTTGATCTTCGGAGCCATTGCCATGGCACCCTATGCCGGCGGTTTTTTCTTCAATATGCTGCATCCTGCTGAAGACACCTCGGCTATAACCAATTCATTTCAACTTCTGAACCAACCCGTTTACCTGATACTTAATTCGCTTTTAACCGCACTTATCACGCCCCTGGTTCCGGTTTTTACCGTTTTGATCTATTTTCATCTGAAATTCAAGGAAGACCAGGAAGGAGCAATGATTGTTGAAGGATGATCGATAAACGAAAGGAAAGCCTGAAGCACCAATGTTCGATGCTTAAAGGAAGATGGTCTTGGTATATAAAACGCTTATCGAAATTATTAACTGTAAGATTAACCTGGCCTATCATCTGGATTTGGCACTATACCAACATTTCAGCAAACTATAAGAGATCCATGATCACGGCATCATCCGGTGCGGTGAGGAAAAAATCACCCAGAGGTGCTTCTACTGACGGGTTCTTCTCATCATCCCGGTAAATCCGGAAAATCATCCACCGGTAATTTCCTGCCCGGGTCATCCATACATGCCGGATGATCCTGGGATCCCGGATGTTTTCCAGAATCCCCTGAAGCTATTTCTTTTCCAGCCAGAATGTTTCTTTCAGCCTAATATCCTCTGAACATAACTGACCCTCTTTATGTAATCCAGTCAAGTGCTCATCAATATGGCATAAAGCTTCTCTATGCTAATGCTTACGCCCCAAGGGCTATATACACTCATTTTTACATTTACATTCCCTATTCGCCATTCATCGTTCCAAACAGTCCCGTATTTCCTTTTTCCCATATCTTCATCAGGCTATCTACCAGTTCCGGTCGGGAAGCAGCAATATTCCGGTTTTCATAAGGATCGGCTTGGTGGTCATATAATTCGATAACCGGTTGGGCCTTTCTGAAATAATGAGTCAGGCGGTAACGGGATGTCCGCATGGTTATCCCGCGACGGTAATAGCTATAGGCGACCTCATGCCAGTCAGTATCAGCCGGATCTTTTAGCAAGGGAACAAAGCTTTTTCCGTCGACATGAAGCGTATCCCTGATGCCGCATAACTCCATCAAGGTAGGATAAATATCTACCGAGCTAACGATCTTGTCACAGACAGCATTCTGCTTCATGCCTGGCACCCGCATTATAAAAGCACTGCGCAGGGCCCATTCAAAGATAGTATGTTTTCCCCACACCCTGTCATCCCCCAGGTGCCAGCCATGATCACCCCATAAGATTATGATGGTATTATCAGCCAGCCTCAGCCGGTCGAGTTCATCTAGAACTATACCTACTTGAGCATCCACATAACTGATGGCAGCAAAATAGGCATGCCTGAGTTTCCGTGCGTAGGCATTCGACACCGGCTTTTCCAGCGAGGGGTGTTCTTCCCCCAACTTATAGGAGTTGAACTCTCCGCTGTTATGCAAGCTGGCAGGATTGACATCCTGGGGAATATCAGGCGACGAAGTCAGAGGTAGCATGTTTTCGTTATATATGTCCCAGTATTTTTTAGGAGCATTGAAAGGTAAATGTGGTTTAAAAAAACCTACACCCAAAAAGAAAGGTTGTTTTTTTCCGGCCAGTTCCCGGAGTTTTTTGATGGCCAATTGTGCTGTAAGTCCGTCAGGATACCCGCTATCCGGAACTTCAGCACACTCATAGGGTTTTACCTCGTATTTTCTTGCATTGCGGTTACTACCATCGGCATATCCGAAAAAGGCATTCCATCCGGTGCCCCATTTGCCGGCATCAAACAACATCTCATCCCAACTGTGCGGGAGTTCCAGCGGAGCCCCTTTCGGACTTCCAAGATACGGATAAAGCCTTCCGTCTACATAGTGACTTATCTTCCCAATACCCACTGTATAATAACCATGATTACGTAAACGTTCAATAAATGTCTCTGGAGCATTATGTATCTTTGCCTCTCCGACATAATGCCGGCAGGCATCATTGGAGAGAGCGCCCCTGTCACGTGGTAAGAAACCGGTAAGTAAGCTGTAGCGGGAAGCTCCACAGGTAGGCACCGTAACAAACTCGTTCCTGAACAATATTCCCTGTCGCGCCAACCTGTCCATATTCGGGCTTTTAATGAATGTATCCCCGTAACAATGCAACTCGGGCCGTAAATCATCCACAAAAAAAAACAATACATTAGGCTTCACCAGTTGTTTTGTATGGGGATTACAGAAAAAAAAAACCGAAAACAATCAAAATGATACCAACCAAAAATAAACAGCTTTTACGCATCAGACGTGATTATGTTAAGAATATAAAACCAAATTATTATAAAAAAGGCTATTTTACCAAATAATAAAACAAAAAATATTAAATAATTTTTGCGTGTACGCACACGCAAGTAAAAATATGTTGTATCTTTGCAATAGGACTATCTCTAATAAGACAAGATAATGAAAAAAGTAAGTATCAAAGACATAGCGGAAAAAGCCAATGTGTCGATTGGAACGGTAGACCGTGTCATTCACAATCGTGGCAGGGTATCGGAAAATACCCGGGAAAAGGTTCTTGCAATATGCCGGGAGATGGATTATCAGCCCAATGTTCTGGCCCAGCGACTGGCATCAGACAAGACCTTTGTTTTTGCGACCTTCACTCCGAAGCCCAAAAGAGACAATTCGTACTGGAAAACGCCTCTGGACGGTATCAGAAAAGCAGCTGACGAACTGTCGGGTTACCGGGTCCGGGTAAAGTCCTATTTTTACGATCAGGAAAATGAAGAATCGTTCAGGCAGGAATCCCTGAATATTTTACTGGAGAAACCAGACGGGGTCCTGATTGCTCCGCTGTTTCATCGCGAAGCCCGGGATCTGGCCCGGAAACTGGAATCTTACGATATCCCTTTTGTTTTTATTGACTCAAAAGTGGAGGATACCAATTACCTCAGTTATTTCGGACAGGATTCTTTTCGCAGCGGATATCTTGCCGGCCGTTTGATCTGGTTTCACCTGAAAAAGAAAGGAGAAGTGATCATTGTCAATTTCTC
>DRPN01000057.1 GCA_011374625.1 Bacteroidota bacterium
GAACTGCCAAAAAAAACCATGGTCTGATAAAAATGATGCGGTGATAAGTTTTCCGATCCTTCTATCCGGTATTCTGTCATCCATTCCTCACAGGAACGAACCGATCCACTGACAAGCAACCGGGGCAATACCGTGATAAACACCACAAGTTCCACTCTGTATTAACACATGTTAATTTAATCAACATGTCGTTGACACTACATTTTCGACAAATTAATCAACTTATTTTCTTACTTCGCTGATTTACAGTACCAACTTCTTTCAACTTGACAAGTAAGTGTAGAAGAAAAGTTAAATATATTGTATTCACTACTATTGTATTACTATGTATGACAACCGTATAACCATATTTTTCCCTTCCCCGCCTGCCCATATTTAAAAATTATTTTACTTTTGTCAGCAAAGGAGGCAGGTTATGGTTTTTGCATTTTTCAGATCGAGAGGATATATAAAAGGATTCGACGAACTACGGGAAGGTTTTCAGATAGAAGATCTGATCTGGTTGGATTTGCTACAACCCACATCACAAGAAAGAAGTTTTGCTGAAGAGCTCTTTAACATTAAATTGCAGAGCCAGGAAGAAATTGAAGAAATCGAGAGTAGTTCCAAATTCTCAGAGACAGAAAACCAGATCATTATCAACTCCAATTTCATGGTCTGGAAAGATGGGACGTACAACACTTATCCGGTATCCCTGATCCTGAAAAACAATGTCCTTATCTCTTTCCGTAACACCAAACTTCAGACCTTCGGAGATACGATCCGCAGGATAAAAAACCGCAATAAATACATCACCAGCGCCTACCAGATTATCCTGGCCTTATTCGACTCCCGTATCGACCTGGATGCAGATTATCTGGAAGCCATAACCAAGGATATATCCCGGTTAAGCAAGGAAGTCAATATTGAACAGGATCTAGATGAAGAAGTACTGCTCAGTATTGGAACATTGCAAGAGACCACCATGATGATCCATGAAAATATCGTAGATAAGCAACGAATATTTTCCGCTATGCTTAAGAGCGACTTTTTCCCGGAAGAGAGTTATGAATTTATCCGGATCATGCTGAAAGACATCGGCTCACTGCTTGACCATACGCAGTTCAGCTTTGAAAGGCTGGAATTCCTGCAAAACACTTTTCTGGGTTTGGTGGATTTTGAACAGAACAAGGTCATCAAGATCTTTACAGTGGTTACGGTCATCTTCATGCCTCCTACCCTCATCGCAAGCATTTACGGCATGAACTTCAAGCATATGCCGGAGTTATCATGGCCCTACAGTTATCCGTTGGCTCTTCTCATTATGGTCGCCGCTTCTGTCGGGACCCTGTGGTTTTTCAAACGGAAAAAATGGCTTTAGAGACTGACTGATGCGGGAAGAAGAATGATGTAAAAAAACGTCTATCATTCAACAATCAACGATCATTCAAATGTTCCGGGCGCAGCAGGTCATTTACAGTTTTTACCGGATGAAAAGAAGAAGCGGGCACTTCTACAAACAGAGTGATCCATTCCGCCATTGAACCGTTCCACAAGCCAGGCAACTCCAGGGCTTTCAGCTCTTTTCCGTCAAAGGATTTGGAAGAAATAAAGTAGGTCTCCGGATCTACAAACGCTTTCAAATCGTATTTACTGCCCCGGTGATCCTTTACCAAGCATACCAGATCCACAGGATTAAAATGAGTGGCCTGGCTCAGGATTTCTTTTTTCTCCCGATCGTTCATATTGATCTGGGAACTCTCCACGATCTGCAAGGAAAGCCTCCCGTCTTTCCCTGACACCCAGAAAGGACCTCCCCCCGGTTCTCCCTCATTCTTCACCATCCCACATACTCTGAACGGGCGATGTAATAACTCATAAACAATATTTTGTTTTTCACGGATATTCAGAGCAGAAAAATCGCCTGGAATATCAATCCATAATTTCCCGGTGACAAAAGAGATCAATTCATTCATTTCTTCATCGTTCAGCGTTCTCTCATCCATTTTCTTCAACCACAAGTATATTTTTTCAAGTAGGCTGATCAACAATCCGCCCAGCATTTTCTTATAACGAATAGATTCTCCTTTGAGGCGGTCGGGAACAACATTGTCAATATTCTTGATAAAAATAATATCCGCATCCATATCATTCAGGTTTTCGACCAGTGCCCCATGTCCTCCCGGCCGGAAGAGAATTTTCCCATCGGAAAGACGAAATGGATGATTTTCCGGTGTTACAGCGATTGTATCGGTGAAAGGTTTCTGCACCGAATAAGAAGTTTTGAAGTAGACACCAAACTTTCTTTCAAAATACGCACGTACCTCCTCCATTTTCTTTCTGAACTTCTCCATGTGTTCCGGTAACACGGTAAAATGCGCGTGTGAGTTATGATCTTTGTCCTCCACATGCATCGCCCCTTCGGCCAGGTGTTCCTCAAAAGCAGTGCGGTTGTGGTCGGGATAGCGGTGGAACAGGATGAGGCCTTTCGGTAATGAACCGTATTCCAATCCGGGAGAGAAGAGAAGGGTTTCCAGGATATCCTTATAACTGTTATCTTCTCTCAGCAACCTGATATCTTTTCCCTCTTCCGCCAATGCATGTTTCAGCTCCCCGTAAAATGCAAACTGGTCCAGTCTGTCAAAGAAAACTTTTATATCCTCAGACAACGCAGGTAATACACCCTGTTTTGCGGCAGACACACAAAGATCATAAAATGCAAAAAGGCTTTTGAACATGCGTGATGCTGCCCCCGAAGCAGGGACGAACTTGCTCACACAATATTCCCGGGATTTTTCTTCGTATAACTTAACCAGCTTCTCTCTCTCCTCCTGTGACAATATCAGTATCCCGTCGCGGGGGGTAGCGGGTTTCCGAATGTCAACAAAGGGAAAACCCTTCCGGAAACACTCAAGCTGCCGTTCTACTTCTTCCACAGGTATTCCTAATTCTTTAAATTGTTGAACATCCTTCCCGGTAAAAACAGATTTCATTCGTTTAGAATTTTATAATTAATCAAATAAAAATAAAGAAATTTCTTAAAACGAAATTTTTTTTTCATCCCCCCGAACATTCTCAGAGAGTTCTGACCTCTCTTCCAGGAGAAGTCTATGAGGCCTCCCTGGTTCCTTTCATGCCGACACTGAAAACTTTCATATTTTTTTCCATCACGGTTTCCCCTTTTCTGACAAATAAGAAACGGATAGCCTTTTCAAGATTTTCTCCGGATACCTGGATAAAAGGTGCTGCAGCTCCCGGCATGATCTATTGGTTGCTTTCAGGGAGCCTGCTTCCCGGGCAATTTGGTCGGCATCGACCAGGAGATGATTTTGGATTTTCTCTATTTTTTTCACCAATGTCTCTTTTTCAGGGTAATTGGTAATATTCACATACCCACTGCAGTTGGGTACCAGTCACCCCTCTTTTTCAAAAAAGGCAGGTAGCATAAGGACTCCAGGGGCTCGACAGACAAAATCAGACCACCCTGTCCCAACGGGATCATATCCGAATATGCCGGTTCATCGGAAAGACGCAGATGGAAAGATACCTCCCCTCCTTTCTGGCTAATTCCATGTATTTCAGGTTGTTTAATATAGAGGTTTCCCTTCACGGCAGCCAGACCTATGGCAGCTGCGATGGACAGGATTCCCTGTCCCCCCACACCGGCAAACACAATGTCTGTTTTCATTTGTTATAATGAAGAAAATAAAAAAAATTTTCACCCATATAACCGGTTACTCACAGTAAAACTGTTCGTGAGCTTGCTGTGTTCGGTTCTCTCTCACAGGAATTTTTTGAATCATTTTTCTCTCATTTCTCCCTTCTCACCTCTCACCTCTCACCTCTCACCTCTCACCTCTCATTTCTCATTTCTCACCTCTCATTTCTCACCTCTCACTTCTTTTTCCTGGCTGCCAGGATCCTAACACATTCCCTGCAGGCGATGATAACCGATATGCCTTTGTATTTTATTTCTTCCTTCCCATCAACATAATATCCCGACGAACCTGCGCTGCTGTTTTGTGATGCAATTGAGCCAGTTCGTGCGAGTAAATATATTCTTTGCCGTTATTCATGCAGTTGATCAGGGTACGGCGGTATTCGCTCAAGCGTTCAACGGTTTTTGCAGGGAGTTTTTCCATCTTGCTAAATTAGTCTTTGCGAAATTAGAATTAAATTGTTAATTTATAAACAAATAAATTACTTTTGTTCATATTTTGAATCATTATGCAATGAAATATGATCAAGAAAAACATACAAAGGATCATCCAATACCGGATGTGCCTGCTTAAATTCCAGAATCTGGGATTCGAAAGGATCTTCTCTTATACCCTGGCCCAGGAAATAGGAGTAAGCCCTGAACAGGTAAGAAAGGATTTTTCACAATTTCATTTACGCGGTAACAAGAAAGCCGGTTATCTGATCCAGGATATACTGAATAAGATCAATGATCTGTTGCATAAGGAAGATATCCACAAGATCATCATTGTGGGTTTGGGAAATATAGGAGAGGCGCTGATCAAATACAAAGGGTTCGTTAACAGAAATATGCAACTGGTAGCAGGCTTTGACATTGATCCGGCCAAACTGAAAAAAAACTGCCACATACCCACCTTTCATTCTAAGGAAATTCCCAAAGTGGTCAAAAAGGAAAATGTGCATATCGGAATTATCACTGTTCCCGAAGTTGCAGCCCAAGAGGTATGTAACACCATGGTAAAAGCGGGCATCAAAGGAATCCTGAATTTTGCCCCGGTCATGTTAAAAGCCCCTTCCGACGTTGTCGTACAGAATATCAGCGTATGCGGTGAACTGGAAGCCCTGGTCTATGTGACGGAAATGAACAAACAACAAAAATCATAGAAAAACGCCGCTGTTTTTTTCTATCCATTCATACCATTGCTCCATTCCCTCACCCGTACGTACGGATAATTCGATGAAATCCATTTCCGGATTCACCTGCCGGGCATAGTCTTTCACTTTTCTCATATCAAAATCCACATAGGGCAACAGGTCTGTTTTGTTTATGATACATAAATCCGAAGACTGGAACATGGTCGGATATTTGATAGGTTTATCATCCCCTTCGGGCACACTCATCACAACAATGCGTTTTTTCTCGCCCAGATCAAACAATGAAGGACAAACCAGGTTCCCCACATTTTCTATCATCAGGACAGATCCCTCTCCCGGGCTCAGTTCTTTTACGGCCTCATTAATCATCCGGGCATCCAGGTGACAACCGTTTCCCGTATTGATTTGAATTACCGGTACTCCTGTTGCATAGATCCTGTCAGCATCATGCATCGTCTGTTGATCCCCCTCTATCACAAAAAAGTCTTTTTTCCCTTTCATGGCGGTGATAGTCCTCTCCAACAAACTGGTTTTACCGGATCCGGGAGAACTGACAAGGTTGAAAGCTGCAATTTTTTTCGCTTCAAAATAACCCCGGTTTCGTTCGGCCAGGAGTTCATTTTTCGAAAGAATATTTTGTTCTATAACAACTTCTCTTCCACGATTATCCTGAGGATGAACATGCGAGTGTTCGTGTTCATGTTCATGATGATGAGCGTGCTCTCCGTTCAAATGGACATGCTCGCCCTTTTTTCCCGGGTTTCTCAGAATAACGGATTCTCCGCCTTCGCCGCAACCACAAGTATCACACATAACAACCTCCTTATTTCATTTTTTTATTGTAAAAGTACCGGCACTTTATAACCTGTCCAATGATGTTTGTCACTTTTGTTATTTTCTTTACTTATGATAATTCGGAACGTAAGCTTATCATTCTACCATAATGGATCGTAACCGTAATTCTTCACCATGCAAAATCTCCGAACCGTACCCTCCGCATACAGGGCATGGTTGAAACAGGCTTTCAGGATGATAAGTATACCCGCATGAGCCACAACGGGCCAGCGGATGCACCGGGATAATTTTCCAGACAGCTCTTTCACAAATACTTCCTTTAACCGCTTCTTCCATAGCAAACTCCAAAGCATCAATTACCACACCGGAGAAATCTCCCACCTCAATTTCCAATTCCGTAACTTTTTCAGCATTCTCCTTAACGGCATATTCTTCAGCCAGTTCCACTATACTCATGGCGATAGATAATTCATGCATGAATTAAAAATTATTTTTTTAACATTTTGCTTGGAAAATAACATTATTTTCACTATAATGTAAAAGATTTTTATCATTTGTTTTATTTTATAAGAAAAAAGATTAAGATATGGAAAAAATTGCGCTTAATGTAAAGTGTCCTCATTGCAAAAAATCATTGATGGACCCGTATCACCGGATCCATGAAAAACCGAGTATCCTGCTGGATATTGAAGTGGGGGATAAAAAAGGAAAGATCCGTCTTTGTGCATATTATGGCTGTTACACCCATGAAAGCACAATAGAGATGAAGGAAGGAGAGATCGTACATTTATTTTGTCCCCATTGCCACAAAGAGCTTATCAGCAAGAGTAAATTCTGCAGTGAATGTAAGGCTCCGATGATTCCGCTGGCCCTGCAAAAAGGAGGTCGGATATATATCTGCTCACGGGTAGGATGCAAGAAGCACTTCCTTACCTTTGAGAATATTTCGGAAGCTTTAACGCGTCTGTATAACGAATACGGGAATTTCTGACCGAAAATACATCACGATTTTTAACAGATGCGGGGCAATTGTTCCCCGGCAAGCATATCTACGATACGACTTCCTCCGATTTCTGTTTGCATAACCACCTTCCCGGGGTGATTATGTGTTACCTCACCGATAACACAGGCTTCTTTTCCAAAGTTATGGGATCGGATAATTCCGACAGCTTTATCCGCCTGTTCTCCCGGAACCACCATAACCACTTTCCCTTCATTGGCCAGATACAGAGGATCGTAACCAAATACTTCACAAATATTTTTCACCGTTTCCTTTACCGGCACCTCTTTTTCCCGGATATCTATTCCCAGTTTGTTCTTTTCGGCTATCTCGCACAACACCGTAGCCAGTCCTCCCCGTGTGGGATCGCGCATAAAATGCACCTCTATGCCGGCATCCAGGACAGAACGGATCAAAGCATTCAGGGGAGCGCTGTCGGTTCGGATATCCGAAGATATATCCAGGGATTCACGGGCTGCCAGGATGGCAACACCATGATCTCCCACCGGACCATTCAGGATGATTTTGTCTCCCGGTCTGATTTTGTTTCCATAACTGATATCACGGTATTCGGGTTTTATCCAGCCTACACCGGCCGTATTGATAAACACCTGATCACATTTTCCATGTTCTACTACTTTGGTATCGCCGGTAACAACGGGCACACCCGCTTTTACCGAGGCACCGGCCATCGAACGGACAATCCGCTCCAGCACTTCCATCGGCAAGCCTTCTTCCAGAATAAAAGAGGCACTGATAGCCACCGGCTGCGCTCCCGAAACAGACAAGTCGTTGATAGTCCCGCATACGGCCAATGCCCCGATATCACCACCCGCAAAAAAAAGCGGACTGACTACATAGGAATCAGTAGTGAAAGCAAACCACCCGGGTTTTCCTTCCAGAATGGCAGAGTCTGTTTCGGCTTCCAGTGTTGAATTGGAAAAATATTTCATAAATATTTCCCTGATCAGATCATGAGACATTTTGCCGCCGCTACCATGGGCCAATAAAATCGTATTTTTTTTCATTTACCATCTTTTTATCAAAATTTATTTCACATCATCTCATCATTGCTCCTGTACATATACCAGGCCTGACAGGCACCCTCAGGAGATACCATGCAGGCCCCTGCCGGATTTTCCGGCGTACATACTTTTCCAAACAAAGGACACTCCACCGGTTTCTTCACCCCTTTCAGGACTTCGCCACAAATACAACCTTTCGGTTCAACGGTTTTTTCCACCTCTACCTCAATCCTTTTTTCCGCATCATGTGCTGCATATTTTTTTTGTAAACCCAAACCGCTTGCCGGCAACATGCCCAGTCCTCTCCACCAGTCATCCCTCAGTTCATATACCTCTTCCATCAACCGCAAAGCCTCTTGGTTTCCTTCCGGCCTCACCACCCTGGTATATTGGATCTCGACCTTCGGAGTGTTTTCTTCCACCTGTTTCACCAGCATAAGGATAGAACGCAGAATATCTACCGGTTCAAATCCGGCAATCACACAGGCCTTTCCATATTTCTCTGTGATGTTGCGATATATCCCCGAGCCGGTAATGGTACTCACATGGCCCGGCGCCAGATAACCATCGAGGCGTACACCTTCATCTATCAATGCTTCCATGGCAGGAGGCATAATCTTATGGGCACTGAAAAAAAAGAAATTATTAACCTTTTCCCTATAGGCATGTACCACAGCTATTGCGGTAGCCGGAGCCGTAGTTTCAAAACCTATTGCCAGCAAAATAATCTTTTTATCCGGATTTCCCTTCGCAATCTTTACGGCATCCAGGGCAGACCAAACGATGCGGATATCCCTGCCCTCCGCTTTCTCCCGATCGAGAGAAGAAGATGATCCGGGTATTCGGATCATATCTCCAAAGGTGGCAATGATCACATCCGGCAATCGGCTGTAGGCAATGGCCTGATCAACATACCGTGTACTGGAAACACATACCGGACATCCGGGACCCGACAGCAATGTAATGTGCTCAGGCAACAGGAAGGGAATCCCGAATTTACGGATGGCATGCGTATGCCCGCCACACACCTCCATAAAAGCAACGGGATGTTTCGATATTTTTCTTATCTCCCGCGCCAATTGCTGAACAATGTCTCTGTCTCTGAATTCTTCTATATACTTCATGTTGTTAATTTTTCTGACCATGCGAGACCAGGTATGCCTTGTCTTTTTAAAAATCTTAATTTTAACGAAAAATCAAAACGGACATGTCCTTGCCTGGTCCGATATTTTCTCTCACTTCTCCTCTCCCCCTCTCATTTCTCATTGCTCATTGCTCATTTCTCATTTCTCATTTCTCACTTCTCATTTTTCATTTCTCTCTTCTGCTTATACCCTTTCCCTTCCCGCTGCCGCCACAGCCAGTTGTCCAAGGGCTATACCTCCGTCATTCACAGGAAACTCTACCGGATGATATACACAAAAACCCTGATCCTGTAATAATTTTTCCGATTCTTCCAGTAAAATACGGTTCTGAAAGGTTCCTCCCGATAATATCACCCGGTCAATCCCTGTCTCCTTTCTCATTTTTAGCGTTATCTTTACAATAATATCAGCGATGGTATGATGAAACTTTGCAGAAATGATCCCCGGAGCAATCCCTTTGGTAACATCTTTTACAATCGCCCGCATCATAGGCAACACATCGATAGTTTCACCATAAGTCCACGGATATTTCCCTTTTTCTCCTTCAGAGGCTGCTGCTTCAAGGCGCATTGGAGCCTCGGCATGGAACCCCGACTCCATGCATATCCCCGTCAGGGCAGCCACGGCATCGAACAAACGACCCATGCTGGAAGTCAGGGGAGTATTGATCTTTTGGGAGATCATTTGCATCACCGGTAACAGTTTGTTTTCTTTCTTTGCTTTCTCCACCACCCGAAGTTTCATATCCTTTATCTTGACACCATATAATAAAAAAAGGTATGCCAGAGCCATACGCCAGGGTTGCAGGGCTGCTTTATCCCCGCCGGGCATAGGAACATAGGACAGATGAGTAATTCTTTTATAGGCTGAATAATCACACACCATAAACTCCCCCCCCCAAATATTGCCATCGTCCCCCAGTCCTGTCCCATCAAAAGACACCCCTAATACCTCTCCTTCCAGGGCATGTTCGGCCATAACCGCAGCGATATGTGCATGATGATGCTGCACCTGTACGACCGGCAGTTTTGTTTCCATCGCATATTGTGTCGAGAGATAATCCGGATGCAGATCACAAGCCACCAGTACAGGTTCTACCCGGAACAATCTTTTAAACCGGTCGATGGTTTCAGAATAAAACTTCCATGTTTCATAGTTTTTCAGGTCTCCGATATGCTGACTCATGATAGCCTGATGATCTTTTCCCATACAAAAACAATTCACCAGCTCGGCACCGGTAGCCAGGATCCCCTCCACACTATATGCCAGTGGCACAGGTGCCGGAACAAACCCACGGCTGCGACGTATCATTCTGGGGATATGATTGACAACAAACATCACCGAGTCGTCTACTCGATTGTATATCTCACGATTATAAGACAGTACCGCATCTGTGACAGGACCCAGTTTCTGCAAAGCTTCCTTGTCATCGGTAAGGATTGGTTCATCTGAAAGATTACCGCTTGTCAGCACCAGTGCCGGCAGAGGTAGTGTCTCAAACAGCAAATAATGAAAAGGCATATATGGCAACATAGCACCGACTGTGGGAAACCCAACGCTTACACCCGGGGCAAGCTGTTGTTTTCTATTTTCCCGTAACAAAACAATTGGCCTTTTCCAGGAAATCAGTTCTTTTTCTTCTTCTGCATCTATTTCGACAAACTCTCTGACCGCATTCAAATCACGGAACATAACGGCAAAAGGTTTACCTTCCCGTAGTTTTGCCTCTCTCAGACGACGTAATGCTCCCTCGCAAGTAGCATCGCAGGCCAGAAAATATCCCCCTAATCCTTTTACGGCAACCAAACCTCCCTGAAGCAGGATTTTGGAAACAGACTTTAGTATGATACCCAAATCTTCGGTTTTCTTTCCTCCTTTCCACAACGTATAATGTGGTCCGCAATTGGCACAAGCTACCGGCTGGGCATGAAAGCGCCTGTCATTCACATCCTCGTATTCCCGACGGCAGGAAGGACACATGGTGAAAACATGCATGGTGGTCTTATCCCGGTCATAGGGAAGATCTTTGATAATGGAAAAACGGGGACCACAGTTGGTACAATTAACAAAGGGATAATCCAGACGGTTGGGTTGTTCTTTCATATCCGCAAGACAATCTTCACAAACCGCGATATCAGGACTCACCTGTGTGATGGCAGTAGAACGGTCATGGCTTTCCACAATATGAAAACCGTTATAAACCTTCTCTCGTGTCTTTTTACCACCTATCCGCCAGATTCTCGATGCAGGAGGCGCTTCCTCTTCTATCGCTTTCAAAAAAGATTCAATATCCCCATTATCAGTATAAGCATGTATCCATACGCCGTCATTGCTGTTTTCCACCGTTCCTCTCACCCCGTGCTTCATGGCAAGACGATAGATAAACGGACGAAATCCGACACCCTGTACCAAGCCTTCAATATGGATCAGGTATGTTGCCGGTTCTGGGTTCATTGTTCCGGATTCTGAATTAATGATTCGGAGTTCACAATTTGCGGATGCTAAAATAGAATGTTTTTGTAATAAACTTCATGATAAATATCCTGATTTTATTTAACCAGTCTATGATTTCACATAATCACAATCTCGACATTCAAGTACTCTTCATTCCATATCCTCTTCCCTCTTTATCCTGTAATTTATATCAAATTTAAATTACCGATAATAGGCAAAAATCATTTGTATAAATTAAAATCAATTATATATTTGTTGTGAATTATTTAACATTACTTTTTATTATATTATATATCAATACTATATACTGATTCGTCAATAAAAAAATTCAGCATAAACACATATAAAAATACAGTTCATGGATAATAAACGTGCAGAAGAAATTGTAACTAATTACAACCTGGATAAGACCCGTCTGATGGACATTTTGATTGATATTCAGACGGAAGCGGGTTATATCCCGGCTGGTGCCATCCCGGTTATAGCGAAACTGACCGATACTTCACAGGCTTATGTGGAACAAACGGTGAGTTTCTATCATTTTTTTCGTCGAGAACCATCAGGAAAATACACGGTTTTCTTAAACAATAGTGTAGTAGCCAATATGATGGGACGTGATAAAGTGGCACGCACTTTTGAGAAAGAAGCCGGCTGCAAATTCGGGGAAGTTACGGAAGACGGGCTGATCGGATTGTTTGATACTGCATGTATCGGGATGAGTGATCAGGAACCTGCAGCGCTAATTAACGGAAAAGTATTTACGCGGCTTACTCCTTTCAGAGTGCGTGAGATCATTCATAATATGAAGAAAGGAAAACCTCTTGATGAGCTCAGTACCTCCGGTTATGGCGGCGGAAAAAACGCTTCGGAGCTTATCCATGCCGAGGTAAGGAATAATGTACAACGCCAGGGTCCGGTGATGGAAAACGATTACACTCCCGGAACCGTACTTAGAGAGAAGTTGAAACATTTCTCGCCAGATGAAGTGATTCGTGAAATTAAATTATCCGAGATACGGGGACGCGGGGGTGCAGGCTTTCCCACCGGATTAAAATGGGAATTCTGTCGTCGTGCACGGGAAGAAAAGAAATACATCTTTTGCAATGCGGATGAAGGAGAACCAGGCACTTTCAAAGACCGGGTGCTGCTTACGGAATATCCCGAGTTAATGTTCGAAGGGATGGCTCTTGCAGCTTATGCCGTAGGCGCTTCTAAAGGGATTCTGTATATCCGTTATGAGTACAAATATCTTGAAAGATATCTGAAGTATGTACTGGAGAAGATGCGCAAACAAAATCTTCTGGGAAAAAATATTGCCGGAAAAGAAGGATTTGACTTTGATATCCGCATTCAGTACGGTGCAGGCGCATATGTATGCGGAGAGGAATCGGCCCTGCTCGAATCGGCTGAAGGCAAAAGGGGGGAACCACGTTTCAAACCGCCTTTTCCGGTAGAAAAAGGGTATCTCGGTTATCCGACTGTTATCAACAATGTGGAAACATTGTGCACTGCAGTCAAGATCATTCATTTTGGCAGCGAATGGTATCGCAACCTGGGTACTCAGGAATCCAGAGGAACAAAGATTCTGAGTATTTCCGGCGATTGCCGTTACCCTGGCATTTATGAAATGGAATGGGGATATTCCGTGAATGACATCCTTGATATGGCCGGTGCCGACAATGTTCAGGCCGTACAGGTAGGCGGTCCTTCCGGAAGCCTTATCGGTCCTGACGAATTTGACCGGATCATTTGTTACTCCGATCTTGCCACGGGAGGATCTTTCATCATTTTCAACAATACCCGGGATATCCTCAAAGATGTCGTAATGAATTTTACGGAATTCTTCATTGAAGAATCCTGCGGTTCCTGTGTCCCCTGCCGCAATATCCCGTGGCTTCTCAAACAAAAATTGGAAAAAATATTAAATGGTCACGGCGTGTGGAAGGATATTGACGATATGGAAGAATGGGCCAAAATTATGAAGATCAACCGTTGCGGACTGGGACAAACCGCTGCTAATCCTGTGGTTTCAAGCCTGAAAAACTTCAGGACCTTGTATGAAGAAAAAATACAAAAAGGAAAACACTTCGATGAAGGATTCGACCTGAAAAAAGCAGTAATCGAATCTTGCGAAGCCGTGGGAAGGACACCGTTAATCTAAAAACGTAAATCATGAAAGAATTTGTAACCATAACAATTGACAATCAGGAGATCAAGGCCCGGCCGGGAGAACTTATTGTAGATGTAGCCCGGCGCAACGGGATATATATTCCCACACTGTGTAACATACCCGGCGTAAAGCCTGCCGGTTCCTGCAGGATATGTACCGTCAACGTGAACGGACGTTTAATAACATCCTGTACGACCCCTGTGGCTGAAGGCATGGAAATAGTAACAACCTCAAAAGAAATAGAAGATTTTCGCAGGGCTGTGGTAGAACTACTGCTCGTAGAAGGGAACCACTTTTGCCCGACATGTGAAAAAAGCGGAAATTGTGAATTGCAAGCCCTGGGATACCGTTTTGAGGTAATGGCACCTCGTTTCCCCTATCAGTTTAATAAACGGGACATCGATGCTTCCAACCCTAAACTGATCAAGGATCACAATCGTTGTATCCTTTGTAAACGATGTATCAGGACCATCCTGGATGAAGAAGGTCATCATATCTTTGCTTTCCGGTACAGGGGACATCAGTTACAGATCACCATTGATCCGGAATACGGAATGAATATGACCGATGAGCAGGCACAAAAAGCAGCACAAAACTGCCCGGTAGGTGCACTGCTATACCGTGGCAAACATGGATTTGAAACTCCGATTGGTAAACGGAAATACGATAAGGAACCCATCGGCAGCGATATTGAAAAACTTAAAAAAGAGAAAACATCATGAACAATAGAAAAATTATAGCTACCACTTCGCTGGCAGGTTGTTTCGGTTGTCATATGTCATTCCTCGACATAGATGAACGCATCCTGGACCTCATTGAATTGGTGGAATTTAACAAATCTCCCATTGATGATATAAAAAAGTTTACCAAGGAGTGTGATATCGGACTGATTGAAGGAGGTGTCTGCAACAGTGAGAACGTAGAAATTCTGAAAGAATTCAGAAAACACTGCAAGATTCTGGTGTCTTTCGGCGAATGTGCGATTATGGGAGGTCTGCCGGCCATGAGGAATACAATACCCATAGAAGAATGTATCCGGGAAGCTTACCTGGAAGGGCCGTCGGTAAGCGACAGCAACGAAGAAGGCATTCTGCCCAACGACGAAGAACTACCCATGTTGCTGAATAAAGTTTATCCCTGTCATGAGATCGTCAAAATCGATTACTTCCTGCCGGGATGTCCGCCCCGTGCCGACCTGATCTGGAATACGCTTTATGCCCTGGTCACGGGACAGGAAATAAAATTACCTTACGAAGTCATTAAATACGATTAAAAACCAAAAGATATGCCGAAAAAGATCACGATAGAACCGGTTACCCGGGTGGAAGGACACGGAAAGGTAACCATTCATCTGGATGACAACCTGAATGTGGTCCAAAGCCGATTACATATTGTAGAGTTCAGGGGTTTTGAACGCTTTGTCCAGGGACGCCCTTACTGGGAAGCGCCGGTACTGGTGCAACGTCTGTGCGGGATATGTCCTGTATCCCACCACCTGGCTGCCGCCAAGGCCATAGACATGCTCGTCGGCGCCGGCAACGGCGACGGACTCACTCCTACCGGTGAGAAAATGCGCCGTCTGATGCATTACGGGCAAATCTTCCAGTCCCATTCATTGCACTTTTTTCACCTGGTATCCCCGGATCTGCTTTTCGGAATAGACGCCGACCCGTCTGTTAGAAATATCATCGGAGTGGCTATGGAAAACAAAGATCTGGCAGTACAAGGTGTGATGATGCGTAAATTCGGGCAAGAGATCATCGAAGCCACTGCGGGAAAAAAGATTCACGGCACAGGAGCTATCCCCGGAGGTATCAATAAAAACCTGAGCATTGAAGAACGTGACCGTTTTTTGGATGGTAAAGCTTTTCCAAATGTGGACCAGATGATCGAATGGTCACTGGGAGCCTTGGATTTCTTTAAGGATTATCATAAGAAGAATCGTGATTTTATTGATCATTTTGCCGCATTTCCTTCTTCTCACCTGAGTCTTGTACGCAAAGACGGAGCTCTCGATATGTATCACGGAGTCTTACGGGCTGTTGATGCGGAAGGAAAAGTAATCCTCAATGATGTGGATTACCAGGATTATCTCGATTATATCGGAGAAGAAGTTCGGTCTTGGTCTTACATGAAATTCCCTTATTTGAAAAAATACGGTAAGAAAAACGGATGGTACCGCGTAGGCCCCCTGGCACGTTTAAATACAGCCAATTTTATCCCTTCTCCTTTGGCCCAAAAAGAATTCGAACAATTCAAAGCCTATACCAACGGCAAGCCCAATAATATGTCAATGCACATGCATTGGGCCAGATTGATAGAGATTCTTCACGCAGCCGAAATGATGAAGGAGTTATTGCACGACCCGGACCTTCAGGGTGAAGATCTGGTGGTTACCGGAACCAAACAGTATGAAGGCATCGGTTTGCTGGAAGCACCACGAGGAACCCTGTTTCACCATTACCGCATCAACGAACAGGACCAGATCACGATGGCCAACCTGATTGTCTCCACCACCAACAACAATGAACCCATGAACCGTGCAGTTGCCGAAGTAGCCAGGGAATACCTGACCGGCCAGGAAAAGATCACCGAAGGTATGCTGAATGCTGTGGAAGTGGCCATCCGTGCTTACGATCCCTGCCTGAGTTGTGCAACTCATGCGCTGGGGAAAATGCCTCTGGAAATAACCCTGTTTGACAGTAAAGATCAAATAATTGATAAAAAAAGAAATTAAGCTGTAAGTTAGATAATGAAATAATGAAAATCCTTTTTTATGGATATGGAAACCCGGGCCGTCAGGACGACGGCCTGGGCATTTATTTTGTCGAAGAAATGGAGAAATTCGTCAGAGATAAAGATATTTCCGACATCTCCTTTGACTCCAATTACCAGCTAAATATTGAAGATGCCGATACAATAAAAAATTATGATTTGGTATTCTTTTGCGATGCCTCTCAGGAAAATATTGATGATTATTGTATCACAAAGGTCTCTCCTTCCGATGCCCACATCGAATTCACCATGCATGCCGTATCTCCTGCTTTTGTACTAAACCTGTGTAAAAATATCTATAATATGGCTCCTGATACTTATTTGATTCATATTAAAGGTTATTCATGGCATTTCATGGAAAAGATCAGCAAACAGGCTGATAAAAACTTTCAATCAGCTTTGTGTTACTTTGAGAAACTACTTCAGCAACAAAAAAATCTTTTACCGTAAAACTTGTC
>DRPN01000024.1 GCA_011374625.1 Bacteroidota bacterium
CATCCTTTTGTTGTTGATTTTATCCCTAATATTTTCCTGTCATCGCAAAAACAGTCAGGTATCACAGTCAACCATTACAGCCGGTATTTCCAAAACAAAATTCGACACCACGCTGCAAGGAAAAAAGGTCTCATTGTACACGTTGCGTAACCATAACGGCATGGAAGTGAACATCACCAACTACGGAGGTCGTATTGTATCCCTCATGGCACCGGGGAAAGATGGCCATTGGGCAGACATAGTACTTGGGTTTGACAATATCCGTGACTATATAACCATAAAAAATAATTTTGGTGCACTGATCGGGCGTTATGCCAATCGCATAGGCGGAGCCCGTTTTGAGCTTGATGGTACAGTCTATAATCTGGAAAAAAACAATGGCAACAATCAGCTTCACGGAGGAAGTCATGGTTATTTCTCCAAAGTATGGGACGTTACTTCTGCTTCGGACAGTGTTTTGCAGCTTCATTTACTTTCCCCTGACGGAGATGCAAATTACCCGGGCAACCTTAATATATATGTAACCTATACACTGACTGACAGGAATGAACTGATCATTGATTATACTGCCACAACAGACAAAACCACGGTGGTAAACCTGACCAATCATGCATATTTCAACCTGAAGGGAGCAGGCAAAGGCACCATCCTGGACCACATTCTGATGATCCCGGCCGATTATTTTACGCCCGTAGACTCGAATCTGATCCCGATAGGAGAGTTACGTCCCGTCGACGGCACTCCTCTGGATTTCAGGAAACCTACTCCTATCGGAAAACGAATCAATGATGATTATACGCAACTAAAGCTGGGACACGGATATGATCATAACTGGGTGCTTAAAACCAAAGCGGATAAATCTGTGATCCTGGCAGCCCGTCTGACAGAACCCGTTTCAGGTCGTGTTCTGGAGGTCTATACAAACGAGCCTGGTTTACAATGCTATACGGGTAACTTCCTGGACGGTACCGTCAAAGGAAAGCAGGGAAAAACTTATTTGCGGCGGGGCGCCATTTGTCTGGAAACCCAACATTTCCCAGATTCCCCCAACAAACCAATGTTTCCCAGTGTTGTGCTCAAACCGGAAGACACCTATCATTCGGTTTGTATATATAAGTTTGGAATAAAAAAGTAATGAAGCATACTTAATTATTAGACATACCTAATTATCCATACTGAATTTTACCTGTCTTCCATATTCCATTCGTTTTCGGGATAAAAAAATTTATGTATTTTTGCGCCGGAGAAATGGCAGAGTGGTCGAATGCGGCGGTCTTGAAAACCGTTGTCCGCTTATCGGCGGACCGGGGGTTCGAATCCCTCTTTCTCCGCACCGAAAGAAAAACCCCGTATGCGGGGTTTTTCTTTTTTTAAGTGGGGACGTTGAAAGCTTGCTTTCAAAAGGACGAATGAAAAAAGAAAGTACCGTCAGGTTTATTCTGCCGGTGCAAGGTATACCCCCAAACGGGATCATGACAATAATCCCTCTTTCTCCGCAATAAAAATAAGTCACGCCTTAGCGAGTCTTTGTATTATTTTTTCAGTTGATGCAAATCTGCTTTTATAATGTGCAAGTAAATAAAAATATCTAAAGGTCCTGATTTTTGGAGTTCAACACCCTGTGGTTTACTTACTACATACGGATTTCAGCGATTTTTTCTGATTGTTGAAAAATTCCGGTTTCTATCAGAACAATATTATAACAAGTTGATTATTTGTTTTTTACAGAGCCCTATCTGCACTTTTAACTGTGAATAACTTCTGTAACCTGTATCATTATTGACTTTTTTTATCAAATTATGTTTGCAAAAATCCCGAAAAAACTTATATTTGTCTTTAAGTGCAAAAAATTATTTATTACTAATCCTAAAAATTTTCAATCATGAACAAAGCAGAATTAATTGATGCAATTGCCAACAAAGCCAGTTTGTCAAAAGCTGACGCAAAAAAAGCATTGGATGCTTTTGTAGACACCACCAGCGAAGCTCTTAAAAAAGGTGATCGTGTTGCTCTCGTAGGTTTCGGTTCCTTCTCTGTAAGCAAAAGAGGTGCCAGAACCGGACGTAATCCCCAGACCGGCCAACCCATTACCATCAAAGCCAAAAAAGTTGTTAAATTCAAAGCTGGTAGTGATCTTGCATCGTCTGTCCAGTAAAAGTTTTTCTTTTTGTTCCAGGGGAGTACAGTATGTGTACTCCCTTTTTTTATATTCCTCTGAAAGATATTGATCTTAAATGCCTGAGGTCCCGAAGACCTGCCTTCCTGATGGTAAGTAAACCTGCTGACAGGCGGGAATCACTTTGTGAGAACCTACTTATAAATTTTTTCATCTTTTTAAAAATTTTTATTCTTTAAAATAAAAATTTTCTTCACCCATGTACCCGGTTACCCACGGCAAAACTGTTCGTGAGTTCGCTGTGCCCGGTTCACTCTCACAGGATTTTTTTAATCATTTTCCTGTGTAAATTCTTGATTAAAAAATTCATGTTCTTTTCATGCAGTCTATATTATATTTGCATGAAAAAATATAGGGAGGTTTTCCTGCATGGACAAAGAACTAATAACATACCTGGAATCATTTTTGACCCCTCACAGGAAAACCCTTTTTCAACGTATTCTGCAGGACCGCACCCGGTATTTGACAGTTGTTCTGGAAAATATATATCAGCCCCATAATGCAAGTGCTGTGTTAAGGACTTGCGAATGTTTTGGCATCCAGGACATACATATTATTGAGAACCATAATAAATATTTCATAAACCCGGATGTAGCTCTTGGCGCTTTCAAATGGCTTACTTTATTTAGATATAATAAGAATGAAAACAATACGGCAGATGCTTTAACACGTCTCAGGGACAAAGGATATCGTCTGGTGGCTACTGTTACGGACAGGGAATCAATAACCTTGCCTGAATTTGATCTGGACAGGGGAAAAACAGCACTGCTTTTCGGGACAGAGCTGTCCGGTCTGAGTGATGAAGCACTAAACATGGCAGATGAATATCTAAAAATCCCTATATTTGGCTTCACGGAAAGTTTTAATATCTCCGTGTCGGTTGGTATTATCCTTAGTCACCTGGTTCTTAAGTTTCACAAAAAAAATTACTGGAAATTAACAGAAGAAGAAAAAGTTCAAGTGTACCTGGAATGGCTGAAAAGCAGCATAAAATCTTCCGGACAGATCATTTCCAACTGGAAAAAGAATCGATTTTAAATCACTTTTTTTTAACTATCTACACTTTTTTAGTATATTTGATTATCTATATTTTGTTTAACAAACCCTTCAATCGAAACCAGGGAGGATGAAATGTATTATTATTGAAGATAATGAACTTTCCAGAAGAGTACTGGAAGAATTTATAAAAAAAACAGACAATCTTAATCTAGTAGCTTCTTTCCAAAATGCTATTGATGCAATCAATCATTTGGGAAACAAAGAAAAGGTAGATCTGGTTTTTCTTGATATTGAACTGCCCCAGATGTCAGGGGTAGAATTTCTGGAAAGCTTGAAGTCATCCCCACAAGTGATCATCACATCCTCCAAAGAGAAATATGCTATCCAGGCTTTCAACTTTAATGTCACGGATTATCTTCTGAAACCGATCAGATATCCCCGTTTCTATAAAGCTGTGGACAAAGCTTTTAAGATGGAAAAATTGTATGAGGTTAACAGGATTGATGATGAGATTTTCATAAAAAAAGGATCCTCGCTCATCAAGTTGGCCTATGATAATATTATTTGGATCGAAGCTCTGGAAAACTATGTAATCCTCAATACGGAAAAAGGAAAATATACCATTCATTTTACGATGAAGGCCATGGAGAAAACCTTACCCCGGCATAAATTTCTCCGCATTCACCGTTCCTATATCATTCACCTGAGAAAGATATCCTCAATCCAGGAAAAGAATGTAGAACTTTCCTATTCCGATAAGATAAAAACACTACCCATCGGCAAGTCATATAAAGACAGGTTGTTAAAAGAAATCAAAACCATGAAATAATCCTACTGCCGTTATGGACACACATAAGCAACTTTTCTTCAGGTATCTGGCCCAGACCTCATCCTCTCCGCTTATCATTGAAGCTGATCACGCCGAAGGAGTTTACATTACCGATATACATGGAAAGAAATATATTGATATGGTGGCAGGCATATCGGTTAGTCACTTGGGACACAAGCATCCGGCTATCATGAATGCCATACAAAAACAACTGGACCGGCATTTGCACCTGATGGTTTACGGAGAATTTATCCAGGAGGCTCAGACAGTCTATGCTATGGAAATAAGTCGGCATTTACCTGAACAGCTTGACTCTGTTTATTTTGTCAACTCGGGAAGCGAAGCAGTGGAAGGAGCCCTGAAGCTTGTCAAGCGCTTTACTGGACGCTTTGAAATTGTCAGCTTCCGGAATGCTTATCACGGCAGTACGGCCGGTGCACTAAGTGTAATGGGAAACGAACATTTCAAAAGACCTTTCCGTCCACTTATCCCGGATATTCGTTTTCTGGATTTCAATCAGCCCGAACAGCTTGAGCAAATTACAAACAAAACGGCCGGGGTCATTGTTGAGCCGGTACAGGGCGAAGCCGGTGTCATTTTTCCTCAGGATAAATATCTGAAAAAACTCAGGACCCGGTGTGATGAAACCGGTGCCCTGCTAATCTTTGACGAGGTGCAAACCGGTTTTGGCCGCATAGGAGACATGTTTGCATTTCAACAGTTCGACGTGATCCCGGATATCCTGGTGCTGGGCAAAGCATTGGGAGGAGGGCTTCCGTTGGGAGCTTTTATCTCTTCCGGCAGGATTATGAAGACACTCACCCAAGATCCCGAGTTGGGACATATCACCACTTTCGGAGGTAATCCCCTATCTTGTGCTGCAGGATTGGGAGCCTTGAAATTCCTGGATTCATCCCGCATTCTCAATACTGTCAGAGAAAAAGGAAATCTGATCAGGGAAAAAATGAATCATCCCCTTATCCGGGAAGTCAGAGGAGATGGTTTATTTTTTGCCATAGACTTGGATGATAGCGGTATCTCCCACAAAGTAGGTACGGCAGCATTGAACAGAGGGGTTATCACCGACTGGTTTCTTTTCAGGGACCAGGCATTCCGGATCTCTCCCCCCCTCACCATCACCGACAAAGAACTGGCCACGGGATGCGATCTCTTTCTGGAGACCATGGACGATGTTCAACATGGCAGGATATCATGAAATACCTGATTATTTTTTTTCTGTTTCTCACAATTTCTGTCTTTCCCTGTTTTACCCAGGATACTTCTTTTCTGAAAACAGGAGAAGAAAAATTAGCCCTGTTGTTCCGACAAATCCATCAGGAAAAGCAGGAACAGAGAATTATCAGTTTGAATAACTCGGTATTACGTCTGTTTGAGGAAGTATTAAAAAGTCCGCTTTCCTTTACGTATCCGTTTGATTCACTTCGTTATACAGGAAAACTCTACCCTCCTGACACCTCATTCCGACTGATCAACTGGAATCTCTCTTTTCCAGACGGGCATTTCAATTATTTCGGATTTATCCTGCAAAAGGATTCTCTGAATCATACGTCCCGGGTCATCCGGTTATACGATCATTCCAGCGAGATCCGGAATCCGGAAGATACTCTGTTAACTCCTTCTTGCTGGTACGGAACGCTATATTACGATATTCTTCTGAATTCGTGGGAAGGGACCAATTATTATACACTCCTTGGCATTGATTACAACGACCTGTTCTCCACCAGAAAGGTCATTGATGTTATCACCTTCGATAAACAAAAAAACATAATGTTCGGTGCACCGGTTTTCTCCACAGGAAAAAAGATTCACAACCGGGTTATTTTTGAGTTTTCTGCCCGGGTAAGCATGTTACTACACTTTGACAAACAACTCAATATGATCATTTTCGATCATCTTTCCCCTTCCCGGCCACAATATGAGGGAGTCTACCAATTTTACGGTCCTGATTCCTCATACGACGGTTTTGCTTTTTACGACGGAATGTGGCGTCTTATAAAAGATCTGAATGTAAAGAATGAACAATAAAGAAATAACGCGATGGGGATAACTATTGGCAAAAAAGATAATCTCGTTGACTTTTTACAAATAAGGGATATATTCAAGGATAGAAACAACATATATTAATAAATGAAAAAAACGACCAAAGCGATTGCCACTATATATCTCATTGATGAGCTGAAGCATCACAACGAAGAGCTGATGTACCAGTACGGCAATTCGGAGAAATACAGATTTCTATATTTCAACTCCGAGCATCACTTTCTGGAAGATATTCGCAAAAATCCTCCCCCGCCCAACGAGCCCGGAATCCTCATCTTTGTGGTAAACCGTCATCTTAACATCGACAGTCCGGTGAAAGAAGTAACTAACCTGTTGCATAAGCTGAATACGATATCCCACGGCATTGAAGTCATCATTACTACCACCCAGAAAACGCCGGAAACGGAAAGAAAACTAAAGGAAGCAGGGGTCCTGGCAGTGGTCATTGACAATGAGAATGCCCTCCTCCGTATTGATAACCTGATAAAAGGAACCATCAGCAAACATACTATCTGGAAAAAAAGAAAAGCCAGTAAGCTGGCTTTTCGGATCCTGGTATTATACCTTTTCCTTTCCCTGTTGTTTTTGATAGCAGCCTATTTCTTACTCCCGGATTATTTCTGAACTATTTGATAATGGCCAGCTACGAGCGCTAACTATTAAAGAGTTATTACCTCAGTAACCAATTTCTGCAGACTGTCTTCGGCATTCCCGAAAAGTATCCGGGTTTTATCATAATAAAAAGATAATCCCAAGTTTTATGAATTGAAAAATTCATAATACTTGGGATAATTTTTAATTCTGTCGATTATCAGGGAGACAATTGAGCAGACAAAACCCGTACTTTTTGAAGGGAATAAATGCCGAAGATTTCTTTCTTGCAATACAGATCAGACAAATATTCTCCCCAACCAATCCAGCAATCCGGTAAGTTTAGCTGCAGAGATTATCAGAGCCAACAAAAGAACGATACGGATAAACCTGGGGCCCCAGCTTACCGCTACCCGTGTACCCAACCATGCGCCGGTCATATTACCGGCTGCCAGCACCAACCCCAACATATAATTCACTTGATGATAATACATAAAGAACACCAAGGCCAGAGGAGTATACAGCAATATGATAAACACTTTCAAGGCATTGGCTTTCACTATGTTGGCCCCTGCCCCCAACACCAAACCAGCCAGCAGGAAAAAACCTACACCGGCTTGAATAAACCCTCCATACATACCAATAAAAAAGAAAAGGATGATCAAAAAGACTTTTCTGGACCGGGTTTGTTCAATATGTTTCCCCAGCAGCCATCGTTCCGGTTTATAGATAATAAGGATCACCATGATCACCAACAGGACACCAATCGTTCGTCTCATAGCCTGTTCATCCAGATTAATAGCAATGCGGGCACCCGCCATTGCTCCTACGATTGCCGGTACCGAAAAGAAAAGACCTTCCCGGAAGGAGAGTATTTTTTTCTGTCTGAACCCCCTTACACTCACCACATTCTGCAAGAGAATAGCAATCCTGTTAGTGCCATTAGCCACGTTGGCAGGCAGACCAAGAAACATAAGAAACGGAAGGGTGATCAGAGAGCCGCTGCCCGCCAGGGTATTGATAAAACCGGCTATCAGGCCGATGCCGACAACAGCGGGATACATATACCATTCCATCATACGGGAACAACCATTAATAGTACCGGAATACAGAGAATTAAATTAAAGAGTATTGCAGGTCATTCTTCGTCAGGGTACAGGATATCCCGGAGGGATACCACAAGGTTTTCGATCAGGAACTGATCTTTGATAACATAATCATTCATCCCTAGACGTGCCAGTTCCAGCACAACATCACCGCTATCCTGTCCTGACAACATGATCACAGGCATGTCAGGATATTTTTCCTTGATATGGCTGAATATTTCTTTCCCGTTCATCACCTGATCATCATGCTTAACAAAAAGATAATCCAGCACTACTATATCCGGCTTCGTATCCATGGCAGCCAGGCATTCTTCTCCGTATTTAAACACCCTGACATCAAAACCTTCCCTGGTCAGTTTCTTCTCAACAAGATTCAGGATAAACGGGTCATCATCAACAACATAGATAAGTTTTTTATCTTCCATCCGTCAAATAATATGTTCTTATTTTCACCTTAAATATAATAAGAACCGACGAAAAAAACAAACCGACACATCAAGTACCGTTTTGAAAAAATCTCTTTAAACCGTTTTTTCACCATGCAAAAAGAGGCAGTTCTTCCATCATATCGTTGGTTTGTTTTTTCACCTCTGCAATCACCGTTTCATCCTCAATATTCATGATCACCTTATCGATCATTTCAACGATGGTTTTCATATGTTCTTCTTTCAGTCCCCTGGTGGTTACGGCGGGTGTTCCGATCCGTAAGCCGGAAGTATGCAAGGGAGGCCTGGTATCGAAAGGCACCATATTTTTATTCACGGTAATATCGGCTTTTACCAACGTATTTTCAACCTGTTTTCCGGTAATTTCCGGAACCTTGGTACGCAGATCGATAAGCATGGAATGATTATCCGTTCCTCCTGAGATCACTTTATAGCCTCTGTTAACAAATTCTTCAGCCATCACCCGGGCATTTGTCTGCACCTGTTGCTGGTATTTTTTAAAGGAGGGCTCCAGCGCTTCTCCGAAGGCCACAGCTTTGGCAGCAATTACATGCTCCAGCGGACCGCCCTGGGTACCGGGAAACACGGCAGAATTCAGGATAGAAGACATTTTACGAATCACTCCTTTTTTTGTAGTTTTGCCCATAGGGTTGTCATAATCTTTTCCCAACAGGATGATTCCTCCCCTTGGACCGCGAAGGGTCTTGTGCGTAGTAGAAGTCACTATGTGAGCATATTCAAGAGGATTATCCAGCAATCCGGCAGCGATCAGCCCGGCCGGATGGGCCATATCGATCATCAGCAAAGCTCCGACCTTATCGGCTATCTCCCGCATCCGTTTGTAGTTCCACTCCCGCGAATAAGCCGAGGCGCCACCTATGATCAGTTTGGGTTTCTCCTTCAATGCAATCTCCTCCATCTGATCATAATCCACCAGTCCTGTTTCAGGGTCCACCCCATAAGCTACAGGATGATACAGTATCCCGGAAGAATTGACCGGCGAGCCATGCGACAGATGTCCTCCGTGCGACAGATCCAGCCCCATAAAGGTATCTCCCGGTTTCAATACTGCTAACAGAACTGCAGCATTGGCCTGGGCCCCGGAATGGGGCTGAACATTCACGTACTCTGCATTATATAATTCTTTCAGCCGGTCAACAGCCAGTTGCTCGGTTTCATCCACCACTTCACAGCCTCCATAATAACGGTGTCCGGGGTATCCTTCTGCATATTTGTTGGTTAATACCGACCCCATGGCTTCCAACACCTGAGGACTCACAAAGTTCTCGGAAGCAATCAGTTCCAATCCGTTTTTCTGACGCTGGTATTCTTTCTGTATCAGATCGAAAACAAGTGTATCTTTTTTCACGGCAAACAAAATTTATTGATTTTCAACAAAGGTAAACGGGAAATGGAGAGAAAAAAAATTTTTGCATTCTTTTTTATTAGACTTTTTTTACTTACTTCGTAAAACCATTAACCATTATAACTTAAATATCATGAATCATTCGTCTGAGTTCTCTTCTGGTCTGGGCCACTTTGGTGTCGGTGGTGTAATCCTTTACCTGATCATTGCTCTTCTTATGATCGTTTCCCTATGGAAGATTTTCAATAAAGCCGGCAAACCAGGATGGGCAGTTATCATTCCCATCTATAACATTATTGTCTGGCTTGAGATCATTGGGAAACCCTGGTGGTGGATTTTGTTGATTTTCTTCGTTCCTTTTGTCAACATTATCTTGTTAATCATTATGGTACATCTCTTATCAAAAAGTTTTGGAAAAGGAGGTTGGTTCACTTTGGGATTACTCTTCCTAGGCATTATTTTTTATCCTGTTCTGGCTTTTGGCAATGCCACTTACGTCGGACCGGCTGGAGCTTCCAAAGAATAATTTTTCCGGCTTCTAATTTGAGATTAAGTACTCCTATTTGGTATTTGTTTTTTATTTGTGAGTTATCATTCTTCACTTACTTGGACCAATACACGGCGGTAAGCAGCAAATATACGGGACTTGGAGAGGATCCCAATATATTTATCGCGGTCTATTACTGGCAGGTTCCAAGCGCCGCTTTCATTGAATTTACGTAAAACAGTCTCCATGGTATCTGTTATATAGATATACCTTGGGGGGCTAACCATCAGGTCACACACTTTTACTTTGTCATAAAAGTCACGATTGAACATGATCTCCCGCACATTATCCAGCATAACCACACCCAGAAGACTCCCATCCTTTCCCAGTACGGGAAACAGATTCCTCCGGGAGCGGGAAATGGTTTTCACCAGATCTCCCAGCGTATCATCAGGACGGACAGTCAGGAGGTCTTTCTCAATTTCCTTTCGCCAGTCCATTAAGGTCAGTACGGCATGATCCTTATCGTGGGTAATCAATTCTCCCCTTTTGGCCAGACGTTTGGTATAGATGGAGTAAGGTTCAAAATACACAATGGTCAGATAAGAGACCGTAGCAGTAAGTATGAGAGGTATCAACAGGATATAGCCTCCGGTGATTTCGGCAATCAGAAAGATACCGGTGAGAGGGGCATGCATCACACCTGCCATAAGACCGGCCATGCCTACCAGGGAAAAATTCACGTCGGAGACCTCTATGCCGGGAATCAGGTTTAGCAAACGGGAAAGGAAAAAACCGCTAACGCCTCCGGTAAACAGGGAGGGAGCAAAAACACCTCCCACACCACCGGCTCCGTTGGTTACGGCCATAGCCACCACTTTCAGCATAAAGATCAAAGCTGCATACAGAAGAAACCAACCCGTATAATCTTTCAGAAAATAAAAAGGACTGTTGGCTACCAGGGTGTATACATTCCCGTTCAGCAAAGAACGGATGGTAGAATAACCCTCCCCAAACAGGGGAGGAAAAGCAAATATAAAAAGCCCCAGGACTAAACCTCCGACCAGAAGCCGCAACCATATATTGCCAATAGAAGACATGGAATCCTCCACCTTCATGGACATTTTTGTAAAATAAAATGAAACCAGTCCTGTAAACACACCCAGCAAGATATAATACGGTATATCTTTTAATAAAAACGGATCTGTAATGTGGAAACTGAAAAGCACACCCTGCCCCATCAGGAAGTAAGCAACTACCGCTGCAGTAACCGAAGAAATTAGTAACGGAACGATGGAAGAAAGTGTCAGGTCAAGCATGAGTATCTCCAAAGTAAAGACCACCCCTGCAATCGGCGCTTTAAAGATTCCGGCAATGGCGCCGGCAGCGCCGCACCCCAACAATAAGGTACGGTGTTTATAGTTCAGATGAAGCCACCTGCCGATGGAGGATCCAAGAGAAGCTCCCGTAAGGACTATCGGGGCCTCAGAACCCACTGACCCTCCAAAACCGATGGTCAGAGCACTGGCTACCATGGAGGAATAGCTATTATGAGGTTTCAGAATACTACCCCGTTTTGAGATCGCATATAACACACGGGCCACACCATGACTGATATTGTCCCTGACCATATAACGTACAAAAAGCCAGGTGAGGAGAATGCCAAGCGCCGGATAGAGAAAATAAATATAATTGCTTTGCTCCACATGTAGCCCCTGTGTCAGCCAATCCTCCGTCAGATGAATAATGTTTTTCAGGATCACGGCCGCCAGACCACTGAGCATGCCGATGATCAGGCTTAGAAAAATAATGAACTGCCTGGGAGGGATATGACGAGTTCTCCAGAGAATCAACCGTGTTAACGTGTATTTTTTCTTTCCGGTCATGGCAGCACAAAAGTAAAGGAAAATGTGGATCGATGAACGATAAAAGAATAATTTGTTCATCATTCGTCATTCATCGTTCTCGTCAGTCTTCCGAAAAATGTTTCACCATCTCTCTGTATTTAGAAAACACATTGGCCCGCGAAACAAACCCCACATATTTGCCATTGTCCAGTACAGGCAGGTTATAATGGGAGGAGTTTTGAAATTTACGTGCTACATCTTCCATGGATTCATCGGGGGATACCGTAGGCTGTGGCATAAACATCAGATCCCTGACATACACTTTATCATACAGATCCCTGTTAAAAATAATATGGCGGATGTCATTCACCCACACCACCCCGAGCATATTGTTTTTTTCGTCCACTACCGGGAAGATGTTTCTCTGAGAATGAGCAATCACCTTCACCAGATCGCCGAGGGTAGCATTCGGGCCCACGATTTCGAAGTTGGTTTCGATCAGGTCTTTAACATTCATCAGAGATAATACGGTTTTATCCTGGTCGTGGGTAAACAACTCACCTCGCTTAGCAAGCTGGAAGGTATAAATAGATCTCTTCTCGAAGATCCTGAAGATAATCCAGGAAAATGCCACCGTGATCATCAGAGGCATAAACAGGGCATAACCTTTTGTAATCTCAGCGATCAGGAAAATAGCTGTCAACGGAGCCTGAATGACTGAGGCAATCATTCCTCCCATTCCTGCCAAAGCAAAGTTGCTGACAGGAAGGTCCAACCCCAGCAAATTGCTCAGGATGGCAAAAGCCAGTCCTACATTTACTCCCATAAACAGCGTCGGAGCAAAAATACCCCCGATACCCCCGGCAGAAAAAGTCACCGTGGTAGCAATGGCCTTAAACAATACGATCAGGATGAGCACCAGCACCAGCATCACATGATTTTCACTCAGTCCTGCATAAAACGTATGATTAAACACATAGGAGTAATCCCCTTGCAGGGAACTGTTGATAGCATGATATCCTTCACCGTAAAGAGAAGGGAAAAGAAAAATGATCCCACCCAGGACCATCGAAGCCAAAATAAACCGTTTCCACCTGTTTTTAATTTTCTTAAAGGTATCATGCAGAAAGATGTATATCCGGAGAAAATACAAAGCCATGAAGCCGGTAACAATACCAAGCAGGACATAGTAACCAATGTTCTTCATCTGAAAAGGCTGGACAAACTGCAGGGTATACAGCGTACTTTGGCCCAAAAACATATAAGCCGTCAAGGCTCCTGTGGCCGAGGCAATCAGCAAAGGCAACACCGAGACGGTGGTTAGCTGAAGCATGATCACTTCCAGGGCGAAAGCGATCCCGGCAATAGGTGCTTTGAAAATAGCTCCCATGGCACCGGCAGATGCGGCTCCCAGCATCAGAATCACCATTTTGTAATTGAGACGCAGGACTCTGGACACATTCGATCCTATGGCCGCACCGGTAGCCACCGTAGGGCCTTCCAGTCCTACAGATCCGCCAAAACCTACCGTAATGGCACTGGCAATAATGGAAGAATACATATTATGCGGTTTGATCCTCCCGTTGTTTTTGGAAATCGCATATAAAACAATGGGGACACCGTCCCCGATTTCCTGTCTTAGGATCAGACGGACAAAGATCAACACCAGAAAAATACCCGCTACCGGCAAGACAACATAAAGATAGAGATGCTCCTCAATCATAAACGTCTGGGTGATCAGGTTTTGGATCAACCGTACCAGATTCTTAATGATCACTGCGGCAAAACCACCGAATATCCCGATAAAAAAACTAACAATAAGGATAAATTCCCGGTCGGGAATATGTTCCATTCTCCACCTGTATAACCATACCAACTGTCGTTTGAGCTTCATATCGTGCAAATATATATTATAACCCTTAATCTACTCTGTGAAACATCTTTTTTTTTAAGTTTGTAGTTTCTTTGCCGGTTTGCAGGAAGCACAGGATTTTTCACCAGATCAAATTTTTGTATATGATACCATACTCTTCATTCACCCTTAAAAACGGCCTTCGGGTTCTTGTTAATCCGGCCCCCCAGACGCCACTGGTAGCTGTGAATATCCTCTATGGTGCGGGGGCCCGTGACGAAGATCCGGGCATGACGGGATTTGCTCATCTGTTCGAACATCTGATGTTTGGCGGGAGCCGCCATATTCCGGAGTTTGACCGGCCTTTACAGCTCGCCGGCGGCGAAAATAACGCCTTTACCAACAATGACTTCACCAATTACTACATCATGATTCCCGGGGAAAACCTGGAGACAGCCCTGTGGCTCGAATCGGATCGTATGCTGGAACCGGATTTCTCACAACAGACACTAAATATCCAGAAACAAGTTGTCATCGAAGAGTACAAACAACGATACCTTAATCAGCCTTACGGAGATGTATGGCTGCTACTAAGACCCCTGGCTTACAAAAAGCATCCGTACCGCTGGCCTACCATCGGAAAAGATATCAGCCATATCGAACAGGCTACTCTTGCACAGGTAAAAGATTTTTTCTACTCCCATTATGCCCCCAACAACGCTTTCATGGCATTGTCCGGCAACATCACCCATGAAAAAGCAGAGAAGCTGGCCGGTAAATGGTTCGAAGACATCCCTGCCCGTAAAATAAAAAACAGAAATCTTCCGGAAGAACCGCTACAACAAAAAAAAGAAACCCTGCGCGTGGAAAGAAAGGTGCCAGCCAACGCCATATATATGGCCTTCCACATGGGACCGCGCCTTTCCGGCGCTTTTTATACGGCTGATCTGATCTCCGATATCCTGTCAAACGGAAAGTCTTCACGACTGTATCAATATCTGGTGCAGGAATTACGGTTGTTCAGTAATATAGATGCCTATATCCTCGGAAGCATAGACCCCGGTCTGTTTGTTATTTCCGGCACACTCATGGGTGGCACTTCCATGGAAACAGCGGAACAGGCTATCTTTGATATGCTGGAACAATTGAAAACAAATACCGTACAGGAACGTGAACTAACCAAGATAAAAAACAGACTTGAATCAACCTGGGTTTTTTCCATGGACAGCATCCTGAATAAAGCCATGAATCTTTCCTTTTTCGATTATCTGGGCGATCCCTCTATGATCAATACGGAAATGAAAAGATATCACCAGGTAACACCCCGGGATATTCTGACAGAGGCCCAAAATATTTTCAGGGAAGAAAACATGTCTGTTTTGTATTATCACTCGGTTTAAAGACCTTGCCCGACGATTCTTATTAACCAACCCGGAACTTACGTAAAGATATGAACATTCACAGAGAAACAGCACCCCCGATTTTACCGGTAAAAGACATTCACTGGATTCCGCCGGAAGAGATTCGTTTTTCAGAGGGCAACAAAATGTACCTGATTCGTGATGACTCACTCGATGCCATCCGGCTGGATATCATTTTCCCGGGAGGTGTTTGGGCTGAATCCAGGCCCCTGGCTTGCAACACTACTATAGACACGCTTCGCGAAGGAACAAAAACCCGCAATGCAGCTACTATAGCCGAACAATTGGACTACTATGGCAGCTATATCATAACCTATAACACCCGCGACCATGCCGGCATCAGCCTTCACTCACTCACACGGTATGCTCATGATGTGCTTGAGATTTTGGAAGATATTGTATTTAATCCTATTTTTCCTGATAAAGAAATTCAGACATATCTGAAAAAACAGCGACAAACTTTTCTGATTGAGTCGGAAAAAGTAACCTATCAGTCCATGTCCGCATTTCTGGAAGAGGTCTTCGGGCCCTCCCACCCTTATGGCCGCAGGATATTGCCAACCCACTATGATGAGATCACTCCCGAAGACCTGAAAGCTTTTCACCACGAATCACTACTTGGCAATAATTGTTACTTTATCCTGGCCGGGAATATTACCGATTCCCTGATAAAAAACATTCAGAAACGATTCGGGAAGAAAAGCAGTTTTAGGAAACCTTCCGAAAGACACATAGATTCTCCCTCTCCCATTGTAACCCATATTGTAAAAAGGCATGTTCCCTTGGATAAGGCGGTCCAGTCTGCTATCACTATCGGAAAAAGAACAATCACCAGGAATCATGAGGATTTCCCGGCTCTTTCCTTTGTCAATATGATCCTGGGCGGCTATTTCGGGTCTCGTCTGATGAAAAACATCCGGGAAGAAAAAGGATACACTTACGGGATATATTCCGTAATTCAACCCCTGCGTTATGATGCTTATTTCAGCATCCGTACAGAGACGGGCACGGAAGTCTGCCGGCCTGCCCTGGAGGAAATATACCGGGAAATCCGAAGACTGAAAGAACAGCCTCCCGCAGAGGATGAGATCAACCTTGTCAGGAATTATCTTATGGGCAGCCTGCTGCAATCCCTCGACGGAGCCCTGTCCCGGGCAGACATGGTCAAGCGTTTAATAACCACGGACACCTCTCTGGATTATCCGGAGAAATTTGCAGAGGTCATCCGTACCATTTCACCGGAAAAGATCCGTATTATCACCGAAAAGTATTTTGACCC
>DRPN01000205.1 GCA_011374625.1 Bacteroidota bacterium
AGGAGGTAATCGACATATCCGTCTTTGATATGCTCATAGTCTTCGCCCCACTCATTCTGCAGTGTCTCCGTGATCTTCACATGACTCTCCAGCAGGACATTTGCCGGACCCTCTTTCCCGTCCGTGAGCCGCCAGCCGGCCTCTTCCAGCAAGTGGTTGATCCGAATACGTGCTTTGGCTTCTTTGGGAGGCATAGGATGTTGTGGGTTTGAGAGACTAAAATTAGTCAATCGGCCGGAAGAAACCTAATCAGAAAAACATGTTTTTTAGAAGGTGGACGTGTGTCTGTTTCTGCCTGTAATGAGTGTTTTAAGGAACGAACACAATCAAAACTATAATTTATATTCTTACAGGGAATCTTGACTTTTCAATGGTAAATCAAAATTATGTTACCCACACGATTTTATAAAGAGCCGGCATTTTTCAGAACGATACCCTCGCTGCAACCACATACAATTCCATCTACGTAGGAGATGTTTATATGAGAAATATTTTCCTGAAAGGAATAAAACCCTTCTTTAATTTGTCAAAAAAAACAAACAGGTACTTAACCGGAACCGAATTGTTATTACCGATGACGCTGAAAAAGTATTTTTTGTTGGTTTTTCTTCTTCTGCCGGGAATATTTCCTGTGGGGGCACAATATAGTGTAACGGGAAGGGTGATGGATAAAACGGCGGGAAAACCGCTGTCCGATGCTCATATTATCCTGGGACATACCAGCGACACCCTGAAATATGCTGTTGTCAGTACCGGAGACGGCACCTTTTTCTTTTCCCGGGTACATCAGGGAAAATATCTATTGCAGGTAATTTATCTGGGATACAAAACCTACCAGCAGCCTCTGACCGTGGAACATGACACTCATCTCGGAGATATTTTATTGGAGATGGATTCTCTGCAC
This sequence comes from Bacteroidota bacterium, assembly GCA_011374625.1. Classification (GTDB taxonomy): domain Bacteria; phylum Bacteroidota; class Bacteroidia; order Bacteroidales; family VadinHA17; genus DRPN01. The sequence continues at coordinate 905 of DRPN01000205.1, forward strand.
ATTGGCGAAGTGACCGTGACCGGACAGATCCCTATGGCCGAACAGATAGGCGACACCACTCAGTATAATGCCATGGCTTATAAAACAACGCAGGATGCCTCGGCAGAAAACCTGGTAGAGAAAATGCCGGGGATCGTGATCGAGGATGGAAAGGTTCAGGCCCACGGCGAAGATGTAAAAGAGGTGCTGGTGGACGGACGGCCTTTTTTCGACCGGGATCCTATGGCTGCCCTGCGCAACCTGCCGGCCGAGGTTATTGAAAAAATTCAAATCTATGACAAGCAGAGTGAACAAGCCGAGTTTACCGGTTTTGAAGACGGGAACACCCGTAAGGTCATGAACATAATTACACGTGTCGGCATGCGCAACGGCACTTTCGGCAGGATATATGCCGGTTACGGTACCGACAACCGGTATATGGCCGGTGGCAATATCAACAAGTTCAATAAAGCCCGGCGTATCTCCGTAGTAGGACAATCAAACAATCTCAACCGGCAGAATTTTTCTTCCGAAGACCTGTTGGGGGTCATGTCTTCCTCTCGTCTGAAGAATGCCGGACGGCGACGGACAGGCGGAAAAGGAGGCGGAAATCAAAGTATGGGAGGCTCTAATACCGGCGATTTCCTCGTTGCTCCACAGAATGGCATCACTCAGACCCATGCCCTGGGCATTAACTATTCGGATGAGTGGGGAGAGAAAGTTGAGGTAACCGGCAGTTATTTCTTTAACCGAACCCACAATACGGCGTCACAACTAACCAACCGTAATTATATCTCCGATCGTGATTCAGGACAGGTTTATAACGAACAGGAAGAAACCGGCAGCTTCAACACCAACCATCGTTTCAACCTTCGTCTTGCTTACAAAATAAACGAGAATAACTCAATCCTTTTCCGTCCCAGACTGACACTGCAGTTTAATGACGGAACCTCTGATGTATCTGGTCTGACCTATGATGAACGAAGGATGATAAACCAGACCGACAATTCTTTTTCCTCCCGCCTGAATGGTTTAAACTATTCCGGGATGCTTCTTTTCAGACACAGATTCAAAAAAAAGGGACGTACCTTTTCAATCAACATCAACTCGGGGTATAACCAGTCCGGTGGGGAGAATGCCATTTATTCCCTTAGCCGGTTATACACAGACACGGTATTTCTTGATATAAGTAACCAGCAGGCTACTCTTGACGCCAACGCATGGAGCATACAGACCAATCTGATGTATACCGAACCGGTGGGTAAAAGAAGCATGATAGAAGTTCATTATCAGCAGTCCTACCGGCCCGGTATTTCCGACAAGGAAACCTGGAATTATGATCCATCTGCTGATGGTTATACTCTCCTGGACACCCTCTTATCCAACAAATTTGACAGCAGGTACTCTACCCGGGAGATAGGAACCGGTTACTTGTATCACCAGGGAAAGCTGAATCTCACAACACGTATCTCGGCAGAATCATCCCGTCTGGAGAGAAAGGAGACGTATCCGGCGGTACAGCAGATCACCAACCATTATCTGAAACTACAGGGGCTGGTCCTGCTACGTTACCGCATGGGATTGGGAAAGAACCTTAACATCGTTTACCGTACCAACACATCCCCTCCTTCGGTATCACAGATGCAGGAAGTCCTCGACAATACCGACCCATTGCATCTGAGAATAGGAAATGCCAGCCTATCTCCTTCTTTCAAACACAATCTCTTTTTCCGTTACTCCACCGTTAACCGGAAGTCTTCCTCCATTTTCTTTATTTTCCTCAACGGAAGTATGGAACGTAATGCTATCGTTTCCCGGACATGGACCCCCATGCAGGACACCACCATTGCGGGCAATCTTATCCCTGCAGGCATCCAACTGACCCGGCCGGTAAATGTAAACGGACAATGGAGCATCAGGAATTTTATCACTTACGGTTTCCCGGTGTTGCCAATAAAATCCAACCTGAACCTGAACTTCTCGGCCAGTTACAACCGGAACCCCGGCTATATCAACCAGAGCCTGAATGTTTCAAACAACACCTCTTTCTCGGCAGGGATAGTTCTCAGCAGTAACATCAGTGAAAACCTGGATTTCACCCTTTCTTCCAGAAGTAAATATAACATCATCAGAAATTCCCTGCAACAAAAAAATAACTATAACTACTTTATACAAAACACCCGTGCCCGGCTGAAATGGATCTTCTGGAGAGGATTTACTTTTTCAACCGATGTTTCTCAAAAACTGTACACAGGACTTTCCTCCACCCTGGATCAGAACTATTGGATCTGGAATCTTGGATTTGGATACAAATTGTTTAAAGACAAAAAAGGGGAAATCTCACTGAATGTTTTTGATCTGCTGAACCAAAATCAAAGCATCAGCCGCAAAACCAGGGTCAACTATGTTGAGGATGTACAGACTGAGGTACTACAACGCTTTTTCATGCTTACCTTCAGCTACAACCTGCGGAGTTTTCCGGAGGCAAAACTACCTCCTCCGGGACGCCCGCCGTTTCGTAAATTCAAACAATGAACGATGATTGGCGAACGTTCGTCCTTCAACAATCATCGATTATCATTCTCTTATGTATACCCTTTTCACCCGTGCCGATATTCCCGTCAGGATTTCGTATGGAATCGTCTTGCCACAATGTGCCAGATCTTCGATCGGAGCATGATCCCCGAAAATCTCCACGGGGTCGCCGGCTTTGATACCGAGGCCTGTCACATCTGCCATACACATATCCATGCATACCTTCCCGACGATAGGCACTAAAGTGTCTCTTACAAATAATTTTCCCTTTCTGTCGCTCAGGCTGCGCATCAGTCCGTCCGCATAACCGACAGGGATTATCGCGATAGTCATCTCCTGCCGGGCTTTTTCCGAACGACCGTAACCCACCGTCTCACCGGCTTTCACATTTTTTACCTGTGTTACCACGCTCCTGAAGCGGCTTACTGTCCGCAGCCGGCCTTTCAGGGTTACACTGATCCCGTATATACCCAGTCCTGGTCGTACCATATCGAACTGTGCCTCCGGAAACCGTTCTATTCCCGTTGTATTCAGGATATGCCACAGCACCCTGTAGCCCAAAGCCTCTTGTATCTGTCCGGCTACCTCCCGGAATGTTACGATCTGTTGCCGGGTAAAGTCATCCTGTTCCGGTGCTTCGCTGGCAGCCAGATGAGAAAATACCGACCGGATATACAGGGTATCTGTTTTCGTGATTCTTTCGATCAACGCTGCGGTTTCTTCCGGCAGGAAGCCCAGACGGTGCATGCCGGTATCTATCTTCAGGTGTACCGGATAGTCCTGCAAGCCTGCTGACTCCAGTTTCCGTATAAAAGCCTCCATGATCTCCCTGTTGTATAGCTCCGGTTCGAGCGAATAGCGGATGATTGTATCAAAGGCCGACATCTCGGGGTTCATCACCATAATGGGGAGTCTGATCCCTGAGTGCCTTAGCATGACTCCCTCATCCGCATAAGCCACCGCCAGGTAATCCACTTGCTGGTACTCAAGAGCCCGGGCGATCTCATAAGCTCCGCTCCCATAAGCAAAGGCTTTGACCATGACCATCAGACGTGTGCCGGGTCTCAGCAGAGAACGATATACATTGAGATTATGTGTCAACGCATCCAGGTTTACCTCCAGAACGGTTTGGTGTACCTGCTCTTCCAACAGTACGGAGATCCGTTCAAATGCAAAATCACGGGCTCCTTTCAACAGAATCACTTCATCCCTGAACTCCATTGAGGACAGAAACTCCAGCAAAGCCTCTGTTCCCGGGTAAAATACCGACCCCTCAGGGAACAAACCTGCGAAGGCCGAGATATCGGGGCCCACCCCGATAAACTTTTCGACACCCCCGTCTCTTATGAGGTTTGCCACATCCCGGTACAGATCAGCTTTGGGCTTGCCACTCTGCAGAATATCGGACAGGATCACTGTTTTCTTCAGCTTACTGTTTTGTTGCTTCAGAAAATCCAGGGCAATCTTCAACGACTGCAAATCGGAGTTATAGTAATCATTGATCAGCATACAGCCCCGCACACCTTTCCTGAGTTCCATACGCATGGCTACAGGCTGTAACCCAGACATAGCCTGGGCAATATACTCCGGTTCACATTGCAGATAAAACAATACGGTCCACACGTGGATCGCATTCTCTACGGATGCTTCATCCGTAAAGGGGATATTGATCTCATATTCTTTTCCGCGGTATGTTGCTTTTATTTCCGTATGATCTCCTTTTTTATCTACAGATATAACCCTCACATCGGCATCATCTTCATCAGACCATGTAAACAACTGCATTTCTTTTTTTCCAAGTTGTTGCCGGATTTTTTCATCTATCCAGGGAATCTTACGATAAATCAGTACGCCGGCATCTTTAAAAAGGATCAGTTTTTCTTTCAGTTTCTCTTCCAGGCTGGAGAAATGCTCCTGGTGGGCTTCTCCGATATTGGTCAGAACACCTATATCCGGGCGTATCATTTGTTGAAGGCGTTTCATCTCGCCGGGGCGGGAGATCCCCGCTTCGATGATTCCGTAATCATAAGTATTATCCAGGAGCCACAGCGACAGGGGAACCCCCACCTGTGAGTTATAGCTTTTCGGACTTCGTACAACATATCTCTTGCCCGCCAGGGCCTGCACCAGCCACTCTTTGACGATGGTCTTGCCGTTGCTGCCGGTGATGGCTATCAAAGGTTTCCGGAAAGATCGTCTGTGCATGGCAGCCAGTTGTTGCATGGCTTTCAGTGTATCGCCAACTTCGATAAAACAGGCTCCGGGATAATCTTCTGGTTGTTCCGGCAGATGGCTTACCAGAAAATAACGTACCTGTTGCCGGTAGAGCATAGGGATGAAACGGTGGCCATCATGATGAGTTCCTTTCAGTGCCACAAACAAAGCTCCATCCGGATAGACAACCCGACGGCTGTCGGTCAGTATTTCCCGTATGTTACCGGTTCCTGCACCGACCTGCTTACCGTGTACCGCTTCTGCAATTTCCCGTAGAGTATATTCCGCCATATAACAGGGTCAATCTTTTTCTTGTTCTTTATCTCTCTCCTCCAGGGCTTCCAGGTAACAAGCCCTGCACAAGGGCTCATACACATCCTTCTCCCCCAGCAGCACCTGGCTTTCTTCGAAAGTCTTCCTGAAAGAATAATGTGCCAGGTTGCCACACCGCATACAGATGGCATGCACTTTGGTTACATACTCGGCTATGGCCATCAATGCAGGCATGGGACCAAACGGTTTTCCCATAAAATCCATATCCAGTCCGGCCACGACTACCCTGGCACCCTGATTCGCCAGTTGATTACAGACCTCTACCAGCCCCATATCGAAAAACTGAGCTTCATCTATGCCCACCACTTCCACATTATAAGCCAGCAACAGGATGTTGGCAGCTGTATCCACCGGTGTAGAACGGATGGTACGTGCATCGTGCGATACTACATTCTTTTCCGAATAGCGCCGGTCGATGAGCGGTTTGAAAATCTCCACCTTCTGGTTCGCCAGACGGGCCCGTTTCAGACGTCGGATCAACTCCTCCGTTTTTCCCGAAAACATAGAGCCCGCTATTACTTCTATAAAGCCCTGTTTTTTATTGCCTCTTATGGATCTTTCCAGGAACATGATATATTTGTTTCTGAATTATTATCGTTAACTTTGTGATTATGCGAATATACATATAGTTTACGGATTATGAACGTTGAAAGAGCTTTTGAAATTCTCTCTAAAGATATAGAAGAAATAGAAGATATTCTTTCCGGCATAGAAAAAACCTCCCTGCCGGACGACCTTGAAATGGCACTGGCTGTTTCCAAACTCAGAAACCTGAAAGAAAACTTCAGCACTTTGAGTCATACGTTGCAGAAAAGCATACAACAGGCTGTTTTTACTGCATCTGACGGGAAACCTGAAGAGACAAAAACAGAATCCGTTGTTGTTGAAAAAGAAAATATACTTCAAGCGGATCAGAAAGCCGTGAAAGACGAAGAACTCCCGCCAAGAGAAGAACCACCTGTGGCAGAGCCAACTACAAAGCCGGTCTCTGTTTCCGAAGAAAATAGATCTCCAAAACAGAAAAAGAAGGGAAAAACCGTTTTCCTCTCTGACACTTTTGAAAAAAAACATTCTTTCCGCAATGAAAATCTGGGGAAAGCACATCCCAGGGATGTGTCTTCCACGATCAAGAACAGGCCTCTCTCCGATCTGCAACGGGCCATCGGATTGAATGAAAAATTCATGTTTATCCGCGATCTCTTCGACGGCGACAGCAAAAAATATGAAGAAACCGTGCAATTCATCAACAAAGCGGTTTCACGCGAGCAGGTAGATACGTTCCTGGCCCGGTTCAAGTGGGATGAAAAAAAGGAAGCCGTTCATAAATTCCGTGAGCTGGTTGAACGCAAGCTTAAAAGTCTAAAAAATGGCTAAGCTATACGTTGTTCCCACCCCTGTCGGCAACCTGGAAGACATCACACGGCGGGCCATACGGGTGTTGCAGGAGGTGGATCTGATACTGGCCGAAGACACCCGCAAGGGGCTCAATCTACTCCGGCATTACGGTATTGAGAAGCAGGTTATCTCTTATCACAAAGACAATGAACACCGTATGGTACCCTCCATCCTCGGGTGCCTGCAGGAAGGACAGACCCTGGCTCTGATCTCGGAAGCCGGTATGCCGGGGATCTCCGATCCCGCTTATCTGCTGATAAGAGCCTGCATAGAAAAAGACATAGCTGTGGAATCGCTGCCGGGGCCTACAGCTTTCGTACCTGCCCTGGTCAACTCCGGACTGCCCTGTGATCGCTTTTTCTTCGAAGGCTTCCTGCCTGCCAAAAAAGGTCGCAACAAAAGGCTCAAAGAGATATGTCATCTTCCCCATACCGTGGTGCTGTATGAATCCCCCCACCGCCTGCTGAGGACTCTCAAAGACCTGAATGAACATTTCGGAAATGAGCGCAATGCCAGTATCTCCAAAGAGATCTCCAAAATCCACGAAACCACCTTCCGTGGTACTTTGGGGAAGTTGCTGGAACTATTTGAAGGAACCAAACCCAAAGGAGAGTATGTGATTGTTGTGGCGGGGACGGCAAGGAAGTAGGAAAAAATCATAAGGCAGTACTAATGGCGTAATACAATAGTATACGGTAGGAAAACCTGTCAGCAGGGTGAAACCATCCCATTCTAACCGGCTTTGTTTTGCCGTCGCATCTGGGCGAAAGCATGGCAGGCAGATTATTTCTGCCTCCTGCCTTTATACCTCTGGCTTTTCGTTGCTCCACCCCGGGGTTTACGTGCTCTTTTCTCCGGTTCTTTTTCTTCTTCACTCCCCGGCATCCGGTAGATAGTATAACCGATCAGTCGTTCTATTTTTTTCAGTTTATAGCTTTCTTCAGGGCTTACCAGGGTTATGGCTACACCTGATTTTTTGGCACGTGCTGTCCTGCCCACCCTGTGTACATAATCCTCCGGATCCTGAGGGACATTGTAATTAATCACCAGATCGATATCATCAATATCAATACCCCTTGAAATCACATCCGTAGCAACAAGGATGGGTAATTTCTTGCTTTTGAATTTCCGGAGGATTTCATTGCGTTCAGGTTGGGTCAGATCCGAGTGAATGGCCTGAACGGGGAAGCCCATTCTTTTGAATTCCCGTTCCAGCTCTTTCACGCTCTTTTTAGTAGCGGAAAAGATCAACACATGATCCAGATCCTGGTCCTTGAGCAGTTTTTTTAATACGGATGTTTTATTTCGTTCGGTGGTAATATACACTGCCTGCAGCACGCCTTCTGCAGGTTTGGACACCTCAAAGTCTATCTCTTCAGGGTAATTCATGATTTTTTTGGCAAATCGTCTTATCTCCGGAGCCATGGTGGCTGAAAAAAGGAGGGTCTGTCTATTCTTTGCCAGCCTGTTTATGATCCGCATGATATCCTCTTTAAATCCCATATCCAGCATACGATCTGCCTCATCCAGAATGAGGACCGAGATTTTCTCAAGATGGGTATATCCCAGGTTGATATGGGAAAGTAGTCGTCCCGGCGTAGCGATCAGGATATCGGCTCCCTTCAGAATGGCTTGTTTTTGCTGCTCGAACTCGATGGCATCGCCTCCTCCGTATATGGCCATGGAGCTGACATCGCAGTAATAGGTAAGTCCTTCAAACTGCTGATCAATCTGAATAGCCAGCTCACGGGTAGGAGCCAGGATAAGCACGGAAGGATGTTTGCCCCTGTCCTTACGGGTAAGTGCCTGTTGTATCACCGGTAAAGTATAGGCCCATGTCTTCCCGGTGCCGGTCTGTGCACAGCCGATCACATCTTTTCCCTCCAGAATAAGGGGAATGCAGGCTTTTTGTATGTCGGTAGGTTCCTCAAAGCCAAAAGAACTTATTCCTTCAAGTATGGCAGGATCCAACGGGTAATCTTTAAAACGCATGGATACAAATGGGTTAAATTCCGGTCACGGATAATTAGTCTTAGAATATCCAAAAATAATACATTATTTTTGACCGGAACTAAAGAAGCTCTCTTTTTTAAGGGCTTTTATACAGTAAGATAAGAATATGAAGAAAATTTATCAATCGGTTTTCTTTGATCTCGACAATACTCTGTGGGACTTCAATACCAATTCCCGACGGGCTTTTCATGTTCTATATGACAAATACGGTTTCCGGGAGAAAGGCATTTCTTTCGATCATCTCAATACAGTATATCACAAGCACAACGATGCATTATGGGAAGCCTACCGCCAGGGGAAAACAGACAAACAGACCCTGCGATGGAAACGTTTTTTTCTGACATTACAAGAGCTGGGGATCCCGGACATGACCCTTGCCCGTAAGTTGGATCATGATTATATCGAGACCAGCAAGAGCATGACCGGTCTGGTGGACGGAGCCATCGATATCCTGGAATACCTGAAACCAAAATACAAACTGTTTCTGCTGACCAACGGGTTTAACGAAGTACAGTTTACCAAGATTCGCAACAGTGGTCTGGAACCTTACTTCGAGAAAATCATCACCTCCGAGATGGCAGGCATTCTCAAACCCCATCCGGATTTTTTCAAATATGCTTTGCGCCGGACAAACAGAAATCCCCAGACCTCTGTTATGATCGGTGATGATCCGGAAACGGATATCCGGGGTGCTGCCAACGCAGACATAGAGACGGTCTTGTTCAATCCTTCCGGAGCTCCCCATGACTCCCGGCCCGGGTATGAGATACAAAGGCTGGAAGAAATAAAGAAAATCTTGTAACTCGTAAAACACCGTAGAGGCTTAAAATTTTGAACTAATACGCTCATTTTCTCATATTTCATTTATTTTATATCTATTTTTCCAACATACCCCTATTCATACTGGGGTGTATCATATATTTATCAATAATTTTTCAATAAATACCCCGTATTTTATTGGGGGTACTTTTATTTTATATACATTTGTCCCCAATAAAAATTTATATCATGGCACAGTTCAGAACAATTGCATTTCAGGAAGTTTTAAAGAGACAGCCTGTAAACGTAAAAGCACCTTCTAATGATGTAACCGTGTATTTTGGTTCCAAAGTTTTTGACTTGGAAAAGATGCAGAAGTATCTTTCCAAAGAAGCATATAAAAGTGTACGGCAAGCCATTAGGGAAGGCACCCATATTGACAGGAAGATGGCCAACCAAGTTGCCGCCGGCATGAAAAACTGGGCGATTGACAATGGCGCTACGCATTACACCCACTGGTTTCATCCTTTGACTGACGGAACGGCCGAAAAACATGACGGATTCATCGACTTCGGGGATTCCGGAGTTGTGGAGAACTTCTCAGGCGAACTGCTGGTACAACAGGAACCCGATGCATCCAGCTTCCCCAGCGGGGGTATTCGCAACACTTTTGAAGCCCGTGGTTATACAGCCTGGGATGTCTCCTCTCCCGCTTTTCTTATTGACACCACGCTTTGTATCCCGACGGTCTTTGTTTCATACACCGGCGAAGCCCTCGATTATAAAGCTCCGTTGCTCCGTGCACTCAGCATATTGGATAAAGCAGCCGTGGATGTGTGCCGTTATTTTGATAAAAATGTTAATAAAGTATTTGCCACTCTGGGATGGGAACAGGAGTATTTTCTGATCGATGATGCTTTTTACAATGCCCGTCCCGATCTGATTCTGACCGGCAGAACACTTGTAGGACACCAGTCACCCAAAGACCAGCAACTGGGGGATCATTATTTCAGCTCAATCCCTGAAAGGGTAAAAGCTTTTATGGAAGATTTTGAGATCGAATCTTATAAATTGGGTATTCCTGTAAAGACACGACATAATGAAGTAGCACCCAACCAGTATGAATGTGCCCCCATTTTTGAGGAAGTCAATCTGGCCAATGACCACAATCAGATTATCATGGACCTGATGAAAAGAGTGGCACGTCATCACAATTTCAGGGTACTATTTCATGAAAAACCTTTTGCCGGCATTAATGGCTCCGGGAAGCACAACAACTGGTCACTGGTTACGGATACTGGTGTCAACTTACTATCTCCGGGGAAAAACCCGATGGGAAACCTGCAATTCCTCACATTCCTGGTAAATGTCATCAAAACCGTACATGACAACCAGGACATTCTGAGAGCTTCTATCCTTACCGCCGGCAATTCACACCGTCTGGGAGGCGACGAAGCACCCCCAGCTATTCTCTCCATTTTCCTGGGATCAACCTTGTCAAAAATTCTGGCAGACCTGGAAAAAAATGTACCCAACAACAAAATGACGCCGGAAGAAAAAACTGAGCTGAAACTGGGCATTGGGAAAATCCCGGAGATTTTACTGGATAACACCGACCGGAATAGAACCTCTCCTTTTGCTTTTACCGGTAACCGGTTTGAATTCCGTGCCGTCGGTTCCAGCGCCAATTGTGCGGCTCCGATGATCGTTTTAAACAGCGCCTTAGCTTATCAACTAAAAGAATTTAAGAAAGAAGTGGATTCCCTGATCGAAAGAAAGAATCTGAAAAAAGATGAAGCTATCTTCAAGGTACTCAGAAAATATATAACCAAATCGAAAAACATACTCTTTGAAGGAGACAATTATAGTGATGAATGGAAGAAAGAAGCTGAAAAACGCGGCTTGTCCAATATCATCAATGTGCCTGAATCTCTGTCCAAATATCTGACGCCGCAAGCCAAGAAGGTACTTATTGACAACGGCATATTCGATGAACGGGAACTGAAAGGCCGTGTTGAGGTAGAATATGAAAAATTCACCAAGAAGATCCAGATCGAAGCACGCGTGCTCGGAGACCTGGCCATCAACCACATTGTTCCCACAGCCGTCCAGTATCAGAACAAATTGATCGAAAATGTAAAAGGATTGAAAGATCTTTTCACAGAAGAAGAATTCAAGGAACAGGCTAATCACCGGATGGAAATTATCAAGAATATTTCTAAACATGTCTCCATTATTAAAAGCAAGGTTACTGAAATGATCAACGCCAGAAAAGTGGCCAATAAGATTAAAGATGTGGTGGAAAAAGCTTACGCTTATGACACAACGGTCAGACCCTTCCTGGATGAGATTCGCTATCATGCAGATAAGCTGGAACTGATCATAGATGATGAATTGTGGCCTTTGCCAAAATACCGTGAAATACTGTTTACCAGATAAAAAATATCACTCGGAAACACAACCCGTTACTGTTAATTTTATTGTTAGTGAAAAAAGTTGTTCCGGAAATCCGGAACAACTTTTTTTTGCCTCGAAAAAATATTTACTTTTATAACCTCGTTGTAAGGCTATATTAATTATGAGATCTTTTGCTTCTATACTGATTATTCTTTTTCTAGGACTGCCAGGGGTATATGGGCAGAAAAAGAAAATGGTCAAAGCCGAAGAAGCTTTAAAGGCAGGAGAATATTATGATGCCATCGATTTGTTCAAGAATGCTTACTCATCCATCAAGAGCAAAGAGGTTAAGACAGAAATAATATTCAAGATTGCCGAATGCTACCGGTTGATCAATGAGCCAGGCAAATCTGAACTCTGGTATAAAAAAGCCATCAGTAAGGGCTATCCTGATCCTACGGCTATTCTTTTTTATGCTCAGCAATTGATGAAGAACGGGAAATATGAACAGGCCATAGAGGAATTCAATAAATACAAGCAACTTGTACCCAATGATCTGCGCAGCGCCGAAGGTATCAAGGCCTGTGACCAGGCCTTGAAATGGATGAATCAACCTACAGGATATAATATTGAGGAAATGCGTTTTTTTAATTCGCGTTTCAGTGATTATTCTCCGGCATATGCCCGTGATGACTATCAGGTAGTGTATTTCACCTCATCCCGTGACGATGCTACCGGAAATAAAATCCATGGTGCTACCGGACAAAACTTTTCCGATATTTTCGTTTCCAAACGCGACAGAAAAGGGAAATGGAGCACCCCGGTACCTTTGGAAGGCCCTGTTAATACCACTTTTGAAGAAGGAACCCCTTCTTTCACTTCCGATTACAACACCATGTTTTTTACCCGCTGTGAAATGGATAAGCACCGGAAGCTGGGATGCCGGATCATGATTTCCAAAAAAAACGGGGAAGAGTGGAGTAAGCCTGAGGCGCTGAACCTCCTCCCGGACAGTCTGACAGAAGCCCATCCTGCCATTTCTTCCGATGGACTTACTCTTTATTTTGTTTCTGATAAGCCTGGCGGCTTTGGAAAAAAAGATATCTGGAAAGTTACACGGGGAAGGGAAGGCGACTCGTGGGGTGAACCGGAAAACCTGGGACCGGATATCAATACAGATGGAAATGAGATGTTCCCGTATGTCGATCACAACGGAACACTTTACTTTTCTTCTGACGGCTTGCCGGGAATGGGAGGACTGGATATTTTCAGGGCCAAACAGAACGATAACGGTCGTTGGAAAGTAGAAAACCTGAAATACCCCATCAATTCCCCAGCCGATGATTTTGGCATTATCATGCAAGACAAAGAAATAAAAGGCTTTTTCTCCTCCTCACGCAAAGGAAGAACCCGTGATGATATCTATGCTTTTGTCCTGCCACCCCTGAAGTTCAATATTATAGGCACAGTACGCAACCTGCAAACAGACGAGATTATCCCCTATTGCCAGATCAAAATGATAGGTAGCGATGGAACGATTTTACAGGACAGTACCAATGACAAGGGATCTTTTCGCTTTATGCTTAAACCTAATACCGACTATATTTTTATCGCCTCCAAAAAGGGTTATCTGAACGGAAAAAGCAAAGAGACCACCAAGGGGTTAAAAAAAAGCACGGAAATCAGGACTACCATACAACTTGCCTCTATTGCCAAACCTATCGAGATCCAAAATATCTACTACGACTTTGGTAAGTGGGATCTGCGGCCTGAATCCATGGTGGCACTGGATCACCTGGTTGAGGTGCTGAACGACAATCCGAATATTGTTATTGAACTGCGGTCACATACCGACTCCAGGGCTTCGGAACAATACAACCTGGAACTTTCCCAGAAACGGGCCCAGTCTGTTGTAGATTATCTTATTCGCAAAGGTATAGATCCGAAACGACTGAACGCCAAAGGATATGGAGAATCCATGCCTAAAGTAGTAGATAAAAAACTGGCTCAGCAATATCCTTTCCTGAAAGTCGGAACAGTACTGGATGATAAGTTTATTAATTCGCTGACTGACGAAAACCGGAAAGAGATCTGTCATCAGATCAACCGTCGTACCGAATTCCAGGTATTGCGTACCGATTTCCCGACCAAGGAGATAGGCAATAAAAAGTAAACATGGGCAAGGATTCATCAAGATATGCCCGCCGGGGAGTTTCCTCGCAGAAAGAAGATGTGCATGCTGCCATACAGGATGTGGACAAAGGTCTTTTCCCAAAGGCTTTTTGTAAAATCATCCCGGATCTACTGGCCGGCAATGATGAATGGTGCACCATCATGCATGCCGACGGTGCTGGTACCAAATCGGTACTGGCCTATCTCTACTGGAAAGAAACAGGCGATCTTTCGGTATGGGAAGGCATTGCCCAAGATGCTTTGGTAATGAACATCGACGACTTGCTGTGCGTAGGAGCCACAGACAACATCCTGGTATCTTCAACTATCGGTCGCAATAAATCCCGGATCCCGGGAGAGGTGATCTCTGCCCTTATCAACGGAACGGAAAAGTTCCTGGCTTTCCTTCGTAAACAGGGAATACAGGCCTATTCTACCGGTGGTGAAACGGCTGATATCGGGGATCTCGTCAGGACCGTCATCGTTGATTCGACGGTCACTTCCCGCATGAAAAGAGAAGAAGTAATCACCAATGACCACATTACTCCTGGGGATGTGATCGTAGGACTGGCTTCTTATGGGCAGGCATCCTATGAAAAAGAATACAACAGCGGCATCGGCAGTAACGGACTCACATCGGCCCGTCATGATATCTTCTTTCATACTCTGGCAAAAAAATATCCCGAAGCCTGGGATCCTGAGATCCCGGAAAAGCTTGTTTATTCCGGAAAATATGCCCTTACCGACCCCACCGAAGTACAAGGGATGGACATGGGGAAACTGGTTCTTTCCCCCACAAGGACTTATGCTCCGGTAATCCGCGAAATACTTGATCATTTCCGGAAAGATATCCACGGGATGATCCATTGTACGGGGGGTGGACAAACCAAGGTACTCCGTTTTATTGATCATTTGCATATTATAAAAAATAATCTATTCCCGGTTCCCCCGGTTTTCAGATATATCAGGGAAAGCTCCGGAACAGATTGGAAAGAAATGTACCAGGTTTTCAATATGGGTCATCGCATGGAGATATATGTCCCCCGAGGCCTGGCAAAGGAAATTATCCGCATTGCAGATACCTGGCATATTGAAGCCCGGATTATCGGACGGGTCGAAAAGTCAGATCGTCGCCGTTTGACATTGGTTACCGATAACGGAACTTTTGAATATTAGTTCCTATTCGGAAGCAATCCTGAAAAACCCTGTTTATTTCTTACCTTTGTGCCCTGTAAAAAGTGATCATTATGAATAGAAATCTGATTCTCGAAAAACTGGAAGGTGTCAAAGAACGGTTTGATAACGTGTCGCGCGAGCTATCTGACCCTGAAGTCATGTCCGATATGAAGCGTTATATCAAACTGAACAAGGAATACAAGGAACTTGAGCCGATCATCAGTGCTTATAAGGAATACAGAGATCTTTTAAGCAATATTGATACGGCCAAACAAATGCTGGCGGAAGAAAAAGATGAAGAAATACGGGAGATGGCCCGGCAGGAACTGGACGGAAGGCAGTCGAAAACAGAACCCAATGAAAAAAAAACAAAATTATTGCTGGTCACAGCTGATCCCCCGGATAAAAAAGATGCAATGG
>DRPN01000081.1 GCA_011374625.1 Bacteroidota bacterium
GGCGGAATCGTTTGTCCGGCACCCCGTTCGCCATAAGCAAGATCAGAGGGAATGAACAAACGCCATTTTGAACCAACGGGCATCAACTGAAGGGCTTCCGTCCATCCAGGAATGACACGGTTCAATTGGAAAGTAATAGGTTCACCTCTTTCTACAGAGCTGTCGAAGACGGTACCGTCAAGCAGTTTGCCGGTATAATGCACCTTCACTTTATCGGTAGCACTTGGTTTCGGACCACTGCCTTCTTTCAGGATCTTGTATTGTAATCCGTCGGCGAGCGTAACCACGTTGTCCTTTTTGGCATTCTCAGCTAAAAAATCCTTCCCCTCTTTTATAGCTGCTTCACTTTTCTTTTGTGAAAGTTGTGTAAAAAACTTTTGTAGAACAACATTGGCTTCCATTTCTGACATTTTCATATTGGAAGTATCCTGCGTGATGGCATCCTTCAATCCCATTGCAAAAGCATTTACATCGAGACTGTCAAGACCCTGTTTGGCATAATATGTCCCGGCACTAATACCCAAACTATAACTGACCTTTTTTATTTCAGTATCCAGCTTGGTTCTTTTCATGGATTTATTACATGAAAAAAGTAGCAGACTTCCGGCTGCCACAAACAAAATAAAACTTTTCTTAAGCATAATGATTTCTTTTAATAAGTAAATAAATATAAGAATGCAATATTACAACAATAAAACGTGAAATGGAAATTTCCGGTTGAAGCCGTGTAATTTGTTCGCTTAGTAAACGCAATTGGTTCTTCACTTTACTCAGGACGAAATTGATTGTCACTTACCATAAATTACACACTTGAAGCCAACTAATGTCGTGAGCGCCAGCAAACAAATTACAATAAATTTTCCATATACAGTCTTTTTTCTTTACTTCTTATTACTTGACAGATATAACCTTCTTCAATCTTATATCCTCCGAAGAACTCCCCACCAGCAATTCATAATTTCCAGGATCTGTTCTGAAGCTTTTTTCTCCGGGATGATAAATGGCCAGGTCGTTTATTGCCAGAGGTATATTCACAACCTTGTCTTCTCCTTTTTTCAAAAAGATGCGTTTGAAACCTTTCAGAGAGCGTCGGGGGCCATCTTTGTCTGCCGGATTTCTGACATAGAGCTGAACTACCTCTTCCCCGTCATAATTACCGATATTTTTAACAGCTACCTGCACGTTTATGGTATCGCCGGTGATGGCTTCTGTTTTGGAGAGGGAGAGACCGCTATAATCAAAAGAGGTGTAACTTAATCCATATCCAAAAGGATATAAGGGTTTTCCTTCGAAGAAGCGATATGTTCGTCCTTTCATGAAATAGTCCGTAAAAGGTGGCAGGTCTTTCACTGAACGATAGAACGTGACAGGCAGTCTGCCGGCAGGGTTGTATTTACCGAAGAGAATATCTGCAAGGGCAGTGCCTCCCTCCTCTCCCGGATACCAAGCCATCAGGATGGCCGGAACATGTTCTTCGGCCCAGTTGACAGCCAAGGCACTGCCGCCTGTGAGCACGAGCACAACAGGTTTGCCTGTGGCATAAACGGCCTTAAGCAGCTTTTCATAAGGAGCAGGAAGTTTCAGACTGGTCCGGTCGCCTCCACTAAATCCATCCAGATGAACAGACATCTCTTCCCCTTCCAGTCTGGGAGAAATGCCCACAATGACGACTGCCACATCTGCTTTACGGACTTCATTCACTGCCTGATGTACCAAAATTTCCTGGTTTTTTTCTATTTCAGCCGCTGACATCTTCGAGTCTTTGTTTTTCTTCTTTTTGGCAAACTTTTCTATGGGTTCTACCCCTTTGGCCCAAAGCACCTTCAGTCCTCTGGATTGGGCTTCCTTTTTTATCCCTTCCAAAAGACTTACCGCATGAGAAGGAGTGCCATGGTAATTACCCAGTAACACATCCATATTATCGGCATAAGGACCTACAACCGCAAGGGAATGAATCTTTTTTGACAGCGGCAGAAAATGATCTTCGTTTTTCAGCAGCACCATACTTTTCCGGGCTACCTCCGCCGCCAACTTCCTATGTTCCGGCGTATCATTCATCGAATAAGGAATTTGTGTATATTTTACTTCTTCGGGCGAATCAAACATTCCCAGAAGGAAGCGGGCTTTCATCAATCTTTTTACTGCCACATCAATTTCTTTTTCACTTATAAGATTTTGTTCCACAGCCTTTTTCAGTGAACGGTATTCGGTTCCGCAATCCAGGTCGCAGCCTGCTTTCACGGCCAGGGCCGAAGCCTCCTCCAGGGATTTTGCCTTTTTATGACCGGACATAATATCACGGATAGCTCCGCAGTCGGAGACCACATATCCTTTGAAGCCCAATTGTTTCCGAAGGATAGTATCGAGCAGATAATGGCTTGCATTACAGGGCATACCTTTATAAGCACTGTAAGCACCCATTACCGAATAGGCGCCTCCTTCTCCGACCGTGGCACGGAAGGCTGGCAAATATGACTCGAAGAAATCCCGCTCTGAGGTTACAGCATTAAAACCGTGTCGCAAAGGCTCAGGGCCGGAGTGTACTACATAATGTTTAGGGGTGGCAATTACCTTAAAATATTTTGGGTCATTCCCCTGCAGACCTTTCACAAAAGCCACTCCAATCTTTGATTCGAGGAATGGATCTTCCCCGTATGTCTCCTGTCCCCTGCCCCAGCGGGGATCACGGAACAGGTTAACATTAGGCGACCAGAATGTCAGCCCCTGATAACGGCCATGCTTGCCATTACGCACATCTTCGTGATGTTTGGCCCTGGCTTCAGTGGATATCACATCTGCTTCTCTGCGGATAAGTTCCGGATCCCAAGTGGCAGCCATGGCAATGGCCTGTGGAAAGACTGTAGCTACTCCGTTACGGGCTACGCCATGCAAACATTCGTTCCACCAATGATATTCCGGAATACCCAGACGGGGTATAGCCGCAGCATGACTCTGCATCTGGCTGATTTTTTCTTTCAGTGTCATCCGTCCAACAAGATCATCAACCCTTTTATCTAAGGGCAGGTCAGAATTCAGGAAAGGATATTTGTAATGAGTTGTCTGGCAGTCAGGTACCAGAAGCATTAGAATAAAGATGATAATGACGGGGAGAAAGGTTTTTGTTTTCATGATATTGTTGATTTAAAGTTTAATATTTGGTATTATATTTTTAAGAATATCCGGGTCCATTTTATCTTTTTACTTTAATTTTTTGCCATTTATTCCTATTCCTATTTCATCAGTAAAGATCCAGGCTTTGCCACCGGCTTTGTTATGCCAGGGGGGCAATATTCCTACATTTTTAGCATGAATCCGGATGAAGCGGATATTTTCCCGGTTTATGGCAAATGAGAATGGTTGTATCCATGCTCCTGCCCTATGCCAATCGATAGAATTTACGATCTTTTTTTCTGCTGAGAAGACCATTCCGTTTTCAGAGACAACACAGCTTACCCATTCGGGAAAAAGTATCTCTGACTGCATGTTTTGCAGGAAAGTAACGGTAACCGTATCGAGATTAACAGGTTTTTTGAACCGGATGTCCGCGATCAGGTCTCTCCCTTCAAACCCCAGCCAGTTACCATCATGGAAGTTTTTCGATCCCTTTATGCTGTCAACCAGGCTGATTAGGCCCCGGGCACTGTATTCTTCCGAAAAGGGATATTTAAGTTTGATTTCAGCTACCGGACCATGATAGACCCGGACAATCCTCTCAAATACAGGATTTCCGCATTTACCGTCATAAACCGTTGCCCTGATTCTGGTGGTATGATCCACCTTAAAAGGTTCCTTATACAGCGTGGAGGAAGTATCAGGAGGGGTTCCGTCCAGGGTATAATAGATATTATCTGCAAACAGACTCCGAAGAGTGACTGTACGTTCCGGGGCGAAGAAGGCAGTATCTGTTTCAATAAAAACATGACAGGGTACCTCCTTCAGGTCTCTTTCCATCCGGTCAAATTTCGCGAGGATATGATCCAGCCACCACGGCCGGTTTTCCATATTCCACAATCTTGCATAGTCTTTCTTCATAACAGCAAGCTGATTCTCCAATCCCTTCAAACTCCTCTGCAGCTCTGTTTTTCTAATATGCTTCATTTCCTGTGGGTCGTTCAGCCGGTATTTTAGTTTATTTTTTCTGGCCATAAGCTGAACTCTCCGGGCGGCAAAGATCAGATAATCCAGATCATTCCGGTTTCGGGGAATGATTTCGCGGGCATTCAGAAATGCTCTTATCACTGCTGAGGATTCTTTTTCCAGGGACATGGCATCGGACAAGAAATCAACAATATGAAATTCGGGAATAGATTCGATCATAGGGCTCCAGAAATCCCTGTCCGCGAGATTACCTGCAGAAATATGCTTTTTCAGTCCGTCCAGACCCAGCATATTAATAGCTATACCTGCATTTGCACCATAATAAACCGGATCAAAAGCCATAGTGAATGACTTATACCGCCGGTTCATCAGAGAGTCGTTTTCTCCCAGAACAGGTTTCCAGGCACATGCTGCACCCCAGGCAAGCGGAAGCCAGTTATATGAGAAAAAATTCTCTCCGTCGTCATCCCAGGTAGTATTCAGCATTCCTTCTGCACCCATAGTCACACCATCCCTGACAAAATGAGAGATATTCACCTCGGCCGTGGACAGCCCCGGAAAAATACGCCTCCAGCAACTTACCCCAGGGCAAACCCAAAAATTCATGCCTGCCTTTTTGAAGGGTTCAATCATAAATTTATAAGAAGGTGCAGACTGATAAACCCAGGGCAGAAAAACGATATCATCCGGTAATTTAGAGATGATCTCCGGATAATCGCCGGCAATATCCCCCCACATCAGGATAGTTTTGTGGAAGGGTTTCAGTATCTGCACAAGCTTATTTATATGATAAGCATACACCCCGGCAATTCCCATGGTGTCCACCATTGTTTTGGCCGGTCCGCTTCCCAGGCCGAACACTTCGTCACAGTTGATCATAAAAAACCTGCTGTCGTAAGCAGAAGCTATTTCGCGCAGGATATCTCCCAACAAATCATAGGTCTCCGGGAAAGCGGGAGAAATCACGGAAGGAGTCTCAGCCAGATGGGCATAATAAGGTTTTTGGAGAATTTTTCCGAAATGACCGAAAGCCTGAAAGTTCCCCACTAAATCTATATGGTATTTCCTGGCATAAGCAGACAGTTCCTTTACCTGAGCAGCCGTAATACCATCCGGAGGAGCAATACGGGGATGGGATTTCAGTTTGAAAACATTTTCGGTATAAAGTGTGAAAATATTCATTTTAAAATAAGACATCCTGCGTATCTCCGCCTTCAGAAACTCCATAGTCGGGATAGGTCCGCGGCTTATATCATCCTGCCAGCCGCGGTATTTCAGTGCGGGCCAGTCGGTAATATCCAGTGCAGGAATCCGGTCTCCCGAGCGGTTGCCCCGTACCAGTTGGCGCAATGTCTGAACTCCGTAAAAAAGCCCGGTATCATTGTTGGCAACCAGGATAAGACGCTCCTGGTCAATGTGCAGAACATAACCTTCTTTTCCACATTGATCGAGCTTCCGGATATAGGGTTCTGCAATCTTATCAAACTTTTTATCCTGTCCGGGATACCCTACTAAAAGAGATGCTTTCTTAACCGTTTGCCCGTAATTCATATCAAACCCCAGATCCTGCTTAACCTCCCGGAAAAATTCATTTACGTCAAACAACAAGGCAGTATCGTCAGGATTCACGATATAAACAAGTTTCTCCGGTGTAAGGGCAAATGTCGCATCACCCCTGACGAGTATTTGCGGTTGCGGAATAAGATACAATTGTTTTCTGTTTGTTTGTTGGGCATATCCAAACGTAACTGTAAATAACTCAACCAAAGTTAGGAAAATAAGCGATGTGAAAAATCGTCTCATAATACCATACCTTAAATATTTATTCCAAAACTATATAAATTTTCATGTAAATATACACAGTCTGATTGAAAAAGACATAAACAGACTCTCACCCAATAAGGCACACTTACCTGCCCGTATCGGCAGTTCGGAATCAAAGTCATGCGGGCTGGCCCGTCCGACCAATGTCGTCCGGGCGGGGAAAGCCCCGAGGTATCACAAGGAATTATTTGTTTCCGACCCAGAGGGTTAGGGGAAGGAATCTCCCCGTGCAAAGGATATACCACAGCATAAATCAGAACATTTGCAATTACTCACTGTTTGTTAATCCAAGTTGAAAATACACAAGTGTAAAGTATTCATTCTTAATAGTGTATATTTTAAAAATTTACAATCGGGTCACCACATAAAGACTTCAAAAATACTATATATCTGTGTGTCAGATCATAAGGATTTCCATAAAATGAAATATTGCCTAAAATTGATGTTTTTTTATGAATTTTTGATCTGAAATTTTCAACTTGGGTTAAGATAAATTGAAAAAGATCTGTCAGATCGAACACCCCAGGCACAGAAACGTAGTGAATTATATTTCAAATCTTATTTCAGGACTGTTGGGATACTCATTATTGCCTAAAAAACCCGGAATAAAATACGAAACACAAGAAACTTTAGCTCAACTTCCACTCTTTTAGCATATTGCTCTTATGTCGAGCCCGGATTATTATTTCGTTTGGGCGAATTTTTCAGCCCAATAACGTTCAGCTTCGATAGCGGCCATGCAACCCGAACCGGCTGCGGTAACAGCCTGTCGGAACACCCTGTCCTGAACATCGCCGCAGGCAAAAACTCCTTCTACATTGGTACGTGCTGTGCCGGGGATGGTTTTGATATACCCGATATCATCGGTTTCAATATACTCTTGGAAAATGTCCGAGTTGGGCTTGTGGCCGATCGCCAGGAAGAAACCATCTATCCTGATTCTAACTTCTTCCTCCTCGGGAGTTCCTTTTTTCTTTATCAGCACAGCTCCCTCCACAACACTTTCCCCAAAGAGGTCTTTTGTATTATGTTCAAAGAGGATCTCAATATTAGGGGTGTTCATTACACGATGTTGCATGATTTTGGAGGCACGCAGATAGGGTTTTCGTACAATCATATATACTTTCCGGGCCAAACCGGACAAGTAGAGTGCTTCTTCACAAGCGGTATCTCCTCCTCCGACTACGGCCACATCTTTGCCTTTATAGAAAAACCCGTCGCAGGTAGCACAGGCGGATACGCCGCTGCCGGCATATTTCTTTTCGGCAGGTATCCCCAGATATTTGGCAGAGGCCCCTGTAGCAATGATGACCGTATCTGCCTCGATCACCTTTTTATCATCAATGGTCACCTTGTACGGTATGCGGGAAAAATCCACAGCCGTGGCCGACCCCCAGCGGATATCCGTGCCAAAGCGTTCGGCTTGTTTTTTCATATCTTCCATCAGCTCCGGTCCGCTGACACCATCGGGATACCCCGGAAAGTTTTCCACATCTGTCGTAATGGTCAATTGCCCACCGGGTTCCATACCTTGATATAACACCGGCTCCATATTGGCACGGGCCGAATAGATGGCAGCCGTATAGCCGGCAGGACCTGACCCGATGATCAAACATTTTACATGTTCCCTTTCTTCTGCTTCTTTATTTTTTTCTTCTGATTTATCATGCAGGTTATCCAATGTTTTGAATAAGCTCATAATCTTGTGTTTTTATATTTAACATTTCATACTTATCATTATTACCACAATAGTACAATCTTTTTACAGATAAATTGTTCCAATGTTTACAATAATCATACCATATTTTACTTCTTGAAACTTTTGCAGATTCCAAAGGGTTGACTATTTTTGTAGTCGCAATAAACCGGGGATACATAAAAATCACCCTGTATGTTGCAAAACGGGATGTAGCTCAGTCAGGTAGAGTACACGTCTGGGGGGCGTGGGGTCGCGAGTTCAAGTCTCGCCATCCCGACTACAAGAAAAAACCATTTGCCACGGGACAATGGTTTTTTTTTTAATTAAAAAGTTCTTCATCCCGTATCAATAACAAGATTGCCGATTGCGGGACAATAACATATTTTTGCTGGTTAAACTCGATTTCGAAAGCGCTATTCTGCAGGTATATAGCCAGATCGCCTTCTTGTGCCTGCAAGGGAACATACTTTACCTTATCCTGTTTATCTTTCCAAGGCTCGTCCTCATCCACAATGGCCGGAATGGGATACCCGGGCCCCACCTTCAGCACATACCCGCTGTAAATCTTCTCTCTTTCCTGCACCCCCGGGGGAAGATACAACCCCGACCGGGTCATGGTCTCCTCCGATTTGGGCTTGATCAAAACCCGGTCTCCAACCACAATGAATTTATTCAGGTCTTTTTCATTAATATTCAAATCCATTTTATTCCGTTTTAGTTTGATATATGCACGAAAGTAACAAAACCCCTTAACAAATATCATTCCTTTGGATAAAAAACAGTAAATTTATCCAACATTCCCAGGAACTCCTGTTGTGCAATCCGGATTTATTCAAAACAGAATATTTATGGAGTTTCATTTTATTCTTTCACATCCGGCTGTTGCGGAAAATATCGGTGCCGCCGCCCGTGCTCTTAAGACTATGGGGTTCAGTTCACTACGACTGGCATCACCCGCCAGTCATCTGAGCACGGATGCCCGAAAGCTGGCCCACGGATCCAATGACATCCTGGAAAAGGCAAGGGTTTATGACACCACTGCCGAAGCCATTGCCGATCTGGATTTCATTATTGGCACCACTTCCAAAAAGCGAAACATCCGGCAGGAATATATTCCGGTCCGGGAGCTCTCTGCTTTTCTGCAAAATAAATCCGGCACGGTCACTACCGTAGGAATTCTTTTCGGGAGTGAAGAATCGGGGTTAAGCAATGAAGAAATACAACGGTGTGACATCTTGTCATACATTCCTCTTGCAACCTCTTTTCCTTCCCTTAATCTGGCCCAGGCGGTCATGTTGTTTGCCTATGAGTTGTCCGGCCTGCACACCCAGCCACAGATACATAGCCAGCCGGCAAAGGAATCTTCCTATAAGATCCTGAAAGATAAAACAAAAGAACTTCTGTCTTTGCTGGGTATTCACGAAGCACGGCCCATTTACCATCGGATCTTCGAGCGCCTGGCCCTGACAAAAGAAACAGACATTCACCTGCTTCTCTCCGTAACAGAAGCAATGATAAAAAAACAATCCGGCCGGAAAAAAAATTCCTGACAATTATAGCATCTAATCCTTTCTCTTTCGGTTGCCCGGATGATCAAATTATTGCCTGACTTAAACATCTTTAAACAATTATTTTTTGCTGATTATCATTCTTCAACCTCCTTTTGAGATTGTATTGGAAAGCATCCTAAAAACAACCCGGAGCGTTCTCAGTGTCCATAATCATTCAAACCCTGACAGCTCGCCACAGGATTATGTCAGTTTCTTCGATCATCCGGGATTAAGATTCAAAGAACTTTTAAATTGCAAATTTAAATTCATCAATTTTGTAATAATTTTTACTTTCCTTATATCAAACTCAGGTGGATACATAGAATTTTGGGACAAAAAAAGAGCTATGCGTGCATAACTCCTTTTTTATAAATGTTTATCTTACTATTTCAGATTAAACTCGATTTTCTCCCGGTTATATTTCCTTCCGTCCAGTTTATTTTTGATTTCCCTGAAAGCCTGCAGCGTTATTTCAACATCTTTTTCCTTATGAACGGCGGTAGGTATTAGTCGCAGCATGATTACTCCTTTGGGAACTACCGGATAAACAACCATAGAGCAGAAAATGCTGTGGTTCTCGCGCAGATCGACGATTAGGTTGGCAGCTTCAATGGGAGTGCCTTCCAGAAATACGGGTGTAACCGGAGATTCTGTATGACCTATGTTCAGTCCATTGTTTTTCAGCCCGTTTTGCAGAAGACGTACAATCTTCCACAGGTTTTCCCGCAGCTCTGGATGGGTCTGCAGGAGCTCAAGCCTTTTCATAGCCCCTACAACCATTGGCATGGGCAGAGACTTGGCAAAGATCTGGGAGCGCATATTAAAACGCAGGTAGGTGATCACATCTTTTCTGCCGGCTACAAATCCGCCGATACCGGCCATTGCCTTGGCGAAAGTGGCAAAGTAAACATCTATCTCATCCTGAACTCCGTAATGTGTTCCCGTACCGGCCCCTTCCGGTCCCATGGTACCGAAACCGTGGGCATCATCCACCAGCAGGCGGAAATGATAATCTTTTTTCAGTTTGACGATTTCATGGACATGGCCCAGGTCGCCTGCCATGCCGAAGACTCCCTCGGTGATTACAAGGATGCCGCCTCCGGAAATCTTGGTAAGCCGGGTAGCACGTTTTAATTGTCTTTCCAGGTTTTCCATGTCATTGTGCTGGAAAACAAAACGTTTTCCCATATGCAGGCGCAGCCCGTCAAGGATACAGGCATGCGACTCGGAATCATAAACAATCACATCTTTCCGGTCCACCATAGAATCAATGATAGAGAGCATCCCCTGGTACCCGTAATTAAGAAGATAAGCACTTTCCTTATTTACGAAAGCAGCCAGTTGTTCTTCCAGTTTCTCGTGCATTGTTGTGTGTCCCGACATCATACGTGCACCCATGGGATAAGCCAGCCCCCATTCTTTGGCAGCTTTGGTATCGGCTTGACGTACTTCCGGGTGGTTAGCCAGGCCTAAGTAATTATTGAGGCTCCAGGTAAGTACATCCTTTCCCCTGAATTTCATCCAGGGGTGTATTTCTCCTTCCAGCTTAGGAAACATCTGGTACCCGTCAGCAATTTCATGGTACTGGCCGAGAGATGTGTTGTGAATGTTCAATTTGTCAAAAAGATCCACGACAATAATTTTTTAGATTTGAAAATTTTTGCAAATGTAATTTTTTTATTAGATAAAAAAAGAAAAATCTTTTGGTATGTTATTTGCGATTAAAAAACATGGTAGTTAAAAAATAATCATTAATTTTGCACGTTTATTTTTTCAGAAAATCTCTGGACCAAAAGCAGGACTAAAACGACAAAGGGGAAAATGGCGGTACGATATATCAGAATTTACCTTTCACTTTTTATTATCAGTTCGTTTCTGCTGTTATCATCATGTGGTGAGTTTGACAAGCTCATGAAAAGTCAGGATTATGAGCTGATCTATAGCAAGGTAAAAGAGTATTATGCCAACGGTAAATATTCTCAGGCAGCCAGCATGATAGAAAAGATACTTCCGCATTACCGGGGTACCACCAAGTCGGAAGAACTGGATTATCTTCATGCAAAGTGTTATTATGAAATGGGTGATTATGTGATGGCCAGTCATTATTTTGAGACATTTGTCGGAACATATATTAACAGTGACCATGCGGATGATGCTGATTTTCTGATGGGATTTTGTTATTATAAACTGTCTCCGAGGCCCGAACTGGATCAGACTAATACCTATAATGCACTGAATGATTTTGCCTTGCATAAGACTAAGTTCCCCAATAGCAAATACAATGAACAGTGTGATAAGCTGTCGAAAGAGCTACAGGAAAAACTGGCGGAAAAATCTTTTCTATCAGCCAAATTATATTTCAGACTGGAACAATATAAGGCAGCCATAATAGCCATAGGTAACAGCCTTGAGGATTTTCCGGATACAAAATTTCGGGAAGAGCTTATGTTCCTTAGACTGAAATCGAAATATCTTTATGCTCAGAACAGCGTGCGGGCTAAACAGCCGGAGAGATTCCAGGAAACGGTAGATGACTATTATTCTTTTATAGATGAGTTTCCCAAAAGCCGGTTTATTAAGGAAGCCAATAAAATATACAATAATTGCAATAATTATTTGAGTATTAAATAATACGGAAAAACGTAAAACTAAAATAGGATGGATCACAAAAAAATCAAAGCACCGGTAACAACGGTCACCCAAGACATTAACAACCTTGACCAGGAAACGGGGAATATTTATGAAACCGTGGTTATCTGTTCCCGCCGAGCCAATCAGATTGCTTTGGATCTGAAACAGGAACTAAACAAGAAACTGGAAGAGTTCTCTTTTTATACGGACAACCTGGAAGAGGTGATGGAAAACAAGGAACAAATCGAGATCTCGAAATTTTATGAACGTCTTCCGAAGCCCACTTCTATTGCTCTTGAGGAATTTAAGGAAGGAAAGATCTATTACCGGTATGCCGATAAGCTTCCGAACAAATCATAATTAATATCTTTAATTATGTTGAAGGGGAAAAAGATCATTTTGGGTGTTACGGGTAGCATTGCCGCTTACAAGACTGCTTATCTGGTTCGCTTGATGAAAAAGGAGAGAGCAGATGTAAAAGTAATCATGACCCCTTCTTCCAGGGATTTTATTACTCCTCTTACCCTGGCTGTGTTGTCACGCAATCGTATCTATTGTGATCCGTTCAATCCGGAAACCGGGAAATGGTTTAGCCATATTGATTTCGGTTTATGGGCGGATCTGTTTCTGATCGCACCCGCTTCGGCTAACACCATTGCCAAAATGGCACACGGCATCGCTGATAATCTTTTACTGACTACTTGTCTTTCGGCCCGTTGTCCGATGATGATCTGTCCGGCGATGGACACGGATATGTATAACCATGCGTCTACCCGGGAAAATCTGGATACCCTGAAGAAAAGAGGAGTGCACATTCTGGAGTCTCCCGAAGGCGAGCTGGCCAGCGGCCTGGAAGGTGCCGGGAGGATGATGGAACCCGAAGAGATCATTCTAGAACTGAAAAGCTTTCTTGCTCTTCATCCGAAGAAAAAAACCAAACTGGCAGGAAAAAAGATCCTGATTACCGCTGGTCCTACATATGAAGCCATCGATCCGGTTAGATTTATCGGGAATCACTCTTCGGGAAAGATGGGTATAGCCCTGGCCGAAAAAGCTGTGCAGATGGGAGCAGAAGTAACCCTTATTCTGGGACCGGGGACCTATGGCAGGATACCGCATAAAATAAAAGTCATTCCGGTTGTTTCAGCCGAAGATATGTACAAGGCAACCCTCAAAGCTTTCCCAGACAGTAAAGTTGCGATCTTGGCGGCTGCTGTTGCGGATTTTACCCCTGTCGAAAGGTTTGATCAGAAAATAAAAAGAGACAAGGATAAACTGGTTATACAGCTGAAACCGACTATGGATATTGCTGCCGAACTGGGTAGAATAAAAACCAACGATCAGATGTTGGTAGGCTTTGCTTTGGAGTCGGAGAATGAGGTGGAAAATGCCTTGTCGAAAATAAGAAAGAAAAATCTGGACTATATTGTTTTAAACTCCCTGCGCGATGAAGGTGCCGGCTTCGGGTATGATACCAACAGAATTACCATCATTGGCAAATCCGGAAATCAAAAGGAATATCCGCTGAAGTCGAAAACCGAGGTAGCGCAGGACATACTTAACTTTATTCAGCAAAAGTTCCTCTGATGGATAACCACTCTCTACAAAAAGGAATACGACAGTGGTTTTTCCCGGCCGTCTTGGTCATAATATCTTTCCTGAGATCTACCTGTACCTATGGACAGGAACTCCACTGCAACGTGTCCATCTCCTCACAGAAAATACAAGGATCTTATCAGGAGAAATTCAAAACCCTCCAACAGGCGGTCTATGAATTCATGAATAATACAGTATGGACCAACAATGTATTTGATGTGAATGAACGTATCGAATGTACCATGCTGATAAATCTCACGGAACAGATATCATCTGATCAGTTCAAGGGAACCATTCAGATACAATCCAGAAGGCCGGTCTTTAATACAACCTATAACACGACCATGTTCAATTTTCTGGATAACGATTTCATGTTCACCTATGTCGAATTTCAGCCGTTGGAATTCAATGAGGCTACATTTCTCAACAACCTGACCTCCGTGCTGGCTTTTTATGCCTATATCATCATAGGGCTTGATTATGATTCGTTTTCTTTGAACGGAGGCACTCCGTATTTTCAGAAAGCGGAACAGATCGTTAATAATGCGCAGAATGCGGTGGAACCCGGGTGGAAACCTTTTTCCGGATCCCGGAATAAAAACCGGTATTGGCTGATCCAGAATATTCTGGACAGCAAGTATGCACCAGTGCGGGAATTTACCTACAGATACCATCGTCTGGGCTTGGATGTGATGGAGCGTGAACTGAATATGGGCCGCGCCGAGATTGCCAACAGTCTTAAATTGTTGCAGAAAGTGTACCGGGCAAAACCCGATCCGTATATGCTGTTCCTGACGCTGGTGCTGGATGCAAAACGGGATGAGATCGTCAATATCTTTTCCAAATCCTTTCCGGATGAAAAAACGCGGGTTTCCGTAATCATGAAAGAAATAGACCCTGCCAACAGCCAGAAATACGACAATATGCTAAAAGGCCAGTAACCTTTCTATTCCGGAATATTTTCATTAGTTTTACCTGTCCCAATTTCCTGCAAGGCGTATGTTAAAGTCATTATTGATCCGGAATTATGCATTGATAGAGGAGCTGGAAATGGATTTCGGCCCGGGGTTGACTACTATATCCGGAGAAACAGGCGCAGGCAAATCAATCATTTTAGGGGCTATTGACCTGATCACCGGAAAGAGAGCGGATACCTCCGTGTTGATGAACAAAGATAAGAAGTGTATTGTTGAAGCGGTTTTTGATGTGAGTAATTATCACTTGGAGGATTTTTTTGCCGGTCATGATCTGGATTACGAAGCTTTGACCACTGTCCGGAGAGAGATGAGCCCGTCGGGGAGGTCAAGGGCATTTATCAATGATACGCCTGTGAACCTTCCGGTATTACAGAGTTTGGGAAGGAGTCTTATAGATATTCATTCGCAGCATCAAAACATCCTGCTGGGGTCCAATGTCTTTCAGTTGCAGGTACTTGATGCCTTCACACGCAGGCAGGATCTTATCGGGACATATCAACGGGCCTATAAAGATTATCAGCACAACAAACAAATATTTTCCGAACTCCGGGAGTTGGCCCGTCAGGCGGGTGCCGACCTGGATTATCTTCAATTTCAGTTTGAGGAACTGGATAAAGCAAATCTGCTGGACGATGAGCAGGAACGGCTGGAGGGTGAGATGAAAATCTTATCCCACGCCGAAGAAATTAAGAATGCCTTGCTTTATGCCTGGACTGTTTTACAGGAAGACGAACAGGCGGTGGTGGTGAAATTGAAGGATGTGGTGAACACGTTGCAACGCATCCGGAATTATCTGCCGGAGGTGGGAGATTATGTGGAAAGACTGGAAACAGCATATATTGACCTGAAGGATCTGGCCGGAGAACTTGAGGTGAAAGGCAACGACATAGAATATGACCCCGGCCGCATGGAGCAGGTCAGGGAACGTTTAAACCTGATCTATCATCTTGAAGATAAACACCGGGTGAAAACGATTACTGATTTGCTTACGATCCGGAATGAACTAGGTGAAAAAATAGCCCGTATCGGGTCGTATGATGAGGAGCTGGCCAGGGCTGAAAGTCAGCTGACTGCTGCACGTGAAAAAATATGGGCCCTGGGTAAAGAACTTACGAAAATCCGCAGATCGGCGCGGAAGGAGATAGAGAAAGCTGTGGTCGGATTGTTACAGGAACTGGGTATTCCTGCAGCCCGTTTTTTTATTGAGATCAAAGAAAATCCTGAGCCGGGGCCCTATGGTTTCGATCAGGTGTCATTCCTGTTTTCGGCCAATACACAGGCTTCCGTACAAGAGATTGGGAAGATCGCTTCCGGAGGGGAACTGTCACGCCTGATGCTGAGCCTTAAATCCCTCCTGACCGAGAGTGTGGGATTACCTACAATCATCTTTGACGAAATAGATACGGGCGTATCCGGAGATATCGCCGACAGGGTAGGCCAGATCATTGCCCGTATGGGCGAAAAGATGCAGGTGGTAAACATCACTCACCTCCCCCAGATCGCCAGCAAGGGCAAAGAACATTATCTCGTATTTAAAACGGATGTGGACGGGAAGACGCGAACACAGGTCAAGAAACTTA
>DRPN01000015.1 GCA_011374625.1 Bacteroidota bacterium
CCCTGAGTCGTAAGCAGGATATTCCCGTATATGTTTTGGCAGACAGCCGTAAGTTCACTCCTGCCGAAAACGGATATAATCCGCTGTCGGAGGAAGAAAAACCGCCGGACGAAGTATGGAAGAACCCGCCGGAAGGCATTACGCCGGTCAATTATTATTTCGAATCCGTTCCTACGCGGCTGGTCACCTCATTCATTGCCGAATCGTATATTATCCCCGGCAAGGAGATGCCTTTTTTTTCAATTAAATAAGTAGTGTGTACTTATTACTTCTGCCTTTCGTCGTCCAGCGAAGTTTTCTTAGCCCACATGGCAGCTAAGGGTTCTTAAATGTCTGATTTTAAAACGAATTATTTTTTGAAATTGTCACAGGTACCACTACGGATTTTTCCGGTAGAATGGCCTTGTTTTTATCCCATTAGCTCGTAAATCTCTTTTGCTTTGGTTATAGATTCCGTACACTAACGTATCGATAATTACCTCATCATTTATGTTTTGTATGATTGTGGTAACACATTCCTGGGTGTTCATTATACGTACGATCTCCCGCCAGTTGGTCTTGTAGCCTTTTTGTTTATTCCTTCTGCAATGCCTTTATTTCTTTTACCGTATGAAGTTTTTCTTCAGGCTTGCCCAAGCCTATTATGTAATGCGGATTCTGCCGTCATGTCGATAACTCTTGCATAACTGGTAAAGGGTGTAATGCTTACCGGTGGTTTTATCATTTTTTGATAACGGCTTGATAAACACATTGCAATATTAGACCTTAACCTGCTGAATTTCGAATAGTCAGGTAGGTTTACAATCGATATTTCAATAATCTGCAAAATGTCTTGCATCAATGTGCTAGTTGCAACTTAGGGAAATCTCAAATCCTGCTGTAAAACACATATATATAACGGGTTGGTTTTGTTATGATTTTTCTCGAATCAGTACACAATGTGGGTTAAGATGCTTTTTCACATTTGGCTCTTACAGGGCATAAAGCAGGGGCTCAAAATCTTGAGCCCCTGCTCTTCCCGGCGAATGTTTTCATCCCGGAAACACTCATAAACGGAAACCTTTATTTTTTCCCCATCAGTTTGGTACGAGGCACGAATAATTTCTTAAAGATCGTACTATCTTTATCAACAAAATATGATTCGGGATTCTGGCTGGAATGCATGACAAAATGATGTTTCTCATTCCGGAAAGCCTTAATCACTGCCGGCGTCATATTCCTACCCTCAATAACTATCTGGTAATCCGCTTGTGCCGGCGGGGTATATCCGTCAGCAAAGGTTGAGTACCTTCTATAGACCAATCCGGAAAGATAGGATGCCATAGCTGCCGAGTCGGCAGGTTGGTTACCGATAAACCAGTGGCTGGCAGTATCTTTCGTTGCCACAAAGCCGCTGTCATTGGGATATGTAAAGGTAAGTTTTTGAATATCACCTTTTTGCAGTTTCAAAAATCGCTGGTCGCGCCATTCGTTCATGCCCTGATTAAAGGTCATGGCCAGGAATCCATCCACGGCATATACCTCTTTCCCATCTTCGGCCCGCACATAAGAAGTACTTGTCACACCTCCGCCATAATAACCACCGTATTGGGGAGTATTACTTCTGTTAACTTTGAATTTCCCGATATACAGATCGAGTGTTTTTTTGTTTCCCTCCATAATCTTCAAACGGGTAGCCGTTGTATCAGTCAAGTCAAATTCCTTCCATTTGTCTTCTCCTTTTGCTGCCAATTGTTTGGGCTTGATATTGATAACGGAAGTCAGCAAATTCTTCATGGTGCCCGGCTCCACTGGCGCTTTCGTCTTGCCATCACTAATCCTCCAGCCTTTATCCGTTTTTCTGAAGACCAGTTCTTTTCCTTTTTCTGCCTGTGGATACAGATAAACGGCCGTCACCTTTGCCGTATCCACCCTTACCAGATCCCTGTTCAAAGTACTCTCCTTCTTTTTACTTCTGATCTGCAGAATAAAAAACACACCCACCAGAATCACCAAAACAACAAGCAGTGTCGTCGTATTATTTTTCTTAGCCATTTTTATCATTTTTTAAGTTAGACTTCTATGAATAATTCTCTTCCATACGTTGCATCCTGATCTTTCTGTTCCGTTCAAGGCGGTATAATCCGTATAGCAACACCAAAATGATAGGTAACAGAAAGTTCAAATACTTCAATACCATTTTCTTACCGTCACTCAGTTCTTTCAACGGTCTTGAGGTGATACCTCTCGTACGCAGCTCGATCAAACCGGTATCGTCTGACAGGTAATCAATACTGTTAACCATCAGGCTCACATTATCCTTATTGATCTGTTGTTGTCCACGGTTGACAGGAAAATCACCATCACCCACTACAATTATCCGGGCATTTTTATTCCCTCCGAATTTTCCTTCTACCAAGGCAGCCACTGTCAAATGTTTTTTGGGAAAATTCCCTTCTGTCCATTGCCTTTGGATATTGAAATAGGTAGGGGCCGGTTCTGTACCCGATTTTTCGGAAGTAAAAGCCAGCGGAATAAAAGTCTTAGTTGAGTCGCCTGTATATTCGATCGGGCTGGCAAATTCCATCACCACCGCTTCCAGGCCTTTTGTAGCCGGATTATCTGAAAAAGTACTGATGATAGGAATATATGGAAAAGACACCTGGGTAGAAAAACGGAACATTCCTTGTTGTTGCTGTACGGTTACAGCTCCACATTTCACATCGGTAACAAACATAGGTTCAACATTTATCCCCTTGCTCAACAACCAGGATTCAAGACCCGTATTAAGCACCCTGCCGTAGGCATTGCTCAGTTGTCCGTCCACCCTGTTGATGGCTACAAAAAGATTGCCACCGCGGCCGAGGAACTTATTCAGTTTATCAAACACGAACGAAGGAATACTGTCTTTAGGTCTGATAATGGCAATGGTTCTCATATCTGCCGGGATATCCGTAGTATCCGTCAGACTTAAAGACTGCACATCATACAACACCTTAAGGTCTTCGGACACCTGAGACAGTTCGGAGAGTGTGGCACAATCGTATCCCTGCAGGATCCCAATCTTAGGTTTGTTTACCACAGAAAGTTTTTTGATCGCAGAAGAAAGGGCATATTCTAACGGGCCTCCGGGTTGAACAAAAGGGATCACCTCCTTCCGGTCGCCCATAGAGACTACAGCCCCCAGATATGCTTTCTGCTGTTTCATTTGGTCTTTTTCCCGCACATTGATCATTACCGGCTGAATCCCGCTCTGAATACTTTCTCTTTCTTTTTCGGCGTCCTCATTCGGGTTGACAAACTGATACACCAGCATACCTTTAGCCCTGTTGGAATATTCTATCAGCATATCCTTGAACTCTTTCCGTGTTTCGGCAATGGCCGGTGGCAGCTCCTTGGAAAAGTAAGCTGTGATTGTTACCGGTTCCTGCAGGTTTTTCAGGATATCCCGTGTCGCCTTGCTCAGGGTGTAGGAATGATCTTCCGTAAGGTCCAGGCGGTAAAACAGTTTATCCGATATCAGGTTTATCACTAACAGGATAGCTGCAATCAAGGTGGTTGTCAAAACTATATTTTTACGCTTCATCGGTTTTTACTTTTTTTATATTAATCTCATTACATTATATTTCTCATTCATTATCAAGAATTTCTTTTGGCCAGGGAATCTTCAGCCATTTTCATGAACAGCACGATCAGGGAAAGAAAATATATAAGGTCTTTTGTATCCACGACCCCTCTTGACATACTCTCAAAATGGGTGGATACACTTAGAAAATTAAATAATTCCCCGGCAAATCCGCTGAATGTACGTGCCAGCACATCAAAAACGATCTGAAAGAAAAGGCCAATGAATATGGCGATAAGAAAAGCAACGATCTGGTTTCCCGTAATGCTGCTGGCATAAATCCCGATACTGATATATACAGCACTGAGGAGCATCAATCCGAGATAACCACAAAAGACCGCTCCCTGGTCAAGGTTTCCTATGCTGGACACCGTGATCACATACGGGAAGGTAAAGGCCAGGGCCACCACCACCAGCAGCAGGGCAGCCAGAAACTTACCCCATACTAACTCACGGTCTGTAACCGGCTTGGTGAGCAACAGCTCGATGGTCCCCGAGCGGTTTTCTTCGGCGATAAGCCGCATGGTCAACGCCGGGATGAAGATGAACAGTGTCCAGTAACTCACACCAAAGAAAGAACGAAGACTGGCCTGTCCGATCATAAAAATATCATTTCCAAGAATCCAGGTAAACAATCCACTGAAGCCCAAGAACAAAACCAACATAATATATGCGGTTAGTGAATCAAAATAGGAATTCAATTCTCTTCTGGTTATAACCCATGTTGTTTTCATATGTCTGTATTTCTTTTGTTTGTTAGACTTTCTTATTTATTTCACAATGTAATTTTTACTTTACGATAGCAGGTACGCCCTGCCTGGTTGAAGTGAACCTCTTGTTATCCATATCTTATTTTTCTCAGTTCATTGTCAACTTTCTGAAGATATCCTCCAGTTTGGTTTCTACGGGGATCATTTCTGCAAGAACCCAGCCTCGTTCTATGCAAAGCTTAAAAATCTCACGATTGGAGGTTGTCTCCGGTTTACTCTGCACCTCAAATTTATTTTTCTGACGGTCAGTAAAGTCTACCAGAGAAATAGTAGGCAAGTTCTGCAGTGCTTGGAATATCTCATTCGGGTCACCATCTTCGATCTTCACATGCAACAACTGTTGTCCCTGCACCTGGCGCGAGAGTGTCTCTGACGTACCATCTGCTACGATTTGTCCATTGTTAATGATGAGAATGCGGTCGCAGGTAGCCTCCACCTCCTGTAGGATGTGTGTACTGAGAATTACGGTTTTCTCTTTTCCCAGTTCGCGGATCAGTTTTCGTATTTCAACGATCTGGTTCGGATCGAGGCCGGAGGTAGGCTCATCCAGGATCAGGATGTCCGGATCGTGGATCATCGCCTGAGCTAGTCCGACACGCTGACGGTATCCTTTTGACAGCTCTCCGATCTTTTTATGTTTCTCGGTATTGAGGCCGGTAATCCGAACCATCTCGCGAATCCGACCAGGTATCTTATCTTTAGGGATTCTCAATATCTCGGCAGAAAACTGCAAATAATCGATTACGGGCATATCCATGTAAAGCGGGTTGTTTTCAGGAAGATAGCCGATATGTTTCTTCAGTTCATCAGCTTCTTCGAGCATTGATTTTCCACCTATAATAATATTCCCTTCCTCCGGCATCAGGTAGTTGGTAATCATCTTCATAGTTGTTGTCTTTCCGGCACCGTTGGGACCCAGAAAACCGAGTATCTCGCCGGTTTTCACATGAAAACTGATTCCGTCGACCGCCCTTTGCCGGCCATACGATTTGGTAATATTTTCAACCTGTATATCCATAAATCATTTGTTTTTAATTAAATTAATTCTTATATATCAATTTTAATTGGTTTTTTATGTTTCTTATCTTTTTCAGGAAGATCAGGAAAAGGGGGTAATTGAGGAAATCCCGGAATATGCTTAAAGTAAGGAGCTATTAATGAATCTTTTGGGAAGATATGTCCGTGATAAAATCCTTTTCCGAACTCCTCAAAAAGTTTCTCTATCGACTTATAAAAGGTAGTATCGGTAAAACCATAAAAGAAAGGATCACCGTCAAAATCATAAGGCGAAATGATATATCCCGGCAAAGAATCGGGCATCAGCATACCCG
Organism: Bacteroidota bacterium; assembly: GCA_011374625.1. Classification (GTDB taxonomy): domain Bacteria; phylum Bacteroidota; class Bacteroidia; order Bacteroidales; family VadinHA17; genus DRPN01. Next base: position 5,706 of record DRPN01000015.1, read on the forward strand.
GTCGGAAGGGCCAGAAATGACGCGGGAATAAACCATGCCCCTGCAGTAAAGAATCGATGATGTCCGGAATGGAATCTCCTTTTGACGACCACGAATACGAGTAGGAAGAGTCGTACCGTACAATATTGCCCTGATCGTCCCTGTCAACATGTACGTTAATGTGTATATCCGGGCTTTTCAAGGTATCGGGCTGCTGGGCATGCAGCGAAGGGAAAAGAAAGAATACCAGAAAGGTTACCAGCCATCGTCCGTAGCCCTGTTTACAACTACATGGTGTGTTTAACCGTAACCTCTTCATCGTCTTTAAATGTAACCAATAATCATCAGGTTAAAAGGCAATTACATCTTTGCCTGCTTTTAAAGCCACACAAAAATAAAAAGTTTGAAAATTCGTTCTAAGGCCCCACAGGGCATTTAACAAATTTTAACAGTTAAGCAGAGAAAATTATATGGTGGTCATGCGATGATAAATAAAAAAAAATTTCACCTTGTAATTTTTTATTTATTCGAAGACAGGATGACGCGCAAGGCTTCGATACCCAGACGATAGGAATCCAATCCAAACCCCGTTATTGTCCCCACACATACAGGCGCCAGCAAGGACTTATGCCGGAACTCTTCCCGTTTCAGGATATTGGAGATATGCACTTCTACCACGGGCGCCGGTACGGCTGCCACAGCATCAGCAATGCTCACAGAAGTATGTGTATAGCCGGCAGCATTCAGGATAATCCCGTCAAATGAAAAGCCCGTTTCCTGAATTTTCGTCACAATCTCCCCCTCCACATTACTCTGGAAATAGTCAATCGTTATATCCTTAAAAAGGTCACGCAATATTTTAAGATATTCTTCGAATCCGGCCTTCCCGTATATCTCAGGCTGCCGTTTGCCCAGCAGGTTCAGGTTAGGTCCGTTGATGATCTGGATTTTCATATTCTTTTTTTATATACAACTACGGTAAAAATAACTAATTTTATCATTCATCAGAAACGAGTATGGAAAAAAACACAGAAATACAATGGAATCGGCTTTTGGAGCGGTTCACAGCTCATTTGCGGCTGGAGAAATCGCTTTCACCGGCTTCAATAGAAGCTTACCGGCGGGATGTATCACGGTTCTTGCAATACATTTTACCGGCTTATCCGGACATCAAGCCTTGGGACGTTACGTTGCAGTTGCTTGAGTTGTTTTTCAAGGAAATGAACAAAAATGTCATCAGCATACGCACCCAGGCACGCATGATTTCAGGCCTGCGGGGCTTTTTCGGTTTTCTTCAAATGGAAAAAATTATCCCGGACAACCCGGCCACCCTGCTGGAGACTCCTCGCCTGGGACGCAAGCTTCCCGAAACATTATCGGTGGAAGAAATTGATCTGATAGAAAATCAAATCGATCTGAGCAGACCCGATGGCCACCGCAACAGAGCCCTCATTGAGGTAATGTACAGCTGCGGGCTCCGGGTATCGGAAGTAATCAATTTGCGAATATCTAACATCTTCCGCGAGGAAGGATTTGTCCGTATCCTCGGAAAGGGCAATAAGGAACGGATGGTTCCTATCAATAAAAAAGCTATGAATGAAATCGATTTGTATCTGTACGACCGAAACCAGCTAAACATACATCCCGACTACACCGATATTCTTTTTCTTAACCGTTTCGGAAAAAAACTTTCCCGTGTTTACATCTTCAAGATGATTAAGGAACAGGTACAAAAAGCCGGCATCAAAAAAACGGTCAGTCCGCATACATTCCGTCATTCTTTTGCTACCCATTTGATGGAAGGAGGCGCTGACCTGCGGGCCATCCAAGAGATGCTGGGACATGAGTCGATACAGACGACCGAGATATACACGCATCTGGATAAAGAATATCTGAGGAGTATGATACTGGAATATCATCCCAGAAGTTAACAATTTACGAACTCAGTATTAATCGTAAACGGTTTGAAATTCCAAATCAATGCAGAGCCCATGTGCAAGTTTCTGTCATTTCTGGTCTTATGGCTTGTACCTTCTCTTTTGCCGGCACAGGAGACCGTCATCAAAGGAAGGGTTACCGATGCCAGCGATCACTCTCCACTGGTCTTTGTGAATATCCTCACCGAAGACGGCAGGCAGGGAACCACCACCGATATCGAAGGTAAATTCTCCCTGATCATCCCTCAGAACACTTGTTGTCTCAGGCTATCCTACGTGGGCTATGAATCCCTGATCTGGCACATTGACCACAGCAAGGAATTTCAGGACATAAAGATGAATTACAAACCGGTGCATCTGGATGAAGTGAAGGTCTTTCCGGGAGAGAATCCGGCTCATCGCGTCATCCAACTGGCTGTGGCTAACCGCAGCCGCAATGATCCGGAGAAACTGAAAAAATTCAGTTATGTCTCGTATGACAAAATGATCTTTACTGTCGGTATCGACTCGCTGTGGATGAAAGACACCACCCAGCTCGACACTTCCGAGCTGAAGCTCGGAAAGCTGTTGGAGAAGCAGCATCTCTTCCTGATGGAAACAGTTACCCGGTGCTTGTATATAAAGCCGGAGCTAAACCAGGAGAAGGTATTGGCCACCAAGGTCTCGGGATTCAGGGATCCGATCATTGTCTTTATGATCTCTCAGCTACAATCCAGCACTTTTTATCGTAAAAAGATAAATATTCTCAACAAGACCTATATTAATCCTGTCAGCAGGGGCAGCTCGAAAAAATATTTCTTTCTAATGGAGGATACAGTTATCCACAGTCCGGGCGACACAACTTATATCATCTCTTTCCGCCCAAAACGGAACACTAAATTTGACGGGCTGAAAGGGTTTCTTTCTATCAACAGCCGGGGTTGGGCCATCCGGAATGTAAAAGCCGAACCGGCCAAAGACACCATGGGCATTCTGGTAAAAATACAACAGGCATATCAAAGGATTGACAGCATCTGGTTTCCGGTACAACTGAATACGGACCTTATTTTCAAGACAGCCAATTTCGAACACAATGGCAAAACCTATAACCTCGTTGCCCATGGCATCAGTTATCTCAGGGACATTGACCTGAACCCCGATATCAGGAAGAAAGATTTCGGGTTACATGAGGTGGAGATAGAGCCCGGGGCCATCCGGAAAAAAGAAGATTTCTGGCAGCAGTATCGCATTTCACCCCTTACCGGCAAGGAAAAAGAAACGTACCACATCATTGACTCTATCGGAAAAGCTGAAAACTTTGACAAGTATGCAGATGTTGTTCAGACCCTTATAACCGGTTCCATCCCTGCAGGCCCCATAGATATTGAACTGGACAAGTTTATGCGTTACAACGACTATGAAGGGTTTTACATGGGAGCGGGAATACATACCAACCGGCGTTTTTCAAAGGGAATCCGTCTGGGAGGTTTCGGCGGATACGGTTTCCATGATAAAACCGCCAAATACGGCATCAGCCTCTCCCTTAACATTCACAAACCTTCCGAATCGGTTGTGCGCCTTGACTATTATTTCAAAGCCCTTCCAAGCGGAAAAACTTCCTTTGAAGGAGAACATTTCCGTCTGACTGACCTCAACAGCTACAGCGACTTTTTTACCCGGCGGATGAATAAAGCAGAAGGAATAGAGATGCATTTCGGATTTCGCATAAAACCTATGCGGAACTTCAAGTGGAATGTGGGTTTCGTCCGGCAAAACAAATCGGCTTTTGAAAATTACAGGTACACCCCTTTTAGTGCCGTGGACACATCGCAAACCTATCATCTCACTTTTGCCACGGCCGAATTCCGTTTTGCCTTTCGCGAGAAAGTCATCGAAACAACCCGGGGACCTGTATCGCTGGGATCGGATTACCCGGTAGTTCGGTTCAAATACACACGCGGACTGAAAGGTATCTGGGACGGAGATTTTTCATACAACCGCTTCGACCTGCGTATCTCCGACATCCTGAAAACAAATTATTACGGCGACCTGATCTGGACGTTTAACGGAGGCATAATCACCGGAAACACACCGGCAACCGAACTATTTGCTGCCAACGGCACCTACCGCAATTTCACACTGTATGCGCCCAATTCTTTTGGCACCATGCGTACCGATGAGTTCCTCTCCGACCGGTATGCATCGCTCTTCCTCACGTGGGATTTCCGGGATCTGCTTATCCATGTGCGTAAATGGAAACCCCGGCTACTGCTGGTAACGAACATAACCTTCGGCACCCTCTCACATCCCGGATATCACCAGAACTATAACTTCAACACTCCGAAAAAAGGATATTATGAATCCGGATTCGTGATCCGGCGACTGCTGAACCTGCAGTTCACCGACTTGGGACTGGGGATGTTGTACCGGTACGGACCGTACAGATTGCCGGCGTTGAAAGACAATTTTGCATATAAGGTCAGTGTGTATTATTCCTTTTAAGGGTATAAACAAAAACACATTCTGTAAAAAATTTATTCTCAAAATCTGCGTTATATACTTATTTGGATTGATTTTTGGTGTTTATAAAAAAATAAAAAAATGATATCATGAAGAAAGGAAGATTTCGTTATCTGAAGATTTTTGGAGGAATACTTTTTATATTACTGACTGTTTTGATAATCAATCACTGCACCAAAGAAACCACAGCCCCCATGGATAAAGCAAGTCTGATCCCCCTGCCGGCGAAAATCGCTCCGTCAAAAGGTGCTTTCAGGCTTAAAAGAGGAACTGTCATTTTTGTTTCCAACAACTCGGATGAAGCTTTCCGGGTAGGGGATTATCTTTCCGATTTTCTTCATACGGCAACCGGTTATCAATTACCTGTCAAAGCGACCAATAAGACTAAGGGGAAAAAGGACATTTTTTTGTTTCTTTCAAAGAACCAGGAAGAACTGGGCAAAGAAGGATATGTTCTGAGGGTTACCCCGGAGATGATTTCAATCACGGCCTACCAACCGGCCGGACTGTTCTATGGGACACAGACCCTGAGACAGTTATTGCCCTATGAGATAGAGAAAAAATCCGTACAACGGGTGTCATGGCTGGTGCCTGCCGGAACGATAACCGACAAGCCGGAGTATGCTTACCGGGGTGCTATGCTGGATGTAGCACGTCATTTCTTCCCGCCGGAAGATGTGAAGGCTTATATAGATATGCTGGCTTTTTTCAAGATCAACATGCTGCACCTGCATCTCTCGGATGACCAGGGGTGGCGTATAGAAATAAAGTCCTGGCCGAAACTTACCGAAATTGGTGGCAGCACCGAAGTAGGAAGTGGCAAAGGAGGGTTTTATACCCGGGAAGAATATAAAGACCTGGTAAATTATGCTGCTGACAGATTTATTACGATAATCCCGGAGATCGATATGCCCGGCCATACCAATGCCGCTCTGGCCTCTTACGGAGTGCTGAATTGTGACAACAAACCCCGTAAACTTTATACGGGTACCGACGTGGGTTTCAGCACGCTATGCACCTCGAAGGATACTGTGTACAGCTTTATCGATGATGTAATGAGAGAACTTGCTGCCATGACACCCGGTTCCTGGATCCATATCGGCGGTGACGAGGCGCATGCTACTCCCATGAAAGAATACATCCCGTTTATAGAACGAACGCAGGAGATGGTATGGGCTCACAAAAAGTATGTGATCGGCTGGGATGAAATCGCCAACGCCACAATAGACAAGAGTACGGTTATTCAGTTTTGGGACAACAACAAGAACACACTGAAAGGAGTCCGCCAGGGAGCAAAAGTGATTATGTCGCCTGCCTCCAGGACCTACCTGGATATGCAATATGACTCCACATGTAACCTTGGGCTTCATTGGTCGGGCTATGTCGAAGTAGACAAAGCATATGACTGGGATCCTGCCACCCTGGTACCCGGCGTGGAAAAGGAAAATATCCTGGGTATCGAATCCCCGCTTTGGACGGAAACCATTACGAATATGAAAGACCTGGAATATATGGCCTTCCCCCGCCTGGCCGGCCACGCCGAAATAGGCTGGACCCCGGCTTCCGAAAGAAAATGGGATAATTATAAAATCCGTCTCGGCAACTTTGCTTCCCGGTTCAATGCCATGGGAATAAATTTTTACCACTCGCCGTTAATCCAATGGAATGATGAATGATGAATGATGAATGTTAATCGATGGAAAACAAAAAGATACAGAGATAATAAAAATGACACCTTACAAAGGTGTTAATTATTCAATAGTCTTGTCATTCGAGCAAATATTTTTTACTTTTGAATTTTCCTAATCAAATAGAACTGGAATGAAATATCCGGAAGGGAACCCTGTTTCGGAAAATAACGTTTCATAATTTTCCTTTTTCATGAGAAAACAGAAAAAGGTCAATAATGACAAATCAGCATCCCGGGGGAAGATTTTTAATGCAGTCCTTCTGGTTTTATATGTCATCATCCTCTCAGCTTCCTTTTTCAAAGTGTATCATGAAGTATTTGATGAAAAGATCTTTCTGGGAGGAGACAATGCAGGCTATTATATTCTGGGCACCGCCCTGGCTACCGGACAGGGATATACCAATATCCACACCATTGAAAAGACTCCGCATAATCATTTTCCTCCCGGTTATCCCGTGATCATCGCTGCTGCAATGAAGATCTTTTCAAATAATATTATCTTCATCAAAAAATTAAACGGTTTTTTCCTTTTCTTGTCTCTGGCTTTGCTGTTTCTCATCATACGGCAACTGACAGGCAACAACCATGTTCCTTTCATTACGGTCTTGTTTTTGATTTACAACTTTCATTTATTGAACTACTCATTCATCATGATGAGTGAGATCCCATTCCTGTTTTTCTCGCTCCTGTCCATCTGGTTATTCATGAAGATCGATTTCTCAAAACCCCTGTTAAAAAACGGAATTTTCCTGCTGTTGATACTTACAATATCTTTCAATTATTACATCCGCGCCACAGGGTTATCCCTTTTTGTGGGAATTGCATTTTATCTTGGGAGCAGGAAGAACTGGAAATACCTGGCTACCCTGACCGCCGGCTTTGTCCTGGTGGCCCTGCCCTGGGTTATCCGCACCCATAAGCTGGGTGGCAGTCCGTATGTGCACTCTATGTTAAAGATAAACCCATACCGTCCCGAGCTGGGGCCAATGCATTTCGGGGATTGGTTTACCCGTTTCTTCCAGAATCTGGAAAGATATATTACCCGGGAGATTCCTTCAGGTATCTTTAATTTTATACAGGTGACCAATTATAAAAATCCGATTGTGATGAAAGAATGGATTATCGGGATCATCGTGGTTCTGATCATGATCTACGGACTGATCAGACTGAAAAAATATGCGGGTTTTTTCTTTTACTATTTATTGGCCACCTTTGGCATTCTGCTGCTCTGGCCCGTGGTATGGACAGGAGTCCGGTTTCTGTTACCGTTCATTCCGCTTCTTACTTTTCTCTTTATCAACGGGATCATCGAAATTCTTAGCCTGATAGAACAAAAAACACTCAAATTCCGGAATCCGCTGATTATCCCTCTCACCTTGGTGGCAGTAAGCCTTTTTTCCATTAAAAGCTATGGAAAAGAATCTTTAAGAACGATGAAATTCCGTGCAAAAGCCCCTTATCCGAAGAAATACAATAATTATTTTAAAATCGCACGGTGGGCATACAAAAACACGCCTGACACCTCTGTCGTTGCCTGCCGGAAAGGACAACTGTTCTATCTTTTTTCACGGAGGTATGTTACAGGATATGCCAACACCCTGAACAAAGAAAAACAAATTGAATATCTGAAAAGCAAAAGTACAGATTATGTAGTGTTGGAACAGTTGGGCTTTGCCTCTACCAAACGATATCTTTTTCCTGCCATAAAAAGATATCCTGAAAAATTCAAGATCATTAAACATGAAAAGGATCCCGACACTTATTTTATGCGCTTTCTGCCCAAACTGGGTTATTGGGGAGAATGGAAGAACGATAAGAAGAACGGAAAAGGCACTTATGAATGGCCCAATGGTCAGAAGTATGTTGGTGAATGGAAGGATAACCTGAAAAACGGAAAGGGCGTTTTATACACCACAAACGGGTTAATCCTTGAAGGAACCTGGGTGAACGATAAATTAAACGGACTTGTTACCATCAAAAACAAATCCGGAAAGATTCTCAATGTCAGTGAATACAAAGATAATGTCAGGACGAAATTGATTTTCCGGAATCAGTTGGCGCCGGCAAAATAATTCTCTTCACTACTTCTGAATGCAATCATCTGTCTCCAACCATCATCCTTATCTTTATCCTAAAATTAACCCCAACTAACACATCAGTTCGGCTCTTTTGAGCTTTCTAATGCGTACTTTTGGTTTATACAAATATTTTATCTTTACACTGAAGAAATTAAACCATGGGAATGACAATCATCGAGAAGATCATTGCGGCACATGCCGGCAAAAAAGCAGTACATCCGGAAGAGATCGTGGATGTGTTTATCGACGTACGGGTAGCCCGTGATTTCGGAGGAGCCAATGTGGTCAAAAACATGGAGGATAATGCCTTGACACTGGCTGATCCGGCCCGCACGTTTTTCACCTTTGACACCAATCCTACCGGCTCGGACCAGAAATATGCCACCAACCAGCAGATATGCCGTATTTTTGCCCGGAAGCACGGGATCAAAGTATATGACATCAACTCCGGCATAGGCACGCATCTGCTCATTGAGGAGGGGCTGGTGTACCCGGGGGTAACAGCTATTTCCACCGACTCGCATGCCAACATCCTGGGCGCTGTGGGCGCTTTCGGACAGGGTATGGGCGACAAAGACATCGCTGCCTCCTGGGCCAAAGGCAGTGTCTGGTTCAAAGTACCTCCTTCGGTTAAGCTGAACCTGAAGGGTAAAGTGCCTGCCGGCATCACAGCCAAAGAGGTGGTGCTGAACCTGCTGGCCCGTTTCGGTGCCAATGAACTGTTGGGATATTCCATAGAGATGTATGGGGATGTGGTGGGCCGGCTGCATTTATATGACCGTATCACCATCGCTTCGATGGCTACCGAGATGGGAGCTATCACCATTCTGTTTCCGCCGGACAAGGAAGTGGTGCAGTATTGCGAAAATCGCACCGGAAAAAAGATCGAGCCGGTTTATGCCGATCCGGATGCACGTTACGACAGGGTCATTAATCTGGACGCGGGGAGCTTTGTTATCCGGGTTTCCCGGCCCGGTAAACCGCATGATACGGTGCCTGTTGATCAGGTCAAAAAAACCAAGATCGACTCGGCATTTGTGGGAAGCTGTACCAACGGACGCATTGAAGACATGCGTGTGGTGGCAGACATTCTGAAAGGGAAGAAAGTGGCGCCCGGGGTGGTGCTGAAGATTGTCCCTACCACCGACAAGGTATGGGTACAATGCCTGACAGAAGGACTGTTGAAAATTTTCAAGGACGCCGGCGCTCTGGTCTCCAATGCAGGATGTGCCGGTTGTGCCGCCGGCCAGGTAGGACAAAACGGACCGGGTGAGGTCACCATCAGCACCGGCAACCGTAACTTTCCGGGGAAACAGGGCAAAGGCGAAGTTTATCTGGCTTCCCCTGCCGTAGTGGCGGCTTCAGCCGTGGCAGGCTACATCACCACTCCCGATGACATCCCCGAGAAGCCGGCAGTATTCGACATCAGGGAAAAAGAAGAACGCATACGGAAATCTGCAGAAAAACATAAACCCCACAACCTGCCGATAGTCCTGGAAGGAAGGGTGTGGGTGATTGAGCGGGATAACATTGACACCGACATGATCTTCCACAACCGTTACCTGACGGTCACCGACATCAAAGAAATGGGACAGTATGCCCTGGACAACCTGGAGGGTTATGAACATTTTCCCAAAGAAGCCCGGCCGGGCGATATCATCATTACAGGAAAAAACTTCGGAGCCGGCAGCTCCCGGCAGCAGGCTGTCGATTGTTTTAAAAGCCTGGGCGTACAGGCCATCCTGGCCCGCTCTTTCGGCGCTATCTACGAAC
>DRPN01000187.1 GCA_011374625.1 Bacteroidota bacterium
AATTATATTTCGGAGAATCATTTTTTCAGCAAAGGATGAAAATCCCCCTTCAAACCGACCGGGGTGCTGTTTCGGATATGATAAACAATTTCAATGGAATTTCGTACTTCGTCTATTCCAAAGCCGTTGCCTTCCAGAATTTTACGATAGCTTTGAGTATGCAGATCCGTAAATCCCGAGCTGAATTCCACTTCTTTTTTGTTGATAAGAACAGACCGGTAGGTTCTCTGGCCGGATTCCCTGTTTATTTCGGGGATATCCTGATAATCGATGCTGAGAAACCAACGTATGCGGGCCCGTTCCAGTTCCATATATCCCGCTGCCTTGTCCTCATCAAGCAGATGAACTGTATTTTCCTGAACTTTCCCAAAGATCCATCCCAGCATATCAAAAAAGTGAATCCCGATATTGGTGACGATACCCCCTGATTTCTTAATATCTCCTTTCCATGATATATAATACCAATGTCCACGACTGGTGATATAAGTAAGATCGATGTCAAATTTTTTATCTTCCGGAGCAGCATCCACTTCCTGCTTTAGTTTTATAATAGAAGGATGCAATCGCAATTGCAGGATATTATTCACTTTTCTCCCTGACTCTTCTTCAAAAAGTTGCAGGGCATCCACATTCCAGGGATTCAGTACCATGGGTTTTTCGCAGATCGCATCGGCACCTTGTCGCAGGGCAAACCGGATATGGGAATCATGCAGGTAGTTGGGTGAGCAAATGGAAACATAATCCACATTGGTCCCCTGCCGGTGCAGCTTGTCTATATGACGGTCGAAGCGTTCGAACTCCACAAAAAAATCAGAATCCGGAAAATAGCTGTCCAATATTCCCACGCTGTCGTGCGGGTCGAGGGCGGCTACCAGATTATTTTCTGTATCGCGGACAGCTCTGAGATGGCGTTCGGCAATATATCCTGCTACCCCGATGATGGCAAAGTTTTTAGACTGCGATTTCTCAAACATGATCTTATTTGTTAGCCGTAACAAATGTAAGGTCAATCCGTGATTTTAACAACATTTTTGTTACGTAATTGATACCGTTCGCCACTTTCTTGACAGACAGCGATGCCTTCTTTGTCAAAATGTAACCGGTGGCCATATTCGCTCATCCAACCGATGTGCCTTGCCGGATTCCCCACCACCAGAGAATAGGGTTGGACATCTTTGTTTACCACAGCTCCGGCACCCACAAAAGAGAATTCTCCCAGGGTCACACCGCAGATGATGGTGGCATTGGCTCCGATGGAAGCCCCTTTTTTTACCAGTGTTTTTTGATATTGATCACGGCGCACTATGGCACTCCGCGGATTGATGACGTTGGTAAAAACCATGGATGGTCCAAGGAAGACATCATCTTCGCAAATCACTCCGGTATAGATCGAGACATTGTTCTGCACTTTAACGTTGTTGCCCAGTACCACGCCGGGAGAAACCACTACATTTTGCCCGAGGTTGCATTTTCTCCCGATTACCGCACCGGTCATCACATGAGAAAAATGCCAGATCTTCGTTCCCTCACCGATCTGACATCCTTCGTCAATGACCGCCGTTTCATGAGCGAAATAGTTTCGTTCAGCCATTTTGGTAGTTTTTTATATATGTTGTGATATAATCCAATTGTTCTTCATCCATTTCCGTGTGTGCCGGCAGGGACATCACAGTGTTGCATAGTTTTTCGGCAACCGGAAAACTCCTGTTATAAAATGGAAACCCGGAAAAAGCTTCCTGACGATGCATGGGCAGAGGATAGTAGATCATTGAAGGGATGCCGGCTTCTTTAAGATAATTCATAAGATGTCGGCGGTCTATACCTCTGGTGACTACCGTATACTGATGAAAAGTGTGAGTGGTATTCGGTGCACGGGCCGGGATCTGTAGAAAAGGGAAAGACCCCAGATGTTTGTCATACCATGCGGCAACTTGTTGCCGGGCTTCAATAAATTCGTCCAGATGGCTTAATTTTACATCCAGGATAGCTGCCTGCAGGGTGTCCAGCCGTGAGTTGATGCCAATTTGTTTGTGATAGTATTTTTTCTGTGTTCCGTGGTTTACATAGGAACGTATGGTACAGGCAAGTGCTTCATCGTCCGTGAATACTGCACCTCCGTCGCCAAAAGCGCCGAGATTTTTTGAAGGGAAGAAAGAAGTACACCCGATATCGCCCATGGTGCCTGCCATCTTCCGGGTACCGTCGGGGAAGGTATACCAGGATCCTAAAGCCTGGGCTGCATCTTCAATTACTTTCAAGTCGTATTTCCCGGCTACTTTTAGTAAAGGAGCCATATCCACGCATTGTCCGAAAAGGTGTACCGGGATGATGGCTTTGGTTTTCGGCGTGATATATTTTTCGATGGATGCAGGATCGATCAGAAAAGTATCAGGATCCACGTCTATGATTACAGGTGTGAGATTCAGTAGTGCCACGGTTTCCACAGTGGCGATGAAGGTAAAATCCGGAACCAAAACTTCATCACCAGGTTGCAAATGAAGCGAAGCCAAGGCTGCCTGAAGAGCGTCGGTGCCGTTGCCGCAAGGGATGACGTACCTGGCTCCTGTATAATCGGACAGATGTCTGGTAAAAGTCCTGACAGCCGGTCCGTTGATAAACGCACTTGTCTCAATGACTTCCTGGATAGCCTGGTCTATTTCATCTTTCAGACGGACATATTGCCCGTACAAATCAACCATTTTGAGATCTTTCATTTATATTGGTTCTTTCCGGCAAAAGTTATCAACAGGTATTGATATACCTTTGCCTGATTTTTTTCGGGTTAAATTTATCAAATTTTTCCGGAGTTGGCATTGTGAAAAAAAATTGAAAAAATCTTCCCAGGTAGTAATTTTATTATCCGGTTTTTTTCATTAATTTTGTTTAAAATAGTAACAATGGAACTGGACATTTTTATCAAGGATCTTCTATATGAGCATGATTGTGTGATTGTACCGGATTTTGGTGGTTTTGTAGCCAATTACAGGCCGGCATACATCAATTATAATCTTAATACTTTTTCTCCTCCCGGGAAAGATATTTCTTTTAACCGGAGCCTTACCAATAATGACGGTTTGTTGATCGGGTATATTTCCGAAAAGACGGATATGTCTTATGTGGATGCGCGCAACTGGGTTAACACCCGGGTAAATGAGTGGAAGAGAAAGCTGGAAAAGGGCAAGAGGATCGAGGTGAAAGACATTGGGGTTTTTCAGATGGGGAAAGACAAGAATCTTCTTTTTGAACCATTAAATACCGTTAATTTCCTGGTAGATTCCTATGGTCTTCCGGATTTTCAGATTGCTTCGCTGGAAGAGTTCCGTAAAGAGAAAGCCGCTACAGGCAAGATCACGATAAATAAACCGGAAGATATACGCAGCCGGAAAACGTTGCGGCGGGTGTTGATCGCTGTCCCCGTTGCAGCAGCTTTGATACTGATCCCCTTGACCACAGATCTTGTTCCGGTGGATTTTTCTTCCCTGAATCCTTTCGGACATAAGACGACAAAACAGGTGGCTGTACAACCGGCCAAGCCGGTGATGAAAAAAGCCAAGGCCGTAAAACCTCTTTCAGTGAAAACGGAAAAAGAATCTGCACCTGCATTGGCCAAAGAAATATCGGAAAAAACAACTAAGCCATCTGCCACACAGACGGAGAAGGAAAATAAGGTTTCTGTTGAAACTGAAATGAAAACCATCAAGATGGGTAAACCTGCTAAATTGGTAGCCGAAACCAGGATCCTTGCTGAAAAAACACCGGCAAAACCGACAAAGAAACAGGTGACTTTAAACCGGACTGTTAACAGGAGTTCCATGTTTTATGTTGTTGCCGGCAGTTTTAAAAGTCGTAATAATGCCAATGTTTTGAAAAAACAACTGGAAGGAGAGGATTACAGAGTAGCGATCCTGAACGGGCCCAACGGGTTCTACCGTGTGGCTATTGGAGGGTTTACTGATAAAAAAACAGCTCTGGGCATTCTGAAAGAGCAGAAAAGAAAACCGCAAGGGAACAGTTACTGGTTGCTAAAGCAATAAAATAAACCCCGGAATCCCGGGGTTTATTATTTTACTTTATTTCCGATCCGTTGTCGGTATTTTCTTCCGGGATGATAAAGTATAACTTGCCGGAAGGATCTTCTGCCATCAATATCATCCCCTGCGACTCGATGCCTTTGATCTTCCGGGGTGCCAGATTGACCAGTACGGCGATTTGTTTACCAACAATCTCCTCCGGGTTAAAAAATTCTGCAATCCCCGAGACTACGGTTCGTTGGTCCAAACCGGTATCGAGGGTCAGTTTCAGCAGCTTTTTGGTTTTGGGCACTTTCTCGGCTGCCAGGATGGTCGCCAGCCGGATATCCAGCCTGGAAAAATCATCGTAGTCAATCTGGTTTTTTTGAGGATTCAGGTTTTTTCCCTCATTTTTTTCGTTTTCCGTTTTGGTAATTTTCAGCTTATTGATCTGTCTTTTTATTTCTTCATCCGTAATTTTTTCAAACAGATGTGATGGTTTGTCTATCTGATGTCCGACGGGCAGCAAGTCCGGTTTTCCTATAAGATCCCAGTTGGCTTTTTCGAAGCGGATAAACTTCCTCAGTTTTTCCATGGAAAAAGGCAGGAAAGGCTCCATCAGAAGACTTAGATTAGCAGTAATCTGCAAACAAATATTAAGAATACTTCCGACTTTCTCCCTGTCGGTTAGGATAAGATTCCATGGTTCGGTGTCGGCCAGGTATTTATTTCCCATCCGGGCCAGGGTCATGGCTTCTTTCAGGGCTTCGCGGAATCGAAAATGATCCAGACTGTATTCTGTTCTTTCACGGATGACCGGCATCTGTTCCAGCACCTGCCGGTCTTCTTCCGACAGCTCACTTGTCGGAGGTACAGCTCCGTCGAAATATTTATTTGTCAGAACAACGGTCCTGTTGACGAAGTTTCCAAGAATAGCCACCAGTTCATTGTTGTTACGGGCCTGAAAATCCTTCCAGGTAAAATCGTTGTCCTTAGTTTCCGGCATGTTGGCTGTAAGAACATAACGTAAGACGTCTTCCTTGCCCGGGAATTCTTCAAGATACTCATTGAGCCATACGGCCCAGTTGCGGGAGGTGGAAATTTTATCGCCTTCCAGGTTCAGGAACTCGTTGGCCGGTACGTTATCGGGAAGGATGCAGGATCCTTCTGCTTTCAGTATGGTTGGAAAGATAATGCAATGAAAGACAATATTGTCTTTCCCGATAAAATGTATCAGACGAGTGTCCGGATCTTTCCAGTATTTTTCCCAGTCAGCAGTCAATTCGCGTGTAGCAGAGATATATCCGATAGGTGCGTCAAACCATACATACAGTACTTTCCCTTCAGCGTTTTCCACCGGAACCGGCACTCCCCAGTCGAGATCGCGGCTGACAGCCCGGGGCTGTAATCCCTGGTCGAGCCATGACTTACACTGACCGTAAACATTGGTTTTCCATTCCTTATGATCTTCCAGGATCCACTTCCGCAGGAAAGGTTCATAACGGTCGAGCGGCAGGTACCAGTGTTTTGTCTTGCGCAAAACGGGTTTACTGCCTGAGATGGTAGAACGCGGGTTGATCAACTCGGTAGGACTCAGCGAAGTACCACAGCGCTCGCACTGGTCGCCGTAAGCTTTTTCATATCCACAATGGGGGCATGTGCCGGTGATATACCGGTCGGCCAGAAACTGCCCGGCTTCTTCATCAAAAAATTGCTCACTGGTTTTTTCAATAAAGACCCCTTTTTTATATAAGGTTTTGAAAAATTCCGAGGCAGTATTATAATGAACTTTTGAGGTAGTCCGGGAATAAATATCAAAGGCTATGCCGAATTTTTCGAAAGAGGTTTTGTTTAATTCATGATATCGGTCTACGATGACCTGCGGAGAGATTCCTTCCTTCCTGGCTTTCATGATGATAGGGACGCCATGTTCATCAGATCCGCAAATGGAGATCACGTCCTCCCCTTTCAGACGCAGATAACGGGTATAGATATCGGACGGAATGTAAACGCCGGCCAAGTGCCCTATGTGAATAGGTCCGTTGGCATAAGGTAGTGCCGAAGTGATCAGGTGTCTCTTAAATTTCTTCATGAGATGTTATCTTTTAAAAATTTGGCAAACAAAAGTTTCTTTACGGCTAAACTTAATGAAGTTGGTTCATGCAAAGATAAGATAAGAAGTCGAATGTGTAAAATCAGGCGAAATTATGTAAGTTTGGATTTGGAATAAAAATTACAACAGGAATATGGCAGAGAAAACTCACAATGCAGAGCTGGGCGAACTCGGGGAAAATATAGCCGCAGAGTATCTTCTTGGCAAAGGATACAAGATATTGGAGAGAAACTGGCGCTTCGGGCATAAGGAGATTGACATCATTGCCAGGGATACGGGGAAAAACGAGCTGGTAATCGTGGAGGTGAAAACACGAAAAGGCAAGGATATGCTGCTTCCCGGTGATCTTATCACCATGTCAAAACAGCGTTTTTTGATTAATGCGGCCGATGCCTATATCCGGTGGCATGCAAACCGGACGGATACCCGCTTCGATGTGATCCTGATCTATTTTCAGAATAACGGCGAGTATAAACTGCAACATATTCCCGAAGCGTTTTATCCAACGATGTAAAGCGAAGGATGGAATGACGGAAGTATGGGATTTAAAGTTAATACGGTAGAATGGGGATAAAAGTAAAAAAGTCTTAGAGCGTAGGAGTTGAAGGGTTGAGGGGTTGAAGAGTTGAAGGGTTGAAGGATGCTGGTGAATACCGCATAACATGAACATCGAAGAACTTCGTGAATATTGCATTAGCAAAATGGGGGTGACCGAAGAGTTGCCTTTTGATGAGAACACACTGGTGTTTAAAGTGATGGGGAAGATGTTTCTTCTGATCGATATCGAAAAGGCCAATTCCATTAATATAAAATGTGATCCGTTAAAAGCTATTGAGTTAAGGGAGCGATATCCTGAGGTTCTTCCAGGTTGGCACATGAATAAACGACATTGGAATACTATTTTTCTGGATGGGTCGTTGCCGGAAGATCTTATATTTACGTGGATTGATGACTCATACGATCTGGTGGTGGCCGGACTTCCTGTAAGGTTGCAGAAAAAACTTAAACAGGGAGAACAGAAAAGTTAATATTTTACGTAATTTTGAATGCCAAACATTAAACCTTACAAGCATGAAAAATAAAAATGTAATCGCATTAAAGGGATTATTTGTTGTAATCCTGTTGTCTTTATTTGTTCTTACCGGCTATACCCAGTTTGAGAACCATCCCTATCATTTTCAGGATATCAGAAAGATAAGAACTACGCCTGTCAAAAACCAGCAACGAACTGGCACCTGCTGGTGTTTTGCCACCACTTCTTTTGTAGAGACTGAGATTCTTCGCCAGGGGGGGCCTGTGTTGAATTTGTCGGAGATGTTCACAGTGCGACATACATACGAGCATAAAGGAGAATTGTATGTGCGTTTCCACGGGCTGGCCAATTTCGGTCCGGGAGGGCAGGCCCATGATGTGATCAACGTGATCCGGAAGTATGGTTTCGTTCCGGAAGAAGTTTATCCCGGGAAAAATTACGGGGATACCATCCATAATCACAGTGAACTGAACAAGGTGCTTAATGCTTATCTCGATGCTGTAGTAAAGAACAGGAAGCTTACCACAGCCTGGTCAAGGGGATATTTGTCGGTGTTGGATGTTTATCTGGGAAAAAATCCGGAAATTTTTACCTGGGAAGGGAAAAAATATACACCGGCATCTTTCCGGGATCATTTTCATTTTAATCCGGACGATTATGTGGAACTGACCTCATACACTCATCATCCTTTCTATTCGCGGTTCGACCTGGAAGTGCCGGATAACTGGATGCACGATCTTTTTTATAATCTCCCCATGAATGAGCTCATGGACGTGGTTAACTATGCCCTGGATCACGGATTTTGCGTAGCCTGGGACGGAGATGTGAGCGAAAAGGGGTTTTCGCATAAAAACGGGGTTGCTATTCTTCCGGAAAAACCCTGGGAGGCCATGTCAAAGACCGAAGTGGATTCGGCCTTCAAACATCCGGTGAAAGAATTAGAAGTCACGCAGGCTATGCGTCAGAAAACCTTTGATGATTATGAAACCACCGATGATCATCTGATGCTCCTTGTCGGGACAGGAAAGGATGAAAATGGCACCTTATATTATTTGACTAAAAATTCATGGGGAACCAAAAGCAATAAATATGGTGGTTATTTATTTATGTCAGAGCCTTTCGTCAAACTGAAAACCCTGGCAATTATGGTCCATAAGGATGCTCTACCGAAAAACATCCGTAAGAAACTGGGACTAAAGTAGTTGAAGAGTTGAAGAGTTGGTTAGAACAAGAGGGTTTTGTGGTATTTTCAGGCTTATATTTCCTGTACCATTAAATTACATCCGCGGATATCACTGTGATCATAGCGTCCTTCGACAGTGAAGCTGCCGTCGGGCTGCAGGCGTCCCAGATCCTGGGTTTCAATGAAAGCGCAGGAATAAAGATTGGCCAAGTCGATCACATTGATGCCCCCGGTATGGCCGGGAGGAGGATAAGAAAACGGATCATAGCTGTCCCGCACCAGGATGCGCATCCAGGGCGGGGTACGGAAAATCCCGTTACCGGAAGAATAGGCTTGGGACATGAGCTCGGTCATGCCATACTCGGAATGGACGGAAACGACATGAAACCGTTCCTTCAAAAAATCATGCAGCTCTTTTCGTACCATCTCTTTCCGTCGCCCCTTCATGCCTCCCGTTTCCATTACGGTAATATCCATTTCCGGTAGTTCATATTTTTCGGCAAAGTCGAGCAAAGCAAAACTGACCCCGAAAAGCAGGATTTTTTTGTTTTGTGTGCCCAGGGTGAGCAGGGTCTTAAAAAGATTGTCGTGTTCATACAGATAAAAACCGCTTTCCTTACAGCCCGTTTTTTTGATCAGATCATCGAGCATGTATATCAGTGACGATCCGCTGCGTTCGAGATAGGAAGGCAGCAACGCCAGGATGCAATAAGCTGTGATATCCCCGTAAAAATGTTGAAAGGCCCGGCTAAAACTTTCCTTATAGATTGAAAGGTCCGGGACAGGATGTCTGGAAGGACTGCTACCGGAGGTGCCGCTGCTGGTAAAAACGGTTTCAAAAGGTCCGTTCATAATACTAATCGTATGATCTTTAAAAAAAGCTACCGGCAAAAAAGGGATTTCTTTTATATCTTTTACCAATGAAGGATTAATCCCCAGCAAATGAATGTATTTCCGGTAAACAGGGTTATACATTGCCTGAAACCGGAAGATTTCCAGGGTCACCTCCCGAAAAGAACGTTCATCCGTGATCTGAAAAATACTTTTTCGGATATGATTGACCTGATCCTGCACAGTGTGTATTATTTGCCGGGATTTGTATTATTTGGGAAAGACCTTTGTACCGTCGGGTTGGTAAACATATCGGAAGGTTGTTTCGGCATAAGGTCCGTCGCCCCTAATCTCGGCCACTACTTTAAGGATAAGCAGTTTTGCATATTTTTTTTCCCGGGTCCGGAATGTCCATACCTGATAAGGTTTGATATCTTTAGCGATGCCTGTGTACCCAATTGTATCCGGTACGGTCAGATAATTGTTGAAAAAATCTTCTGCTGTCACGCTATTGTCAATAGAAGCGTTCAAGGAAAAAGAGTTCTGAAAATTATCCGTACTCAAATACACCCAGTCGATGGATGTGTTGTCAGGACTGGTCTGCATCGATATCGTAATGTCGGGTTCAGGGTTTGAACCCGATTTTACCAGTGCCCCTTTTGAAAAAGAATACCCGATACAATAGTAAGGACCTTCCCCATATAGTTTTGAATTGATAGTTACTTCCCCGGAAACTTTAGGTTCTGTCGCTTTTTTACATCCTGGGACTGTCAGGGCCAGAATCAGTAAAAACGAAAAAAAATATTTCATTATTCAATCATTCTTGATTCCAGAATGTAAAGGTAACAAAAATCGCACCAACCGGTTACCTACGTAGCCGCCTACGTAGAAAAAGCCCCACAATCTGCGGGGCTTTTTAATTGACAGAGTATCGTTTATGATTCACGTATAGCCTTAATACCGGGCAATTCTTTACCTTCCATATATTCCATCATAGCACCGCCGCCGGTAGAGACATAACCCATTTTATCCTTCAGGTTATATTTATTAACGGCAGCTACCGAATCCCCGCCTCCCACGAGGCTGAATGCGCCGGCAGCGGTAGCGTCGGCGATGGCCAGTGCCACCTGTTTGGTCCCTTCGGCAAATTTTTCCATCTCAAAGACCCCCATCGGGCCGTTCCACAGGATCGTTTTGGAATTCATAATTACCTCCCTGACCGTTTTGATTGTATCGGGGCCGGCGTCGAGGCCCATCCAGCCGTCAGGGATCTCATCCACCGGAGTAACCTTTGTATTGGCATCGTTGCTGAAATCATCTGCAATCACATTATCTACCGGCAGATATACTTTGACATTCTTCTCCTTGGCGATATTCAGCAGTCGGAGGGCCAGGTCCAGTTTGTCCTCCTCCACCAGCGAGTTACCGATCTTTCCTCCCCGGGCTTTGACAAAGGTATAAACCATTCCGCCACCGATAACCAGGTTGTCCACCCGTTCCAGCAGATTCTCGATGATAAGAATCTTGTCAGACACCTTGGCCCCTCCCATGATAGCTGTAAAGGGGTGTTCGGGGTTATGCAGCACTTTGTCCATGTTTTTCAGCTCATTTTCGATCAGGTATCCGAACATTTTGTCTTCCGGGAAAAACTTAGCCACAATAGTGGTAGAGGCATGTGCCCGGTGAGCTGTTCCGAAAGCATCATTGACATAGACATCGGCCAGTTTAGCCAGTTGAGCGGCAAAATCTTCATCTCCTTTTTTCTCTTCGGCATGGAAACGCAGGTTTTCCAGCAACATGACCTCTCCGGATTTCAGATCACCGGCCATTTTTTCGGTTTCAGGGCCAATGCAATCGGCGGCAAATTTTACTTCCCTGCCCAGCAAAGCGGACAGATGAGGGACAACATGTTTCAGGGAAAATTTTTTCTCATAGGCATCTTTGGGCCTGCCCAGGTGGGACATCAGGATGGGACTGCCTCCTCCTTCCAGTATCTTTTTGATAGTAGGCAAGGCAGCCCGGATACGGGTATCGTCGGTAATATGGTAATTCTCATCCAGTGGGACGTTAAAATCCACTCTTACCAGGACTTTTTTCCCGATGAAGTCGTAATTATCAATATTTTTCATTTTTATAAAGTTTTAATGATGATCGGATAGAACAAGATTACAAAAATAATAACTTACCGTTCCCTGAAAAATGATTTTTGTGGTGTAGCTGGAATTTTTCCCTATTTTTGTTTTTTCAGAAACACGATTATGCAGTTTAAGGATATACCCGGTCTGGAAGAAATAAAACACCGTTTGTGCCAGACAGTTCTGGAGAACAGGATCAGTCATGCACAGTTGTTTTACGGAGAAGAGGGGTCTGCAGCTCTGGCACTGGCCATGGCTTATGCGCAGTATATCACCTGTCTGGATCGGCAAGAGGAAGATTCATGTGGTCTTTGTGCTTCTTGTGTCAAATCGCAGGAGTTGATCCATCCGGATATTGTTTTTTCCTATCCGGTTGTAAAATCCGGTATGACAAGCAGGGACTCACGCAGTGACCTGCATATTGAAAAATGGAGGGAGATCATCCTGGAGAATCCCTATATCGGTCCGAATCAATGGTATGAACACCTGGGGATGGAAAACAAGCAGGGAATGATCTATACCGAAGAGAGTGATGAGATCATCCGCAAAATCAGTCTGAAATCCTTTGAATCGGAGTATAAGGCACTTATTCTGTGGTTGCCTGAAAAAATGAATATCAATGCAGCCAATAAATTATTGAAATCCATTGAAGAGCCTCCTGACAAGACTATTTTTTTGCTGGTATCCATTGAACCGGAACAAGTCCTTCCTACAATTCTGTCACGGTGTCAGGCACTGAAAATTCCTAAAGTTGAAGATGAGAGCCTGCGACAGTTTTTGCGGAAGCGATATCGTTTAATGGAGGATGAGTTGGAACGGGCCATCGGTTGGGCCGGAGGTAATGTACGGGAAGCCTTGCGTCTTATACAGGAAAATGAGGAAGAGAATGAATTTATGGAGTTGTTCATCCGTTGGATGCGCCTGGCCTGGGTACCGGATGTGCCGGGACTGACAACCTGGATTGATAAAATGGCTACGCTGGGCCGGGAGAAACAAAAAGCTTTTCTGAGATATGCAATGCACATCCTCCGTGAAAATCTGCTACTGCACATAATGCCTCCGGAAAAGAAGATAAGCAGGATGACAAAACAGGAATACGAGTTCTCCAAAAAATTTTCCGTTTTCATTTACCCGGAGAATATGGAAAGCCTGTATACTTTGATGAATGAGGCTTTTGATCATATTTCAGGAAATGTATACGGAAAGCTGGTCTTTATGGACGTATCCCTAAAGATACATAAACTGTTAAAAAATAGTTAAATTTGTTCACTTTGACAGATGACAATATATTTCATCTGCAATGTATAAGATACAGAGCAGGTTAATTTTTGGAATTATGGAAAAGAGAGTGTTGGAAAGACGGGGGTCCTTAATGAATGTACAGGATGGATATGCTTTTCATTCCGATATATGTTGTAAACTGATATCATATAACTGGCTGCAGAATATTCCGGCAGATGCTTTTGAGAGTGATTTGGTAGAGATTCATTTCAAGAATACCAGGAAAGGAATCTACAGAAATGTGAATCATTTGAAACTGGTAAAAGGTGATATTGTGGCTGTGGAAGCTTCTCCGGGCCATGATATCGGAATAGTTACCCTTACCGGAGAATTGGTGATCAGACGACTGCGCAGCGACCAGATCGACCCTGAAAAAGCCGAGTTCAGAAAAGTGTACCGCAAGGCCAAGCCTGCAGACATTGAGAAATGGAAAGAAGCCATCAGCCTTGAGCATGAAACCATGATCAAAGCCCGTAAGATCGCGGCTGATCTTAACCTGAACATGAAGATCGGGGATGTGGAATATCAGGGAGATAAGACCAAGGCTATATTTTATTATATTGCCGATGAGCGGGTGGATTTCAGAGAACTGATCAAGGTACTGGCTGAACGGTTCAGGGTCAGGATCGAAATGCGGCAGATAGGAGCGCGTCAGGAAGCCGGTCGAATCGGAGGCATTGGATCCTGTGGCAGAGAGTTATGTTGTGCTTCCTGGATGAATAAATTCGTTTCCGTTTCCACCAGCGCTGCCAAATATCAGGAATTATCCCTGAACCCGTTGAAACTGGCAGGACAATGCGGAAAATTGAAATGCTGTCTTAACTATGAGCTGGATGTCTACCTTGACGCCCAGAAAAATTTTCCTCGTGCAGATATCGTCCTGGAAACGATGGAAAGGAATTATTATCACCAGAAAACAGATATATTCAAAAAGGTAATGTGGTATTCTTCTGATCCAAATTCTTCGGTAAATCTTATCCCGGTACCTGTTGAAAGGGTGATAGAAATCCAACAGATGAACAGGGAAGGAAAGAAACCCGATCAACTGCTGGACACCCGGTACCGGAGGGAAGAAGCAAGTATATCCCTGAGTTTCGAGAATGTGGTGGGTCAGGATAGTCTGACCCGTTTTGACAGGAAAAGCAACCGTAAAAAGAGAAAACGGAAGAAGAATAAAAGAAATCAAAGGAACAACAGGTAATGTCCCATATGAAAGTCAACGAAGATTTTAGAAATCGGAGTATGAGGCAGCTATTGTTTCTTTTGTCAATAGTTTTGTCTTTGTCTATATTTATAAACGGGTGTGACCCGGACAGGGTATTTGAAGAAAATAAGGAAATACCGGAATATAACTGGAAGATGAACGATCCGGTACAGTTTAAGGTGCTTGTTAAAGATACGGTTTCTTCCCATGCTGTCTATGTGAACATCCGTAATTTTTCCGATTACCCATATAGTAATATTTATCTTTTTATTCATGTGATTTCCCCGACCGGTGCTGAGCTGACGGACACCGTCAATTTTCTTCTTGCTGACAAACGGGGGAAATGGCTTGGAAGAGGACTCGGGGATCTTTACTTTTTACAGTTACCTTATAAACAGCATATTCGTTTTCCCTATAGTGGTGTGTACACTTTTGTTATAAAGCAGGGGATGCGTACCGATCTGAAAGGGATCAGGGATGTGGGTTTACGTGTTGAACGCGAGAAAACGTATACAGGTGGGAAAAAATAAGTTAGCCCGTTGGGCTGAATTGGAACAAATGGATTTTGTCCTTCAGCCCTGTTTTGATGAGGTGTATAAAAGAGATTATGTATTGAAAGGCCATTGGGGAGAAGGTTTTTTCCATAATGAAAATCCTATTGTTCTGGAATTGGGTTGTGGCAAAGGAGAATATACGGTAGGACTGGCTGAAAAGTTCCCCGGGAAAAATTTTATAGGTATAGATATCAAAGGGGCCAGAATGTGGCGGGGTGCAGTAAACGCCCGCAATAAGGGGCTAAAAAATGTGGCCTTTCTGCGGTCGAGAGTTGAGCTGTTACATTCCTTTTTTGACCGGGGAGAGGTTTCTGAAATATGGCTTACTTTTCCGGATCCGCAACCCGGAAAACGCCGGGAGAAAAGAAGACTTACCCACCCTCGTTTTCTGGAGATGTACCGGAATATTCTGAAACCGGGAGGGTATGTACACCTGAAAACGGATAATGTGGATTTGTTTCAATACTCGTTGGAAGTGATCCGGCTGAATAAATTCCTGTTGGAAGAAAGCACCATCGACCTATATGGAGAAAACAAAGACGGGATTGTTTTTAGGATCAGGACATTTTATGAAAAACAGTTTCTGGAAGAGGGAAAGAAAATTTGTTATTTGCGTTTTGTTCCGAAGGGTAAGCAACCCATAAAAAATCCTGTTCATGAAGAATAAGGATTTTTTTGAAAAAGTATATGCTGTAGTCCGTCAGATTCCTCACGGAAGGGTGACTACCTATGGCGCTATTGCCCGTTATCTGGGATCAGGGAAATCGGCCCGGGTTGTTGGCTGGGCCCTGAACCAATCTTTTCATACGGGGACTTTCATTCCGGCCCACCGTGTGGTGAACCGGAAAGGTATGCTGACGGGAAAACATTATTTCGGTTTTGAGGATACCATGAAACAGTTGCTGGAAAACGAAGATATTGAGGTGATTAACGACCAGGTTGTTCGTTTCCGGGAATTATTTTGGGATCCGGCTGAAAATTTAAACAAATAATGATTTAATCTGTTTAAAGT
>DRPN01000104.1 GCA_011374625.1 Bacteroidota bacterium
GCCGTAAAGAGTCACTACCTGGCATTTGACTATTTCCAGGGAGTACCGGGAGTGATCATATACGATCAGGACCGGGTATTCATCCATGATGAGAATCTGGGGGATTATTTATTGAGTAAAGCATTCTTTGATTTTTGCAAAGGTCAGAGCTTCAGGCCGGTTTTTTGTCGTGGATCAGATTTTTGTTCCGCTACGCTCCCCAAAGATCTGATCCAACTCTGAAAAGTGATGATTTACTTTTGCGAAAAACTGGTGAATTACAATTGCGAAAAATTGATGATTTTAAATTTGCAATTTACTTCTTGAGAAAATGAAACATATGACGCAAAATTTAACAAAATAAAGAGCAAAACTTTTTTATTTACTTTTCATAATTATCGCCAACGATCTAAGCCATGTACCGTAAGGATTTTTGGAGCTTCGTTCGTAACCACTGTGACAAAAAATTGATGTAAGACGAACTACTTGCAACTTGCCGCACTCTTTATGGCAGACGGGTTTTGTTGGGCACTGTCTGTTTTTATACTTAATATTCTAATAACCTGAGTTCGATATAAGAAAAATAAAAAATATTAGTATAAAATAAGGATTGTTGTTGTTTTTAATGTATTGTACAACAATAAGATAAAACAACAACCCTTCTGAATAATAGTGTAAATTTAGTAGAAATTCTCTATTTCGCAGACGAATTCTGCAAAGAATTTCAGAAAAGGAGACACCAGTTAATACAAAATACCGGGAAAAGGCACAGAAACAAGCCCTCGAGGCTCAATGATGCAGAAGTAACAACCATCCTAATTGCTTTTTATCTTGGGGATTTCGCAATTTGAAGAATTTCTATATCAATTACGTACAAAAACATTTGCAAGAATATTTTCCGCAGACCGTATCCTACAATAGCTTCTGTTTTTCAAGATATTATGTCAAATATGGCGGATTTATTACTGAGAATTAAAGTATTTTTGTGAGATTTTATTGTACACCGGTTTTGCTGGAAATATATTTCCCCGCGGGAGATCTTTTGGGCAAATATGCCAACAATGCAAACTGTAAATTTATTTTTAAACTGGACTCATTATTGGAATTTATAATTTTAAAGGCATTCTTTCAATTTGGTTATATCCAGCTTCTCATATTTTTCCAGAAACTCTTTCAACCTTTCTATCATCTTCCGTATTCCTCCCTGTGTGTTGCTTTCGGTATTCAGGGGCAGGACCGGATCATGCAGGGAGAGGCGCAAGAGGAACCATCCGTCACCGTATTCCGGATCACAGGCAATCCTCACGCCTTCGAAGTTAGGGGTTATTACGCGCCATCCTTCTTTTGTTTCTGCATATTTTCCGAGGTCATTCAGAACATGCTGTCCGTAGGCAGCGAAGTCTTCCGTCTTTATTCTGATTCTGAATTCCTTTTCTTCCAGGGGATGCTTCAGTTTGCTGATAAGATCTTCAGGATGTTTTCCTTCCCGGCGCATGCGGGCCATTTTTGTCAGGATAAAAGAGACTAAATATGCCCCATCGTCGAGCCAGTAGTTTTCTTTAAGGGCGGCATGTCCCGAAGTCTCGATGGCCAGGTGGCATTCTTTGCCGGCCCGGTTCAGGCGTATGGCCTCATTGATGACATTGCGATAACCTCTTTTATACCGATGATGATGACCCCCCAGTTCTTTTTCGATAAAATCAGTGAGTCCGTCAGAGGTGATCGAATCGGTGACGATCCAGGTACCCGGGTATTTTTCCAGTACTACTGCAGATACAAGTGCTATCAAGGCATTGCGGTTAATGGAGCTGCCGTCACGGCCAATCAGGGCAGCCCGGTCTACATCTGTGTCGAAAATTATACCCAGGTCGGCATGATGTTTTCTTACAGCTTCCGAGATGGATTTCAGCGCTTCGCTGTTTTCCGGATTTGGAGCGTGGTTGGGGAAATGACCGTCCGGTTCAAGGAAAAGGCTGCCTGTGGTATTGGCGCCCAACGGCTCCAGTACCTGGCTGGCAAAAAAACCACCCGATCCGTTACCGGCATCCACAAGAATGCGTGTGCCATGTAGAGGATGATTGTAATCATCAGAATCCTTCGCCGACCGGCGGATGTAATCCACCAGGTAAGCGGCGTATTCTTTCAGAAAGTTTTTTTTATACAAATGACCGGTTTTTTCCCTGTGACTGTCGCCTGACTTCTCTGCCTTCACCAAGATGTTCCGGATATCTTCCTTTTCCAGTCCGCCTTCTCTGTAGAAAAATTTCATCCCGTTGCGGTTGAAGGGTAGATGGCTTGCGGTAAGCATGATAGCACCATCCATCTTTTCCAGGATTGTGGACATATACATGGCGGGAGTGGAGGAGAGACCATAATCCCATACCTGGCATCCGGTTTCCAGCAGAATGTCGGTGATCGCTTTTGCCAAGGTCGGACCGCTAAGACGGGAATCTCGGCCTACGGATATCTTCAGATGTTCTGCCGGCTTGCCTGTACAACTGGACAGCCATTGTACAAAACTCGAGGTGATTTTTCGTACCGCTTCTTTGGTGAGATTTACTTCTTCTCCGGGAATGCCTTCCAGCGCTACACCCCGGATATCAGAACCATTTTGGAGTTTTAACAGATCCATTTGTCAGTGTTTTTTAGCACTGCTAATTTAAGATGAAAACACCGGAATAAAAAGTTGAAAGTGCTTAAAGTGCTTCCTGCCTGTTGGCAGGAAAGTTAAAAGTTGTTTTTTCTACAGAAGCAGGTATATTGTTCCCAGGGTTTTTTCCCCTTTTCCCCTTTTCCCCTTTTCCCATCATTCCATCATTCCATCATTCCATTATTCCATCATTCCATTTTGCTTTTATTTATCTTATTTTTACCCGTAACAAATAAAAAACTAAATCTTTTATTATGGAACAAGTAAATCTTTACGTTGAAAAAGCCGGGGAACTTTTAATTACTTACGGTTTGAAACTGCTCGGGGCAGTGGTTGCCTTGCTGATTGGCCTCTGGATCATCAAGATTCTTGTCAGGAGTGTCCGGAAAGGTTTGGACAAGGGAAAAATGGATGAATCGCTGAAACCGTTCCTGACGTCTATGATTACCATTATGCTGAAGACCTTGTTGTTTATCAGTGTTTTGGGTATGATGGGAATTCAGATGACCTCGTTTATTGCTGTTATTGGTGCTGCCGGTCTGGCTGTGGGTATGGCTTTGTCGGGGACTCTGCAGAACTTTGCCGGAGGAGTGATGATTCTTTTGTTCAAGCCTTTCAAGGTTGGTGATTTTATTAGTTCACAAGGATATTCGGGTAGCGTGAAAGCCATTCAGATATTTAATACGATCCTGAATACGGATGACAAACAGACAATTATCATACCTAACGGAGGCCTTGCAACAGGATCGATGGTGAATTTTTCCACTGAACCACAGCGGCGCGTTGACTGGTCCTTTAGTATTGGTTACGGGGATGATGTGGACAAAGCCAGGTCGGCAATGATGAACCTTATCTACGAAGACAGCCGCATCTTGAAAGATCCCGAACCATTCATTGCTGTGTCTGAACTGGGTGACAGCTCGGTGAAGCTGACCGTCAGGGTATGGGTGAACAGCTCCGATTACTGGGGCGTCTTTTTCGATATGAATGAGAAAGTGTACAAGACCTTTTCCCAAAGAAAGCCTTAATATACCTTATACGCAGATGGATGTACATTTGCAAAAAGTAAAAAAAAGTAGTAAAAAGACGTTCTTCTTAGCTCCTATTGGAGCTTCGGCAGACAAGGAAAGGCAGAAGTGAGAAATGAGAAGTGAGAAATGAGAAGTGAGAAATGAAGTTTGTCAATCATCATTTGTCATTCATTATTTTCTTCGTTTTCTTTTTCAGCCACTTTCTCAACTCCTCATCCAGTCGCGGAGATAGTTTACGATATACTTCTTCATGGTAATGGTCCAGCCATTCCTTTTCTTCTTCCGAAAGCAGGGAGGGTTCAATGAGTTTCTGGTCTATGTAACATAAGGTAAGGGTTTCGAAACGCAGGAAGCTGCCGAAGGGTGTTTCCCGGTCCCGGATTACCTGCAGCAGGTTTTCGGTACGAATACCGTATTCTCCTTCACGGTAAAGACCAGGTTCGTCTGAGAGTACCATGCCGGGTTCGAGTACGGCGCCGGGGCCGTTGTCGCAACGAGGATTCACGGAAGGAGGACTTTCATGGACATTCAGGAAATAGCCGACGCCATGGCCCGTACCGTGGCCGTAGTTCAGTCCGGCTGACCATAAGGGATTCCGGGCCAGTATATCGAGATGATATCCTTTGGTCCCCTCCGGAAAGCGGCACATAGCCAAATCAATCATTCCTTTCAGAACAAGGGTGAAATCTTTCTTCTGTTGCCTGGTCGGCTCTCCCATCATAACCGTACGTGTGATATCTGTGGTTCCGTCGAAATATTGTCCGCCCGAGTCTAACAGATAGATACCGGGAACGGTCAGCTCCATATCACTTTCCGGGGAGGGTGTGTAATGAACAATGGCTCCATGGGAGCCGAAGGAAGAGATGGTAGCAAAGCTGGGTCCCGTAAAATGTTCCTGTTCTGCCCGGAAAGATTCCAGTTTTTCCGCTGCAGATAGTTCTGTTATCCGGATTTTTCCGATGTTATGTTCCAGCCAGTAAAAAAACTTCGTCAGGGCTATCCCGTCTTTGATCATAGCCTGCCGGATGTGAGCTGATTCAGATTTATCCTTGGCCGATTTCAACAAGGCCGGGATCGAAGGATCCCGGATAATGTGGTTGACATCTGACAGCATATGATAGATATGAGCATTTGTGGCAGAAGGAGAGAGGTAAACGGTTTTGGATTCAGGGATTTTGGCAATTTCCCGAAAAAAATCATCATAATCTTTAATGAAAATATTTTGTTTCAGGAGCTTATCTTTTAGTTTGCGAGGTATTTTCGTCAGGCGGATAAAGAGGCTGGCTTCGTCCAAACTTACCAGGGCCCAGGCCAGTACCACAGGGTTGTAAAGAATATCTTTTCCGCGGATGTTAAAGGTCCAGGCGATATCATCCAGGGCGGTCAGTAATGTGTAGTCTGCTTGAAATTCTTTCATTTTCCGGCGGATGACAGAAAGTTTTTCCGTGACACTTTTCCCGGCAAAATCAGAGGGGTGTTCAAAAGCCGGCGCCGGTGGGAAAGGAGGACGGTCCTGCCATAAGGGTGAGATCAGGTCAATATCCGGAACCGTATGAATGTTGTGGTTTCCGAATTCGTTGAATAATCTCCGGTGCAGTAGCATAGACATCAAATTGCTGTCATATCCTGCCCGGCTGCCCGGAGGAAGATTTTCTTTAAGCCAGGCAATCCATTCCGGCGTATGGGGTATTATTAGTTTTACGAGAGAAAAACCGGAACCCCGGAGTTGTTCTTCTGCCTGAATGAAATAGCGCGAGTCGGTCCACACTCCGGCGAAATCACGGGTGACGACCACGGTGCCGGCCGAACCCGTAAAGCCGGTAAGCCAGGCTATGATACGCCAGTGGTCGGGCAGGTATTCACTCATGTGCGGATCGGAAGAAGGGATGATATAGGCATCCAGGTTTTGTTGCTGCATGGCAGCACGGAGTGCAGAAAGTTTTTCTTTGTGTGTCATGATGGCGTAAAGATAAAAGGAATAAGGCAAAAGTAAAAGAAAATCAAGGCAGGGGCACAATATTTTAAGTCGGGAATGCGGGAGCAGCTCGTGATCTGTCCGTAGAAGATGTAGCGCAAAAGGTCCCGTTTGTGTTGCCCGTGAGGTCATTTGTGGAGCTTTTGGCAAGTTAATAGTGTTTTTCCCTTTTTTTGAGCATAGGGGTGGTTTGGAAATCATTATATTGTTTTTTTCATCCGGAATGAATAAACTTGCTGTCTTGAATAGAATAACTTAAAAAAACAAGATTATGAAATTATTCCGGTTTGTTTTCATCATAATTCTATCTTTTTTCTTATTGTTTTTTTCTGTAGCCCAGAAACCTGTTCTGAACTTGAAGGAAGCCATTGTTGGTCCATATAAAAAATTCAAAATACAGGATATTAAAGGGTTGCAGTGGATCCCCGGAGAACATGAACTTGCAAGGATAGCTGGGGATTCATTGGTGGTGGAGGATCCGGTAAAAGGAAAGAAAGATTTGCTTTTCATGCTCGATGAATTAAATCTGGCGTTGAAGATTGTTACCGGAGATTCGTTGTCTTCATGGCCGGAGATACATTGGAAGGATGAAAATACACTTTGGTTTTCTCATGATACAACATGGGTACAACTGGATGTGAAAGATATGAACATTGTTTCGGTGGTACGGATTCCCAAAGGAGGTCAACATGCGGATTATTGTCCGGAGAATCCTGCCGTAGCTTTTACACTGGGGCAAAACATATATATATCTGAATTGGGAAAGAAAATCCGGCAGCTTTCATTCGATTCGTTGCCAGGTATTGTTAATGGACAAATCGTATCCCGAAACGAGTTTGGTATCACCAAAGGAACATTCTGGTCGTCCAAAGGCAACTACCTGGCATGGTATCGCAAGGACGAAAGCCGTGTGTCCCAATATCCGCTGGTTGATATACGCAGCCGTGTGGCCAGACTGAAAAACATCCGGTATCCCATGGCCGGTATGGAGAGCGAAGAGATACACCTGTTCGTTTATGACCGGAAAAACAAAAAGACCCGTGAGATCATAACGCCAGGACCATATGATCAGTATCTTACCAATGTGGCCTGGAGCCCTGATGAGAAATACCTTTTCATTGCCGTGCTGACCAGGGAACAGGATCATATGTGGCTGAACATGTATGATGTGCAAACGGGTAAAAAAGTCAGAACCCTCTTTGAAGAAAAAAATATTCATTATGTGGAACCGTTGCATCCGGTACGTTTCCTCCCGGAGCATCCCGGAGAATTTATTTGGCAGAGTAGCCGTGAAGGATATAACCAGGTATTTTTATACGATACGACTGGCCGGATGATCCGCAATCTTACGCCGGGGAAATATGATGTTACAAATGTGTTGGGTTTTTCAGACCATGATCTTTACATGTATTATGTATCTACTGAGGAGAGTCCTCTTCAAAGACATATCTACAGAGTCGGTGTAATAACGGGGAAGAAAAAAAAACTGACGGTTGTCGACGGCACACATCAAGGTATCCTTTCGCCTGATGGGAAATATCTTATTGACCGTTATTCCAATCTTGAGACACCCCGGATAATTGAGGTGATAAATGCCAAAGGGGAACCTGTTAAGCGTCTTCTGACTGCCGGGAATCCCTGGGAAGAAAGACGTCTGGGCCGGGTGATTCTTGATTCTTTACCCGCCGAAGGGGACTCTCCTGTATTATACTATAGACTGATTAAACCGGTGAATTTCGACCCGGCGAAGAAGTATCCGGTGGTGGTGTATGTGTATGGAGGACCTCATTCGCAACTGGTGACGGACTCGTGGCTGGGACAATCTCGTATGTGGCAGCATTACATGGCGGGGCAGGGCTATGTGAGCCTGACTATGGATAATCGCGGAACCAGAGGGAGAGGATTTGATTTTGAAAGTAGTATACACCGCCATCTGGGGGATTACGAGGTGAAAGATCAGATGAGGGGGATAAAATACCTGAAATCATTGCCCTATGTGGATACTACGAGGATAGGCGTGCATGGTTGGAGTTACGGCGGATTCATGACCATTTCCATGATGCTTAAGAATCCGGGCGTGTTCAAAGCAGCTGTTGCCGGCGGACCCGTGACCGACTGGAAATATTATGAAGTGATGTACGGTGAGAGGTACATGGATCGTCCGCAGGAAAACCCTGAGGGTTATGCAGAAGCCGACCTGAAAAATTATGTGGATAACCTCAAGGGCCATTTACTCATAATCCATGGGGCCATGGACAGTACCGTCGTGTGGCAACACAGTCTGACGCTCCTGCGGGCTTTTATCTCTCGTGGTAAACAAGTGGATTATTTTGTATATCCTACCTCTCCGCATAATGTCAGGGGATATGACAGGATACATCTGATGCGAAAAGTGTCGGATTATTTTGATGAATACCTGAAAACTCCGTAATCATAGGAGTTTTTCCCTATTAATCGCGAACATAATATAGCAAGATAAGAAAGGATTGTCGTTATATGTCAATACGACACGTATTTGTCTGCTATACAGTCATAATGACGTATATTGGAGTGTTTGTGTGGTTGGCAAAGATATTGAAGTTAAAGGGAGGATTTGTAAAATATAATTCATCGTAAAGACACACAAGCACAATATGTGGTCTTTGCGAGACAATAAACAAAAAAATAAATTTGAGAAAGGAGAAAAGATATGAATCTGAATAATTTTACGATAAAGTCACAGGAGGCGATACAGCAGGCTGTTGAGGTGGCCAAAGGGTTGAATAACCAGGCTATTGAGAACGGTCATCTGATGAAAGGGATTTTCTCTCAGGGTGAGAATATTACCAGTTACCTGTTCCGGAAGCTGGATGTGAACATGGAACGGTTTACACAGGTATTGGATAAGATCCTGGAGGGATATCCCAAAGTGAGTGGGGGAGAGCCTTATCTGTCACAGACGGCATCGAAGAGCCTGGATGAGGCCCTGAAAGTTTCCCGGGACATGGGTGATCAGTTTGTTTCGGTAGAGATGCTGATTATGGGAATTTTCAAGACCAATGACGACGTATCTAAGTTAATGAAAGATATGGGTGTGACAGAAAAAGACCTGCTGGCAGCCATTAAGGAACTGAGGAAAGGCAGTACTGTTGCCGACCAGAATGCTGAGAGTACGTTTGATGCCCTCAATCGGTTTGCTCTAAACCTGAATGATATGGCCCGTACCGGCAAGCTCGATCCGGTGATTGGCCGGGATGAAGAGATCAGGAGGGTCTTGCAGATTCTCTCACGCAGGACCAAGAATAATCCTGTCCTTATCGGTGAGCCGGGTGTCGGGAAGACAGCCATTGCCGAGGGGCTGGCTCACAGGATCGTTCGGGGTGATGTGCCGGAGAATCTGAAGACCAAACAGATATATTCGCTGGACATGGGTGCCCTTATTGCCGGAGCCAAGTACAAGGGAGAGTTTGAGGAGAGACTGAAAGCAGTGGTGAAAGAGGTAGTGTCGGCTAATGGTGAGATCATTCTTTTTATCGATGAAATTCATACCCTTGTGGGTGCCGGTAAGTCGGAAGGGGCTATGGATGCTGCCAATATCCTGAAACCCGCCCTGGCCCGCGGAGAATTGAGAGCTATTGGTGCAACCACCCTGAATGAGTATCAGAAATACTTTGAAAAAGACAAGGCTCTGGAAAGACGTTTTCAGATCGTGATGGTTGATGAACCGGATGTGCCCAGTGCGGTTTCTATTTTGCGGGGTCTGAAGGAAAGATATGAAAACCACCATAAGGTGCGGATAAGGGATGAGGCCATCGTGGCTGCAGTGGAATTGTCGCATCGGTATATTACCGATCGTTTCCTGCCGGATAAAGCCATTGATCTGATCGATGAGTCAGCTGCCCGTCTGAGGCTGGAGATGGACTCCCTGCCGCGTGAGCTGGATGACCTGGAGCGAAAGATACGACAACTGGAGATCGAGCGGGAAGCCCTGAAGATAGAAGGAGACAAAGAAAAGACCAGGGAGATGAGCCGGGAGATCGAGAACCTGTCTCAGGAACTGAATAAACTGAAGGCCAAATGGAAAACGGAAAAGGATATGATCGTACAGATCCAGCAACACAAGCAGAATATGGAGAATCTGAAACATGAAGCTGAGATGGCGGAGCGGTCGGGCGACTATGGACGTGTGGCTGAGATCAGGTATGGTAAGCTGTCGGAAGAAGAACAGAAAATAAAGGACCTGCAGACGAAGCTGAATGAGTTACAGAAAGACGACCCGCTAATCCGGGAAGAGGTGACGGCCGAGGATATTGCCGAGATCGTATCCAGCTGGACCGGCATACCGGTAAAACGGATGCTCCGGAGCGAAAGAGAGAAACTCCTGCACCTGGAGGAAGAATTGCACAAAAGGGTGGTAGGACAGGATGAGGCCATACAGGCCGTGGCTGATGCTGTGCGCAGAAGCCGTGCCGGCCTGCAGGATACCAAAAGGCCTGTCGGTTCCTTTATCTTTCTGGGGACTACCGGCGTCGGGAAAACTGAGCTGGCCAAAGCCCTGGCGGAGGTGTTGTTCAATGACGAGAACATGATGACACGTATTGATATGTCCGAATATCAGGAGCGCCATTCGGTATCCCGCCTGATCGGTGCGCCTCCGGGATATGTGGGGTATGACGAAGGCGGTCAGCTTACCGAAGCGGTACGGAGAAAACCTTATTCGGTGATCTTGCTGGACGAGATCGAAAAAGCTCATCCGGATGTATTCAATATCCTCCTGCAGGTACTCGATGACGGCCGTTTGACGGATAATAAAGGCCGAACCGTCAACTTCAGGAATACCATTATCATCATGACCTCCAACATGGGAAGCCAGATGATCCGGGAAAATATCCGGAACATGAGCGGCACGAACAAAGCACAGGTTATGGAAGAAACACGCCGTCAGGTGATGGACCTGTTGCAACGTACCATCAGACCTGAGTTTCTGAACCGTGTCGACGAAATTATTATGTTTACACCACTTGATAGTGGGCAGATCCGTGAAATCGTCAAACTGCAGTTTGAACACATACGCAGACTGTTGGAAGATAAACAGGTGGAGATCGTGCTGGATGATGATGCACTGGACTGGATCGCCAGAGTTGGTTTCGACCCGGTTTACGGAGCTCGTCCGATCAAACGGTTGATGCAACGTGAGGTGCTGAATGAGTTGTCCAAACAACTGATTGCAGGAACGATCAACAAGGATTCAACCATTCATGTGGGCGTGGAAAACGATCATATCGTCTTCCGGAATGAGTGAAAGAATCTGTAATGAAAAAAGGGACCTGAGTAGGTCCCTTTTTTTAAGAACAATCCCCCTGTTTTCAGGAGGCGGAAAAACTTTTCAGGCAATCTTCCACATTGTCCTCAATATCAAAAATATTATGGAGCTGCAACAATTTAAACAACTCCATTACCTCGTCCGACACATCACAGATTTTTAAAAAACCGTATTTGTAATTGGCGGTTTTCATCAGCGAGAGCAGTACTCCGAAACCCAAACTGTCTATATATTTTATCCCTTTCAGGCTCAATATTAACTTTGTACCGGGAGCATCAAACAAAGCATTCAGTTGTTTTTTTGCTTCGTCGGTGATCAGTGCATTGAACTTTTTGATGTCTTCCTTAAAGTGTACGATAACGATATCATCTCTTTTTTCTATGGTAAATAAATCCATCGGATTTTATTGTTTTGGTTTCTCAAAAATTGATTTTAACTCTTCAACGGCATGGGTGGTCTCGTTAATGAACCGCTCAATATATGCGGGATATTTCTCCGGTGATTTTGCTTCTTTGGCATCCAATTCAAATTCTTTAAGCATGACTGCCAGGTCGTCCATGCCCATGATGGCGATGGAAGATTTGGCTTTGTGGGCCAGCATGCCCAGGTTGGTCCAGTCCTGCTTTTCGTGAAGTTCCTGCATCTCACGAATAAATTCCGGAACCTGTTCGATAAAAACATCAACGAGTTCCCTCATGATGGATTCATCCCCTCCCGACATACTTTCTATATATTCGAGATTGACGTATTCAGGTTTTTTTTTACCAGCCATGATGTGTGGATTTTTGGGCAAATATAAAAAAACTTTCAATTATGAAAACAATGCGGTCATTGTTTCCGTAATAATCTAAAAATAATTAATTTCGCTGTGTTTTTATCGAATCCCCTGTTATGGAGAAAACAAAACATCCTACATATTGCCGGAAGAGGATGTCCTGTTATCCCCGGGTTATCAGGTTTTTTTTTAATCTTTAAGGAAAATCTTATGAAAAGAATAGCTGTTATTGTATTGTTATTTTTGGCTTTTTCCCCATCTTCTTTGTATTCACAGACCATGCTTCACATTAAAAAAGGAGAATTTAAAATCGGGAAAGAGGGATTTGACAAAGCCTGGCAACATCTTCAACAGGGAGATATCTGGTTTCGGAAAGGGATAGGATCTTATCCCTTGGCGCTGAGAGAGTATCTTGAAGCAAATAATTATAATCCGGGACAACCGGAATTGAATTATAAGATAGGTATTTGTTATTTATTTACTGATCATAAGGATAAAGCTTTGGAATACCTGACGAAAGCCTATAAACTTGGAAAAGAATTGACTCCGGACATTTACTATTTTCTGGGCTTGGCCAGTCAATATAATTACAAGTTTGATGATGCATTGCAGAATTACAGATATTTTATGAACCACGGCGAGAAAAAGGTCTTGAAAATATTAGGCGAGCAGGTAAGGAAACATATTGAAGAATGTGAGTATGCTAAAGAGATTATGAAGGATACTGTACGTGTCAGGATTGAAGATATAGGAAATGAACTGAATTCGGAATATGATGATTATAAAACGGTACTCAACCCCGCGGGAGATCATTTGTATTTCACCTCTCGCCGTCCGGAGTCGGATAAGCAACTTCCCAACCGGTATGATAATAAGTTTGAGGAAGATATTTATCAAAGTGTTCAGGAAAACGGGGTGTGGAGCGAGGCTTATCGGATGAAGAAACCTGTTAATTCAAAATACAATGATGCGGCAGTGGCTGTTTCGCCGGATGACAGAAAATTATTTATCTACAGAGGAAACAAAAGGAACGGAAGCATCCTGGTCAGTAAAAACAAAAAAGGAAAATGGAAAAAACCCTGTTCTGCATTGCCCCACATCAATACAAAAGGACAGGAAACCTCCCTTTTTTTCCTGCCGGATAGCAATACTGTCTATTTTGTTTCAGACAATAAAAAGATGAGCCACGGGGGAAAGGATATT
This sequence comes from Bacteroidota bacterium, assembly GCA_011374625.1. GTDB lineage: Bacteria > Bacteroidota > Bacteroidia > Bacteroidales > VadinHA17 > DRPN01. The sequence continues at coordinate 12,916 of DRPN01000104.1, forward strand.
TTTAAGATACAGCGGTTGGAAAATGGGAAATGGGGCAAGCCCGAACCCCTTGATACGACTATCAATACGCCCTATGATGAAGAAAGTCCTTATGTGACTCCTGATGGCAAGACTTTGTATTTTAGCTCACAAGGTCATAATTCAATTGGAGGGTTTGATGTGTTCAGGTCGGTAAAGGATTCTGCCGGACATTGGTCGGCACCTGAGAATTTAGGTTATCCTGTTAACACGCCCGATGACGACCTGTTTTACACTCCTTCCCCGGTGGATTCTTCGGTGGCTTACATCTCAGGTGTACGGGAGGAAACTGTCGGTTTGAAAGATATGTACAGGATAACGTGGTTGCCTCCGCTGCCGGTAGATACCGTGAAGGTTGATACGGTGCCGAAAGATACGGTTCCGGAAGTCAAACCCCGGCCCGTTACCCCTCCGGCTCCTGTCATTGTTCCGGTGCCGGTGCCGGAGGTTAAGCCCTGGATTATTGAAGGAAAGGTTCTGGATAGCCGGGACTCGCTGCCGGTGATGGCTTCCATTGATATTATTGACCTGGGGAAAAATGAAATCATAGGAAAAACAATATCCGGAAAAGAAGACGGAGCTTTCCGGATTACGGCGAAGAACAGAAAAAGTATCGGCGTGGAACTGAATGCTCCGGGATATATGTTTTTCCTGGATGTGATCCCGGCGCCGGAAAATGATACGGTCACCCGTACAACCTATGATTTTTATCTGAAAAAGATCGAGGCCGGTGCTAAGGTTGTTTTGCAGAATATTTTCTTTGATTTTGCAAAAGCAACCCTTAAGCCTGAATCTTTTCCCTCTTTAGACCGGGTAGTTAAATTTATGCAGGATAATCCGGATATTAAGGTAGAGATTGCCGGGCATACCGACAATATCGGTTCGGATGCGGTGAACCTGAAGCTCTCGCGTGCCCGGGCTGCTGCCGTAGTGGACTATCTGGTATCCAAAGGAATAAATCCATCCCGTCTGGTGGCCAAAGGATATGGCGAAAGCCAGCCGGTAGCCCCTAACGATACAGACGAAGGAAGGGCACAGAACAGAAGGGTGGAATTTAAAATCCTGAAATTGTGATTTTTTTGCTTACCCCAGATATTTTTTTACAACCTCAATTAAACGATCCTGCATTATGGGTTTGGTCAGGTAATCATTGCATCCGATCTTAAATGCGGTATCCCTGTCATATTCATTGGCATGCGCCGTCTGGGCTATAATGGGCAGGTCCGGACGAATTTTTCTGATCTCTTTGGTTGCTTCATACCCGTCCATAACAGGCATTTTTATATCCATCAGTACAAGGGATATTTCTTCATGTGATTTACAGTATTCTACGGCTTTTAATCCGTTTTCTGCCCTGATTATATCTGTTCCGAGCGACGTTAGCATCTTACTTATGACGAAATAGTTTAAATCATTATCTTCGGCTATTAATATGCTTTTATTAGTCATGGTCTTTCTTCTTCTTTCTTTGGTACTTAATGAATGATAAAATAAACATTACTTTTTGGGTATGGTAAAAGAAAAAACGGAACCTTCTCCCGGTTTTGATACCACATGGAGATTACCCCCCAGCAATTTTACAAGATCTCTGCTAATAGACAAACCCAGTCCGACTCCTTCGTGTAAACGTGTCAGCGAATTGTCTCCCTGTTGAAAACGGTTAAAAATCCGCGATAAATCCTTTTTTGCTATGCCCATCCCGGTATCTTTGACATAAAATTCCAATTGATAGGCACTTTTTTCCTTGTATCCGAAATAAATACTCCCTTCTTCGGTGAATTTTATAGCATTGTTCAACAGATTTTGTAAAATTTCCCGCAAACGTTCCTTGTCACTTTTTATCATATAAGGAGTGTCAAGGTGATTAACAGCTTTAATACTTAGTCGTTTTTTTAATGTCAAGGGATTCTTTTCATATATTAAAAGCAATTCTTTTAATAACGAATGTACGTCAAACGGTTCTTTATGAATAATAATCTCATTGGCTTCAATCCTGGATATATAGAGGATTTCATCAAGAATATGCGATAAATGCCGGCCTGAACTTTTAATGATCCCTACATAATTATTTATTTCGTCCTGTGAGATACCCGGGTCATTCAACAGTTCGGCAAATCCCATGATGGCATTTAACGGGGTTCTGATTTCATGCGACATATTGGACAGAAAGGCCGTCTTTAAACGGTTAC